>JBHENQ010000044.1:0-22445 GCA_046261975.1 Gemmatimonadaceae bacterium | reverse complement strand
GGGACGGCCGACCAGCATGATCGTCGGCGTTCATGAACTGTTTTGTAGCGACCTCCACGCGAGAATATCTCTCGGTAACAAATGCGGCAGAGGGGACCGGAGGTCCCCCACTGGAAACGACTTCTCCAACACGCTCAGCGTAACGCAAAGCGTTACGCTGTCACGGCATTGGAGAGCCCAGCTCATATAGGACGTATCTCCAGTCAGAGTTGGATCCTGACCGTGTCGCCCCGGCTCCCCATATCACGTACGGGGAGACTGGCGTGTTTGGATCGGCGGAGAAGCTGCTGTAGGAGATCCTGCCGCGACGCACCCCGTCCATGAAGAAAACCGCGCTATCCGCCTTGTACTTGCGCAGCTGATAGGTGTGAAAGTTGTCAGTGGACACGCTATAAGGAGTGCCTATGAAGGAGAGCCCGGGATACGTCACAAAGCCAACGCGACTGCCGGCGATGCCGAGAGCTACCAGCTTCACGCCGTCAGCGAACGCCATTCCGACCTGCGCGCTACTGCCCCTGGTGTTGAGGTCGATGCTCGCCTCGATGTAGGCATCACCGGTAGTTGTGATAGAATCACGCCTTATCTGGTACAGCTCCCCCAAAGGGTTGCCGACGAGCCGTAAGTTACCGCCCAGAATGCTTAGTAAGCCGCCAGCGCCACTTGTGAGACGTGTCCAGCGGGGTTCGGAATACAGATCGGGTTCGGAGTCGGTGGCAGCGGTATAGCGGACTTTCCAACGAGTTTCGTATGGCGGTGGCCATGCAGCGCTCACGAGCACCGTGAACACGAAGTTGGTCACCTGCGGGCTCATCTCGAACGTCCAGAGCCGCCTTGTGCTCGTGTCTCCGGGCGATCCGGCGGAAGCCAGACGCTCGCGCCAGTAGTAATACTTCCGATTGGGAGCGTCGAATGTGCCGGTTCCGTGATGCTTGGCGACTCGCGCGAAGCAGCCAGCACACGGGTTGGGCTGAGTAACCACCGGCTCTGTCGTGAAAAACACGAAGATCCCGAGGACATCGGCCGGTCCGGAGTTTTCCTCGTCACCGATCGGGTGGACCAGGAGATTCCGAATCCCGACGTTAGTGGTAATGGTCTTGAGCACCGCTGTGGAAGTGACTTGCGGAGCATCATTGTACAGCCGGAGGTTCACGTTCTGACTTCCGTACATCTGGGTCCTCAAGCCCTGTACCCTACTCGCGTTAGCGACGGGTTGGAAGCTGATCGTGCCGGTGGCAGCGTCAACGCTGGCTCGCACCTCGGCCAGAAGAGGCTGAGACGTAACGGGAACCACCACCTCGTTCTTGCCCGTGGGTGATGCGTCCACGCAGGCGGCCAGGAGCGCAACGCCAATCGCCGTCGCGCTCCAAAGTTTCCGATTATTGCCCTGCGGTGATGCCGCCATGCCGCCTCCAGGAGTGAGAGCCGGCACTTTTATGCACGGCCTCTCATTAAGCGTCTCTAATTGTCCCTATTATGGCGCTTGGACTGGCGGGATACTGTCACGCGATCCCCTCAAAACATTACCGTTTGACGGAAAGGGGATATCGCAGCCTATAGTCAATTAGAGCTTCTCATGAAGGACGAGCGCACAATTAGCCAGTAACTCTGGTTTCAGCCGGTGCAGATGGAAGGAGAAGTACGGGATCAGGGCGATCCCAGAGCACTATTCCGCGGACCCGTGCGTCGTGCTCCCGCAGCTCGACAACAAGGCCCCGGATCCAGGAGACAGGCGTTCGCGTGGCTCGCACACACAATAGCACCGATCCAGCGGCACTTCCGACCGCCGGTACTGCGCCATGCCTGGAGGGCGGGGCGCTCAAGATCACAGTATCGAATCGCCGAGTCAGTAGAGCGATCTCACGCTTGAACTCATTCATGGCGCCGTGAAGCGTGCCACGTCCGTTGAACAAGCCCGCTGGAAGCACCTCGATTAACCGGTCGCGCCCCACTACAACAGGACGGAGCGATTCAGCCCACGGCGTGCGCCGCGCGAGAAATTCCGCGATACCAGGCGCGGGCTGAACATGTGTCGCGGCAGACGCAGAATGAGAATCGAAATCGGTGTCCACGAGTAGGGAAGTGCGGGCATGATACGCTGCAGTAGCCGCAATGTTGGCCGCGACTACAGCCGTCACAGCCATATCGTCGCCCACTACCGCAATCAACCCCACACCTGGCGGCTCAGCCGCGAGACGCGAAAAGAGACGCTGGTATACCTCGGAACCACGTTCAATCAGAGCCGGCACTTGCCTATCTGCTTCTCTCCTGTTGCGCTCAGGCGGAGTTTCCCATGGAAGAACGGTGACCAGCACGGGCGCGGCGGCAATGGCTTCCGCTTCAGCGCCGTCAGCGATTCGGGGGCTTCTTATCTCGCGGAGGAGAGTCACCGCGAAGCCAATAGCCAAGCCCAAGACAAGGGCAGCCGCAAGCATTGCCATAGGCGAGGCACTCAGGCTCAACATTCTTCTCGCCGCGGCTGCACGTTCATCGAGCGCGCGATTTCGCGTGCGCACGAGAGCCAGATCGCGTTCCCGGTTCGCGATCTCCACAGTAGCCACCTCACGGGCGCGGGCATGACGCAAGGTGTCGATAGCAGAGCCTGCTGAGCTTGTTGCGCTCGACGGAGGCGGAGCGATCAAGGCCCGGCGAGGCGCCAGCATATTCAGCTCAGCACGTAACGAATCCTCCTTGGCTGCCCCGATCACCTGCAGGCTTCGTCCGATCTCACCAGCTCTTTCCGTGAGCGCGACGAAGATGGGGTCTACGCCACCCAGAGCGCCAAATGCCTCACGGTTTCGCTCAACGTCCGCAAGGGAATCCAGTAGCTGCCGGACGCGAGGTTCTTCGCGCAAGGCACGAGCGTTACCAAGTGCTCGATAGGACTCGGGCAGGGGTGCCTCCCTGGACCGTCTCTGGAGTCTTTGAATCTCGAGTGCCTGAGCTGCCAGCTCCGCACGCTTGGCCCTCAGCTCGGTTGGTAGCGTATCGTAGGCAGGCTCTGGAGCAAGCGTATTGGCAGCCCGCTTTCTGGCACTGTCTAAAGCGAGTTCAGTCGCCTCAAGGAGGACGCGAGCATGCCGAATAGCCTGTAATGGCCGAGAAGTGTCGCTATATTGGCTTTCAGCTGGCATTAGCTGTGCTGCACGCCGGCGGGCACGGCTTGGCACGAATATGAGACCGACAAGGGCAACCAGAAAGGCGACCATGCCAGCGGCACCCAGGAACATGCTGCGACGAGGCACGTTCCGGGCACGACCTTGCAGCCAGTCCGACCTGGCCGGTTTGGTCGGGAGGATCAAACCTCCGGGTCCTCACCGAAGGGATCACCCGGTGGCGGCATCAGTGCCGGTGTCGGGGCCGGCAGTTCTCGCCGCTCGATCCACCGTGTCAAATCGGCGGCAATCGAGCTCCAGTGAGCCCTTTCCATCTCGCTACCGCCGCGCCTGGCGAAATCACGGGCATCATTCCTCAGTTGTGCCAGGCGGTATTCTACCAAAGCGCGTACTTCGGGGGCCGCTTCCCGATCGGCCGCCAGCGAGAGCAAGCGATCTACGAGCGCTCGCCGTGCCACACTTCGAAGAGCGCTCGTCTTGCCTGTGCTACGCGATGCCGGTCCCGCCGAGCGATTCCACGTGGTCGCCACCAGCGAGTCGAGTGTTTCACTCAGGCTCAAGGTTCGCGGGTCTCCAGCGGCGAACTGCACCAGTCGTGCAGCACGTTCCCGCTGAAGTATCGCGTCCACGACCATCTGGGCGAGCGTGCGGGCTGCGCCGAACTCGTCGAACGTGGGGCGGGTACGGCTGCGGAATAGCTCGACGTAGGGAGTGTAGGAAAAGGGTCGTGGCGCGAGAAGCGTCAGGACTGTGTCGGGTATGGAGAGCTCGGTGGGCTGGAGCGTCCGCATGAGCGCGCTGAGCGCTGCGCGCTGGCGCTCTCCGGAGACAGGCACGGTGGCCTGGAGGCCGTCGCCTGCTAGCGAACTGCTGTACTCCATACCGCCAATCGCCTTGGCAACGGAGTTGATCGCGAATCGGTGCATCAGATACACTGGTGCGAACCGTTCCTGCAGCAGCGCGACCGGCTCGCCGGCTCGGATGTTTCGTTCACCGAACCGAGCCAGAGCGACGCGTCTTACCGCCAGCTGGTGACCCAGGAACTCGACCGGCGCCGGAGCATCGTCCCAGAGGTTGGTCCGCGGATCGGATGCGAACTCCGGCCTTGCGTCAGCGTCTGATAGAAACAGGTATCCTTTGCGAAAACCCTCCGATACGAGTGCCTGGAGCGAGTCTTTCTCTGATTCAGGCGGGAATATTCCATATCCCCACCTGATGGCCCACACATCGTAGTCACCCGGGCCAAGATCGTATGCGTCGCTGACGTCTATGTTGCCGGCTTTGTCCAGGCGCACCCGTGGGGGAGGGTAGTCCATCACTGAACCGCGCTCGTAACTAGACGCGATGTAGTTGTGCGCCATGCCCAGTGTGTGTCCAATCTCGTGGGCGGTGACTTGCCGCACGCGTCCCAGCACGAAGGCAGTGTCGGCGCTAGCCGTTGCTGCGCCCATGAGGCCGGCGTACAGGTTGTAGGATGTGCGCGCCCGGTGCGAGTCCATGCGAGCCATGCCCTTGAGGATTTCGCCGGTACGAGGGTCGCCGAGCGAGCCACCGATCGACCAGCCGCGTTCGTGCCGGTTGACCCACTGGACGACGTTGTAGCGGATGTCCATCGGGTCCACGCCCTCGGGCAAGAGCTCAACCCTGAAGCCTCCGCGAAGACCTGCGCGGTCAAACGCTTCCACCCAGAAATTGGCACCCGCCAAGGTAGCGGACCTCATGGGCTCGGGGATGCCTCTGTCAACGTAGTAAACGATCGGATTGACGAAAGTGCTACCCGGGTCTGCAGGGTTCGCCCGCGCAAGTCGGTGGCGTGCAATCCATCGCTGCTCGAGCGAACCGTCTATCGGCTGCGCATAATCCCGGAAGGCAATTCCGAAAAAGCCAACACGTGGATCGAGAATCCGCGGCTTGTAGGAATCGTCGGGCAGCTGCGCAAAGGACACGTGCTGCCGGAGCGTGAACGCTCGCCCATCTGGCACTATGGTGGAGACGATTCCACCGGGGCGGCCAGCTGTCATGAACGTGAGAGCTATGTCTATCTCTGTGTTTCGGGGAAAACCTTTGGTGTTGGGTTCGTAGATGCTCGACCGCTCGCGTGCAACCGAGTAGCTACCTTCGTTGGCCTGCGCAAGTGTGGTGGAAACGTCGGCCCAATCGCGGAACAGAAACTCGGTCGCATCCACCAGTAGACGTCCACCATCCTCGGCTACGAGAGGCAGGGCTGCGACGGTGCTCGGAGGAAACGATTCCGCGACGGTGCGTTGGTGTGAAGAATTGTCGCTCGCCGAGCTGCGGTAGCTCCAGTTCTCGAAGACCACGAGCACACGCTCGCCGTTTCTGTCGAAACGGGTCACGTACTCACCTGCATTCGCGCCGCGATCCAAGCCGATGGGATTGGAGCCCAGACCGGTCGCCAGGGTCACGAGGAAGAGCACTCGCAAGGAATCGCGTGGGATCTCCAGCAGCACCTTGCCGGTCTTGCGGTCAAGATAGACCGGGATCAGGCCGTCGCGCTTGTCCATGCCACTGGTCTTTGCGCCAAAGCGGGCGAGTGCAGCCTGCGGTACCGGCGGTGTGCCTGTCGGCCGCGTGCGTTGGGGTGACGCGCAGCCGGCAATAATAATGAGCACGCTGCACATCGGGATCGCGCTACTCCGTAGTATTGAAGTCTCACATGGCATTCTGACCAGTCCCGCGTAAAAGAGTTGTCACGAGCGCCTTCTTAGGATAGCGAGGACGACCGATCCTATGAGAGTGATAGCTATGAGGCTAAAAGCAATCGAGGATACTATCCACCCAGGGCCGGTGCGAGTCATTGAGAGAGTGCTAACTCCGAGCGCGGCGATCCCGAGACCCAAGCTCGGCAGGTAGGGCGGCACGCGACTCTTCTCAGCGCGCGCGGCAAGCCAAACGACCACACCGCCCGCCAACGTGACGAGGCCGATCCAGAAGCGCATGGTGGGTAATGCGGGTGTGGGGTGTGGGGTGTGGGGTGGCAGGTGCAAGGGGGAGGGAGGGATGGCCAACACCCTACACCCGACACCCCACACCCCACACCCCACACCCCAAACCCGCCGTTCTCTCTCACAAACCACCGAGGGCGGAGCCGCTTGTTTGCGACCCCGCCCTCGTACCTGCGATAAGACCTAACCCTATTACTGGACCGTGATGGTCCCCGTCATATTCATCGCGATATGCGGAGTGCAATTGTACGGATACGAACCAGCCTTGATGCCGGCGAAGGAGATGGTGTAGCTCTCGTTCGGATTCATGAACATCGGGCTCATGAGTGGCGACATCTGGCTGGGCATGTTGGCCGTAAGCTGGCTCTCAACGTCGTCCGGAATCTTGGCAGGGTCGAATGCAACGTTGTGCGGGCCGCCAGAGACCATGAGGAACTTGATGCCATCGCCCTGCTTGACCGTGATGTTCGCGGGCTCGAAACGATAGCCCTTGTCATCGCCGACCATCTTGACTTCGTGGGTGGTGCCGGTGATCGCCATCGCAGCGCCAGAGGACGTGCCGGGAGCGGGTGCCATGGCGGATGTATCGCCGCCCATGCCTGGCGCCATAGCGGTGTCGCTGTCAGCTGCCTTGTCGCCGCCGGCGCATGCACCAAGGACGAATGCGCTCGCCACTAGCGAGCGTTTAACGAACTGCATTTCTCGAGGCCTCCAGAACCGAACGAGGAATTATTGAAGAAAAGGGAACTATGAATTCCCAACAGAACAGGTTGTGAATTTATTCACAAGCAGCCGGAAATACAAGGCCTGGCGCGCTCAATGTACTGGGTTCTATCGCGTGCCGAGCTTACCAAGAGAATCGCGAAGAAACCTCAAGCGCGCAGAATCGACCACTTGCTTCATCGGTGTCTTCAGGGGCGGCGACGGCGCGGCATCCGGCGTACCGCGCTCGTGGGCCAGCAGGACTTCGTGTACCCAGGGCCACTGCTGGGAGCCGTAGTATAGCCGCCCGTTTACGACGAACGCCGGCGTTCCCCGTACGCCAAAGCGCCTCGTTGCGTCCTCGGCGAGGTCAAGCCTGCGCTGATGCGACTTGCTCGTCGCGCATCGGTTGAACTCCACGGTGTCCAGCCCGAGCTCCGAGGCGTAAGCAGCGAGCTCGGCTGGAATATCCACCTTCCTTTTCCAGACTTCCTGCCGTGAAAAGAGCAGGTCGTGCATGGGCCAGAACTTCTCCTGCTCGTCGGCGCACCAGGCAGCGGCGGCCCCGGCGACACTGCCACGCTTCCAGGCCACGTCAACCACCGTGAGGCGCGCCCGGTTCTTCGCGATCCACTCCTCGCGCAGCGCCGCGATAGCGTCCTTGTTGAATTTCGCGCAATCGTCGCACACGTAGTCATCGAAGTAGATCACATGTACCGGCGCCGCGGCGCTGCCCTCGCTGTAGCCAATAGCGCCCGGGTCAACTTCATCTGGTCCACGGGCATCGGAGGTGGTGCACGCAGCGAGCACGAAGAACATCGCAGCAGCTCCGCTGAGAGCAGTCACGCAGCTACTCAGCAAGGTTCGCGGACGACGGACAAACATCACGGATTGACGATCACCGTGCCGCGCATGCCGGTAGTGGCCGTGCCGTGCAGTTCGCAATGATAGGTATAGGTTCCGGCCGCGCTGAATGTTCGCGCCACACTTCCGCTCGACACTGGGGCTGCAGCCGTGCCTATGTTAGCCGGAGGGCTTGGTCCGGCGTTGAAGGTCACTGTGTGCGCGGCATTGAAAGTCCAAGTGACCTGATCGCCGACTCTCACAGTTACCGAAACAGGATCGAACGTGTTTCCCACGGTTGCAACATTGACGTTCTGCTGCCCTGGGTTTGTCTGAACCGTGATAGCCGAAGTACCTGTCTGAGTAACCGTGCCCGCCGTGAGACTAGCAGTGATTGTGGCCGTTCCGACATCGACTGCCGTTACCAATCCCGAGCTCGTGTTCACAGTCGCAGCGTTCTGGTTGCTGGAGGAGAACGTCGCAGGGGGCAGCCCGGTAATATTATTGTTTCGGGCGTCCTGGGGCGTGGCCGTGAGCTGTACCGTATTGCCCGGGGCCGACTTGTTGATTGTCGCTGTGGCGGGAGCGACCGTGAGCTTGGCGAAAGCCTGCGCAACGGTCACAACCTCGACATCACTCACGTTGCCGATTCGTCCGGTGATGTTAGTGAAGCCGTTGCCCACCGCTGTCACCGTGGTTCCGGCACCGGTAGCGGGATTTACTGTAGCAACCGCGGTGTTGCTCGACGTCCAACTGACGCTGCTTCCCTGGATCACAGTGCCATTGGCAGTTCTGACAACCGCCGTCGCCGAACGCGTATCCCCAATCGAAGTCATCGTGGTAGCGGGTACAATGGACACTTCCACGACTGCCGGTGTTTGCGGTGGCGTAGGATCATCGCCACTGCAAGCGGCAATCACCAAAGTTACAGCGATTAAACCAGAAACTCTCATGGGAAGCCTCCGAGGCTTACGGTAAAGTAATCCGGGCCGTTGGGCAGGTCAGGGTACGTGATATTTATTGCTGGGGACAAGGATAAGGAAGCGGGCCACTTGCGCGGGCGCGTACCCTCACCGATAAAGTTCAGGAATGATCGTCATACCCGCGATTGGCCTTAGGGCCGGGGCATGCGTCCAGGCCAGCAGCGCATCGCAGACCGCCGGGCGGCTCCGTTTCGGAGACCCCGTGGACGTCGCCAGGGGATGGGCAAGTCTGGGGTTCGAGCGTCTACACATCATGGATCTCGACGCTGCAGACGACCACGGAAACAACGCCTCGTTGGTACGCGACATCCTTTCGCAAAGTCAGACTGAAGTGCAGGTGCGAGGCGGAATAAGGGGCACGGCCACAATAGAACGCCTCCTTTCGGACGGGGCGGCCAACGTCGTGGCAGGCAGCCGCGCGGTCGAGGAGCCGGACTGGATCGAGGACGAGGCTTCGCGGCACGAGGGAGAAATGCTCGTCGCGGTGGACGTACGAGATCGGCGCGTAGTGACGCGTGGCCGGTCGAGGACTCTTACGCGTCATCTCATGAGCGTGATCGAGCACCTCAACGATCTGCCTCTTGCGGGTGTCATCGTCACCGCGGTCCACCGCGATGGACACCTTGCGGGGACTGACATGGCGCTCATGGAGAACGTGGTGGAAGCGGCGGATCATCCGGTGATGGCTGCAGGCGGGATAAGCACGATGCATGAGCTACACTCCCTGGAAGCTGCCGGCATCTCGGCGGCCATCGTTGGAACGGCATTGTACAGCGGGACCTTGAGTGCCCATGCGGTGGTCGAGGAGTTCCAGCAGTGACCGTGGCGATGCGCAATCGAGTCCAGCTGGCACTCGTGCTCGCAACCTCGATGGCATGCTCCGACGATAGCGGCCCGACTGGCTCCGGAGAGGGTTGCCGGGGTTATCCGGCTCAGGCTACGTCGGTCTACCTTCTTCCATTCGATTTGGGCCGAGCCTTTCGGGTAACGCAGGGCAACTGTAGCGGCGGAATGCGTACGCACAGGGTGCAGGGGCCGTTTCAGTATGCTTACGACTTCGATATGGCCAAGGGAACGGTGGTTAGGGCAGCACGGGGTGGCGAAGTAATAGCTGTGGTGGAGTTTTTTCCGGATGGTACTCGTCGCGTCGGAGACGAAAACTACGTGCTGATCCGGCACACTGACGGAACGTTCGGCCGATACTTCCATCTGGCCTTGAACGGCGCCTCAGTGGTCCACGGCCAGTTCGTGGCTCAAGGTGACGTGATCGGGTTCAGTGGTGACAGTGGCAACAGCACCGGGCCGCATCTTCATTTCGACGTTGCGATCTGTGCTGACGTCGGATGCCTCACGCTGCCGATTGTTTTCCGCAATACGAGACCACACCCCAACGGCCTGGCTGAAGGCCAAACGTACAGTGCCGACTGATCATGATGGCTCGGCCGGACTCTAAGGGAAAGCAGGTTTGGCGTTAACTCGTGTCACCCGATTATTGCTTCGTGCTGCTCCCGCCGTAGCAAACACCACTGACTCGCCTGCTTCGAGCCCGATTCCTTCACCGGTCGCCGAGTTCATCGATAGTACGATGGTGTTGGATGAGTGCCAATCAAGAGTGACCGGCAGTACGTAGTTCGCGTTGTCGACAGCGACGGCCGTGTAGCGCGCGGTGTCGCCGACGGTGATGCTTGCGGGACCGCTGAGAATGTCGATGCGTGCTACTGTCGTTCCGGGCCCGGTATTGCCCAGGGGCGCCGGGTCGTCTGCCGGCCCGCAGCCGAGAGCCATTATCACGGCGCTCAATAGAGCTGGCATTATGCGCGCGCGACGAGAAGCACTGGCGATTCCGATGTGATCAGCATTCCTTTCTGCCACCATGACTGCCTCCGTTCACATAGCAACCGATCAGGTGGTCCGCGACCTCGGGTCATCACGCTTGAAGCGTGCCGAGATGCTTGGTCCTTATACGACGTTCCGCATCGGGGGACCGGCCGATCTATTGTATGAAGCAACCACCGCCGACGAGCTGGAAGCAGCTGTTCGGTCCGCCCGTTCTGCGCGTGTGCCATACTTCGTGCTCGGACTGGGCGCCAACATTCTCGTAGGCGACAAGGGCTTCCGCGGTCTCGTCATCCGGAATACGTCCAAGCATACGCGTTGGACGTCTGACGGCAAGCTCTGGGTGGAGAGCGGCACAGTGGTCGCGGATCTGATAACGGAGGCGGTGCGTAACGGCTGGTCAGGGCTGGAGCACTACATAGGCATTCCGAGCACCGTGGGCGGCGCAATCTGGCAGAATTTGCATTTCCTGTCGCCCGCACCGGAACGCGACCGGACGATGTTCATTGCCGAAGTCTTCGAGTCGTGCGACATACTCTCCGAGGAAGGTGACCGAAAGACAGTCGGGTCAGACTACGTCAGGTTCGGATACGACGACAGCATCTTTCATCACCGCGACGATATCGTCCTCGCGGTCACCTTCCAGCTCGAGCGTGGCGATGAGGCCGTCATGCAGCGCATCCTGCAGGAAAACCTGAGTTGGCGGGGAGCACGGCATCCATGGCTACAGTTCCATCCGAGCGCGGGCAGCATCTTCAAGAAAATCGAAGGAGTTGGGGCCGGCAGGTTGGTGGACCAATGCGGCCTCAAGGGGTTTCGCGTGGGTGACGCGCAGATCTCGCACATACACGCCAACATCATGGTCAACCTGGGCCAGGCTACGGCCGCAGACGTGCGCCGCCTCATTGCAGCGGCGCAGAAGGCAGTGGAGGACAAGTTCGGCCAACACCTCCAGCCGGAGGTGAAGTTCGTAGGCGAGTTCTGACCCGTGTCTCTGGCTGGCCCTACGGAGCTTGGAGAGTTCCAGCTGAACCCAACTCCACCTCGACGCCACCGACATGTCCAGCCACGAAATTATAGATGAAGCAGCCGATGGCCACAAAGACGTAGCCGATTACGCCATAGAGCACCGGTAATAACAACAGGAACGTGCCTCCAAAAGGCAAGTTGCCGAATCCAGTGCCACTCGCCAATCCAATCACATAGAAGATGGGAACGAAGAGCAGTGTCATGACTGCATAGAGCGCAGCTGCGACCTTGGCCGTCTGATGGACCGAAAACGCTGTCAGCTGCTGGCGCATGAGTCCTCCTTGAGGGTGCTATTGAGCACTCATGTAACACCTTCGGGAGCACTCCGCCATGTCACCGGTACCGCCTAACCTCCGATTCCGTACCGGAGCATGAGCTGCGATATGCTGTAGAGTAGAAGACCAGCCAGCCCTCCTACGAGGGTACCGTTGATCCTAATGAATTGAAGATCCCGGCCAATTGCCAACTCGATTCTCCGCGATGTCGCTTCCGGATCCCATGAGTTGACGGTTTGTGAGATCAGACCCTCCACCTCGTGCCTGTACCGCTCCACCAGATGCAGCGACATATCGGTGATCGCGCGATTGATCTTTTCCAGCAGTGCCGGATCGCTGAGCACCGCCTCCCCCACTGCGTTGAGTCCATGTTCGATGGACCCGGAAGTCGGAGCATCGGGATCCTCGGCGTAGCGAAGGAGAGCGTCCTTGGCGTCGGCCCAGAGTGAAGAGGAGAATCGCTGCACGACGGCCGCGTTAAGGATGTCCTCCTTCAGAGTCTCGGCGCGCTCAATGACTTCCGGAGAGCTGTGCAACTTGTCGATGAACTCGTGGAGCGCCGTATCGAAACGGAGTCGGAGCGGGTGATCTGAATCGTCGCGGATGTCAGTCAGCATCTGCTCCAGGGACAGTATGATCTTCTGGTGGATGCGATCGTCTACCGCAGGCGGCACCCACCACGGACTCTCGGCATCGATCTTCTCACGGATGAGCCAGTGATGGTCGGCCACAGCCTTCGCCGTGAGAGCTATCACCTCGTCGAGCAGCTCCTGATGGCGGTTGCCAGCGGTCATCACGGTGAGGAGCTTGCCAAGGAGCGGCGCCACCTTCGTGTTTCTGACGCGCGTGGCGAGCACGTTGTCGATCATTTTCTGCACGTCCTCTTCGCGCAGAACTTTGGCCGCGCCTGAGAGACCGGCGGCGGCCTGTCTGGCGATTTTCCTTGCGTTCTCCGGTTTGCTCATCCATGTCGCGAGATGTTCAGCTGCGTCGAGAGACCGGAGCTTTGCGGCGACGACGTCCCTATTCAGAAAATTGCGCTGGACGAAGCCCCCAAGGTTCCTGCCCACCTTGTCTTTTCGAGCCGGAATGATGGCAGTGTGCGGAATCGGTATTCCGAGCGGGTGTCGGAAGAGGGCGGTTACAGCGAACCAGTCCGCCAGTCCGCCGACAAGAGAAGCTTCAGCAGCGGCAACCACGTAGCCGAGCCATGGGTATCTAGGCTCGAGAAGCTTCGCGACGATGAAGACCAGGCCGGCAACGGCGAGCATTCCGGTGGCGCGCCGCTTCATGCTGGCCAGTCGGGTTTCCTTGGCTTTCTCGTCATAAGGCGGCAGGATTGACTGCGGGCCCGGCAGGGTAGCGCTAGCTGTCAGTGGCATGATCGGGAGTCGGGAGCCATGGTCGGGAGTCGGGAGTCGGGAGTCGGTCCCTCCCCGGAACGTTCGCTTGGTATATTGACTCCCGAATCGTAATGCCGGAATCAGCGAAGTGATTCCCGATTCCCCGACTTCCCACTTCCGACTCCCGACTCCCGACAATGTCCGAGCCGCATGGCCTGTGGTCGACAATTGGCGAGGCCATGCACGGCTCGCAACGTGATTATGCAGAGGGCTCGATAGGACGAGCCATTTTCATGCTCGCAGTGCCGATGGTGCTCGAGATGGGGATTAGGGATTGGGGAATCGGGGATCGGGAATCGCCAATCCCTAATCCCTAATCCCCAATCCCTAGCTCCTACACTGGTCCGCCATCGCGCTCTTGGCCCTGCGCGCATTACCAATGATGTCGTAGAACTCATCGAAGTACTTGTGAGTTCGCTCGAGGTGTTGCGGGTTCAGCGACGGTATCCGCCGGTAGACAGCGTATATGGCCTCTTTTTTTTCGTTGAACAGTTGAAGCACTTGCGAGAACATCTCCGGCGATACGCAGTAGCCTCGATAGACGCGTTCCTTGACGGACTTCATTCCCAACTGCGGATCTGGCTTCGCGTAGCGCGTTCCGATCACACCGGTCCAATCGAAGTCGTACGCCACCGGATGTACGGCGGCTGCGGCCTGGACCAGCTGAACGTTGTGCAGTGCGGACACAGACCAGTCCGTGTTGCCTATCATGAACTGAAAGACAGCGAATATCGCAGTTTGCAGCGGATCGAGGTCATCGCCCCTTGCTCCCTGCACAGCGTGGACCTTCCCGCCGTTGCGTTCGGCCATGCTCGCCTCCTCCTCGAGCAGAATTCCGAAGCGGGTCGTTGCAGGTTGTGCCGTCGCGCTGTCCACATACGTAACTCGCGCCAGCCTGGCGCGCAGGCTCAACGGTGTGAGCAGATTGTAGACCTCGTATATCGCGTATTCCTGCAGCAGGTATTGCTCGTAGTCGTCGCTTTCCTCACAGTGAGTGACGAGCTTCGGCTTGTCGTGCTTCCCGAAGATTGTGTTTTTTATCCGGCTCTTGGAGAAGTTGAGACGCAGGGGAGGGAAGGAGCAGTTCTTGAGCCGGTATATCCCGCGAGTTCTCACTTGCACCGGCAGCGTGGTTGGAGAACCAGCCTCATCGTAGGTCAACGAACCCCGGTGATATGGTCGTTGGCTTCCTCTATCCTTCTTGATCGCCTTGATGTTCACGGTAAGCGTCACAGGGAGGACGCTGTCAACGTCGAACACGCCGGCCGGGTTCTGCTGCTGCGCGAACAGCGGAACGAGCGGCACGAAGACAGCGAGGACGGCTGGTTTCCAGCAGGATGGGCTCATTTTATCTCTACCTCAATGACATCAGGAGCGCCGCGTTCTCGGAGCGATGCGATGAGTGGTTCGCTCCCCGTGCCGCGGCGCAGTTGCACGCCATACTCAACAGTGTGACTGCCATCGTCTTCATGAACGACCCCGCCAAATCGCCAACGTTTAGCGTGCTGTTCCAGAATGGGTTCCACCGCCTCGCGCGCGGAATTCACCCCGGCAGTCCGCACACGGAGCAAGGTGTCGAACTTGGGTCCGGAATCGGGGGAAGCGTCAGGATCGTTTCTCTTGCGACGGCGCCAAGCACGGTCGGCCAGCGCCTCAAGCTGTTCGGGCGCCATGTCCTTCAGTATCTCGTTGTCGACTCTCGCCACAAACATTCCGGTGCGGTTGGCTAGAGCCAGCGCGCGTTCCATTCTCTTCTCAGCATCGTGTCCCTCGAGACGAACGGGGCTTCGGCCGAAGTCGATGTACCATAGACACAGGCTCAGGACGTTGAACACGACGGAAAGAACGACCGCTACTGAGAGATCCACGCCCGCGGCGAGGCCGATGCCAGTAGCGAGGAAGATGTAGACGGCATCCTTACTGTCTTCAAGAGTGGTTCGGAACCGCACGGCCGCTATGATCCCCGCCAGGCTGAAAGCCAGCGCGAGGCTCAGTTTGACCAGCACCACCACACCCGCGACTACCGCCGGTAATAGCACGAGCGTTTGTACGACCGACTGCCTATAGCCGCGCTTCTGGCGAGTGAGCGTGTAGAGCCACGCAACGGGCACGGAAAGGAGAGCGGCACCAACCATCGCCGCCACTGCGGCCAGAGCGAGACTTCCTTCGCCGGCGCCCAGCCGAGTCAGGGATGCGTCCAAACTGGCCACCAAGGAGTCGAGTCCGCCGGTGGCGGGAAGACCGGGCGGCCGAGGTGTGCTATCCGGAGCGCTGGTGACGGAGGAGGCCGTAGACCGCAACCGGATGTATCTGAAAAGAAAGTATGCTCCCGCGAGGAGGAGATAATAAACGCCTACACGAAGGATCAGGCCGGACCCCCCAGCTGAGAGCGGACCGCTTTGCTTAGGGCGTTGACTCTCCAACTGACACCTCCATTATCTCACCGAGGCGGACAGCTCTATCCTGCCCGGCCGACGGCGAACATGACCAAATGTTCATCATTCGGGGCTCTGGCGCCATAGTTGACGGGCGCCCCCTTATTGGCTGCTGAGGAGCGCGCGGACCGCGTCGAGCCTCGGGTAGCGATCTTTGCTCATCGCTAACGATGCGAAGCGTCAAAATCTCAACCGTCAGCGCGGCGCGAAGATTCCGCGTCAGCAGCGGTTCACCGAGGAATCCCGCGATGCCGTCGCTCCAGCTTAGACTTCGTGGAGCTGCAATCGCGAATCGATGAGCGACCTGGGATGGATATCACCCGTTCTCTGCCATTCGTTCATTACGAGTATTCACTGGCTCTTGTTGTAGTATGGGAAGCTTACCGAATCGCTGCGCTTCGCAAGAACGCCGGCGTTCCCAAACCAAACCATTGACAACGCCCCGGCGTACGAGCTTTCATATTCGACCGGCATTCTCTTTCGGAGCTTTTCATCAATGGCGCTAGGACACGTCTCCACTCCGCTCCCGGTAATCGAGCGTCGGTTCGGACGGACCATGCGTCGCGACGCATGGTGGACGCAGCCAGCGATAGTCTTTCTGATCCTGTCATCGTTCGTCGCGTATGCCACGTGGGCAGCATTTCAGGGCAACCACTACACGTTCGGCCCTTATCTCTCTCCGTTCTACTCACCGGAGGTATTTGGCGGCTCTTCTCACGCTTGGTTTGGACCGAAGCCAGGCTGGTGGCCGTCGGGAATCGTCTTCTCTCCCGCTCTGTTGATTCTGCCGTTTCCCGGTTTGTTTCGCGTCACCTGTTACTACTATCGCGGCGCGTACTACAAGGCCTTCTGGGCGGATCCGCCAGCATGTTCTGTGGGAGAACCCAGGAAGAGCTATCTCGGTGAGCGCTCATTCCCTCTTATCGTTCAGAACATCCACCGGTACGTGCTCTACATCGCACTGGCGTTTCTGGTCTTCCTCTCAATCGATGTTTACAAGGCGCTCTGGTTCGTGAATGCGGCCACCGGTCGGGAAGAATTCGGCATCGGCGTCGGAACTCTTGTGCTGCTCGCTAACGTGATTCTGCTCGGCGGTTATACGCTCGGTTGTCACTCGATGCGCCACGTGGTAGGCGGGTATCTGGACCGGATCTCCCGCTCACCTGTGCAAAAGCGCCTTTACGATTGCACGAGCTGCCTGAATCGGAGACATATGCGTTGGGCGTGGCTGAGCCTCTTCATCGTCGCATTCGCCGACATTTACATACGCATGTGCTCCATGGGAATCTGGACAGATTGGAGAATCCTGTGAGCTGTATGGGACGCTACGACCGGATCCACCGCAGGTGCAGGTGACAGATTACCAGGTTGTGGAGCATGACGTCCTCATCGTTGGCGCAGGTGGAGCCGGACTGCGAGCCGCGATCGCGGCGGCCGACGCGGGTGCAAAGGTCGGGCTGGTGTGCAAGTCACTTCTCGGAAAAGCGCATACCGTCATGGCGGAAGGCGGAGTCGCGGCAGCGCTTGCGAACGTGGACGAAAGGGACAACTGGAGGGTGCACTTCGCTGACACCATGCGTGGGGGCCAGTACCTCAACAATTGGCGCATGGCGGAGCTGCATGCCCGTGAGTCACCGGACCGTGTGCGCGAGCTCGAGGCGTGGGGGGCGCTCTTCGACCGCACGGAGGATGGCCGCATCCTCCAGCGCAATTTTGGCGGCCACAAGTATCCACGACTCGCCCACGTGGGTGACCGGACCGGCCTTGAGATGATCCGTACGCTACAGGACAACGCGACATACAAAGGAATCGACGTGCACATGGAGTGCACTGTAATCCATCTTCTCGTGAGCGGTGGCCGCATTGCAGCCGCGCTTGGCTACGACCGCGAGCGTGGGCGTTTTCGTCTGTTCAAGTGCCGCGCGGCGGTGATTGCCACCGGCGGAGTGGGCCGAGCGTACAGCATCACCAGCAATAGCTGGGAGTATACGGGAGACGGGCTGGCGCTGGCGTACAACGCGGGTGCGGCTCTCCAGGACATGGAGTTCGTTCAGTTCCACCCCACAGGAATGGTCTGGCCGCCGAGCGTGCGAGGGATTCTCGTGACGGAGGGCGTGCGTGGCGAGGGTGGCGTGTTGCGCAACAAGGATGGCAAGCGCTTCATGTTCGACGACATACCGGAAAACTACCGGAGTCAAACAGCCGACAACGAGGAAGAAGGCTGGCGTTATACACAGGGCGACAAAGAGGCGCGCCGGCCACCCGAGCTTCTCACGCGCGATCACGTTGCGCGGTGTATCATGCGCGAGGTGCGCGACGGGCGAGGGAGCCCGCACGGCGGTGTCTACCTCGACATTTCCTGGATAAAGGAACGTCTCCCGAACTCCGCCGAGCATATCAAGAAAAAGCTTCCAAGCATGTACCACCAATTCAAGCAACTGGCTGACATAGACATCACCACCACGCCGATGGAGGTGGGACCCACCACGCATTACATCATGGGCGGCATTCGCGTGGATGGCGATACCCAGATGTCCACATTACCGGGACTCTTCGCGGCGGGCGAGGCGGCCGCGGGCTTGCACGGCGCCAATCGGCTGGGCGGCAACTCCCTGTCGGATCTCCTGGTGTTCGGAAAACGCGCTGGTGATCATGCGGCCGCATTTGCGCGCAGCAATGGTTCTTCAGCGGCGATTGACTCACAGGAAGTGGATTCGGCGGCCCGTGCCGCGCTCGAACCATTCGAGCGGAAGGGAAACGGCGATGGCCCTTATCGGGTACAGCACGATCTGCAGCTAATGATGCAGGATCTCGTCGGAATCGTGCGGCGTGAAGAGGAGATGAACCGAGCCCTCGCCGCAGTCGAGAAGTTGCGGGAGCGTGGGCGCGCCGTAGCGGTTTCTGGCAATCGCGAATACAACCCGGGCTGGCACACTGTGCTCGATCTGCCGAACCAGCTTACCGTAGCCGAAGCCATCGCTCGTTCGGCGCTCGAACGAAAGGAGAGCCGCGGCGGGCATTTTCGCGAGGATTACCAGGAGAAGAACGCGGCGTACGGGGAGTTCAACATAATAGTGCAGAAGGCAGCAGACGGCTCGATGAAGCTTTCGCGGGAACCGATTCTGGAGATGCCCGCCGAGCTCAGGCAGATCATCGAGGAGATGAAGTGATGGCTACGGAGGCGCTCAAGCCCGATCTGGTAGACACAGGCGAAGTCTCGGAGGACAAGCCGGCAAAATCCGGCCCGGAACCGCATGGACGCGCGACTTTCCTTGTGTGGCGAGGAGACAGGTCGGGCGGCAGCCTGCATGAGTATTCTACTGGAGTCTCGGAAGGAATGGTGGTGCTGGACGCCATCCATCAGATTCAGGCCGAGTCGGCGGGTGACCTTGCGGTGCGCTGGAACTGCAAAGCCGGCAAGTGTGGGTCGTGCTCAGCCGAAGTGAACGGAATGCCGCGTCTCATGTGCATGACGCGGCTGAGCGAGCTGAACCTCGAGGAGCCAGTCACGATCGAGCCTATGCGCGCCTTTCCGCCAGTGCGCGACCTGGTGACGGATGTCTCCTGGAATTTTCGCGTCAAGCAGATGATAAAGCCTTTCGCGCCCCGCGCACCGGACGCACCCGATGGAACCTGGCGGATGGCACAGGCGGACGTGGACCGCGTCCAGGAATTTCGGAAGTGCATCGAGTGCTTTCTCTGCCAGGACGTCTGTCACGTTCTGCGAGATCACCAGAAGCACGGCCAATTCATTGGTCCGCGGTTTCTGGTGCACGTGGCCGCGCTCGAAATGCACCCGCTCGACACGGCCGATCGCGTACCCGAGCTCCGGCGGGCCCACGGAATCGGCTACTGCAACATCACGAAGTGCTGTACGGTGGTGTGCCCGGAAAACATCACGATTACGGACAACGCCATCATTCCGCTCAAGGAACGGGTGGTCGACGAGTTCTTTGATCCAATTGGCAGATTTGTCAAGATCTTCAGCAGGCGCAACAAGGAGAAGTGACGATGAGCGACCGCCTCAAGCCCATAACACGGGAGGGAGTACCCTCTGCCCTTCAAAAGGCGGAGCGTTACCGGTTGCTGAATGATTCCTCCGCCGCAGAGAGCATCTGTCTGGACGTGCTCGAGATCGACCCCGCAAACCAGCAAGCCATCGTAATGCTTCTGTTATCGATCACCGATCAATTCGCCCAGGGGGAGGGGGAGTTGTCGGACGGAGTACGCAGAGCGCGTGAGGTTCTGCCGCGAATCGATGACGAGTACCGAAGAGCGTACTACGCGGGCATCATCTGCGAACGCCGCGCGAAAGCGCAGCTAGCACACGGAGGACCGTCAGCGGCGCGGATAGCACACGACTGGTTTCACGAGGCCATGGGCTGGTACGAGCGGGCGGAGAATTCGCGTCCGCCTGGAAACGATGAATCACTGTTGCGGTGGAACACGTGCGTCAGGCTCCTTTCTCGAAACGATCAGATCAAGCCGCTGGAGGCGGAAGCTTACGAGCCAAGCTTCGAATAGTCAGCTCGCGACGAAAGCGATAGACAGATATTGGCAGTCCGCTTCAACGGGACCTGATCCTGGATCATGAGTCCCTGAGGTCGGCCAGGTTCAGGTGCGCCGACGGGCTCACGTCGGCCTCGAATATGGATTCCATCTGCTCAAGAGCGTGCTTGTTCTCCTTTACAGTTTTGGAAGCCACACAGTCGCTTGGCACGATTACGCGAAAGTCGCGCATGTGCGCATCGCTCGCAGTAAAGAATACGCAGATGTTGCCTGCGATACCCGTGAGAATGATGGTTTCCACTCCGAGATGCCGGAGAAGTACGTCCAGATTAGTGGAGTAGAAGCCGGAGTGCTTTGGCTTGAGGATAAAGTAGTCGCGCCTGTCTGGCTTGAGCATCTTGACGATAGGCCGGCCGGGCATGCCTTCGCCGAGACAGTAGGCAACCACTTTTTCCCAATCCGATTGCCACCTGCCGAAATTGTCATTGACGTAGATGACTGGAATCCCGGCCTCACGGGCGCGGCGCTTCAGTGCTTTCAGTCGCCTGGCCATCGGTATCGCATGGCGGAGGAGTGATGTCGCGCCATCGAACTGCATGTCGTTGATCACGTCCACGAGCACAAGAGACGCTCTGCAGTGGTCTGGCGAGTTTCCGTGATCGTTCCGTGTTTCATCTGGCATACCTGACCTCGGCGCATTCCCTATTTTGCTCCGAGGTTTGGCAAGTTCGGTGCCGATTGCAGCTTGCCCCGGTACTCAGCACACGTGACCTTGTACGGCATGACCCCTACTTCCTTGCCTGGCCTTTCTCGCGGCGCGTTCCTCCTCACGCTCGCGCTGGCACCGCTCTCCGCGCCGTCTTTTTCTCAGGCGCAAGCAGTGGCGCAAATCCCCACCAAGTTCGTCCCCGCGACAGAATCAATCCAACGACTCATCGAGCGCGAGATGGAGCACAAGGCGCTTCCGGCCCTGTCCATCGCACTGGTGGACGACCAGCAGGTGGTCTGGGCGCGAGGATTCGGCATCGCAAACCAGAAGGACAGCACTCCAGCAACCGCTGAGACCGTGTACCGCGTCGGCTCCGTATCGAAGCTCTTCACGGATATTGCCATCATGCAGCTCGTGGAGCGCGGAGAGCTCGACCTCGACGCTCCGATCCAGCGGTACCTGCCGGATTTCAGGCCTATCAATCCGTTCGGCAAGCCGATCACGCTGCGACAGATGATGGCGCACCGCTCAGGCCTCGTCCGCGAGCCTCCAGTAGGACACTACTTCGATAACACCTCACCATCGCTTGCCGCCACCGTAAAGAGTCTCAACTCGACATCACTCGTCTACGAGCCTGGGCAGCGAAGCAAGTACTCCAACGCCGCGATCTCGGTTGTCGGCTACGTTCTCGAGCGCAGGCAGCAGGAGCCTTTCCCCGCCTACATGAAGCGGATGGTGCTCGATCCAGTAGGGCTGCAGCACACCAGCTTCGAGCCGACACCCGCCACAACGCGGAGTCTTGCCAGCGCGTTCATGTGGGGGATGGACCGGCCGAGGTTCCCGGCGCCCACCTTCGAGCTAGGTACGGGCCCGGCCGGCAACCTGTACTCGACGGTCACCGACCTGGGTCGTTTCATGACCGTGCTCTTTGGCGGTGGCCGAGCTGCTGGCGGTCCGCTCCTTCGAACGACCACTCTCGAGCAGATGTGGGTGCCACAGTTCGCCAGTCCCGGAGCCACGCAGGGTTTTGGGCTGGGGTTCGCGATCTCGGAGCTCGACGGCCACCGGCGCGTCGGACACGGCGGCGCGATTTACGGATTCGCCACGGAGCTGTCCGCATTGCCGGACGCAAAGCTAGGCGTTGCCGTCGCCACGAATGTGGATGTGACGAACACCGTGACCGGACAGATCGGGGAATTCGCGCTGCGGGCAATGCTGGCCGCGCGCGCGGGGCGGCCCATGCCGGAGATGCCCGCCCTCCAGCCTCTTCTGGTCACTCGCGACACGCTTCCCAGCCTACCGCTAGAAAGACCCAGTGCGTCGCCTCCGCGACTCAATGGTCTGATCGGGGAGTACGGTTGGGATCACAACATACTCTACATCCTGGAGCACGGCGGCAAATTGTGGGCGCTGATAGAGTGGTTCTTTGCCTACCCGCTCGAGGAGATCTCTCGTGACGTTTTCGCTTTTCCGAAGAGCGGCCTTTACGATGGGGAGCGTTTGATCTTCACGCGACAGAGCAGGGAGGGAAAGGCACGACAGGTGAAGGCGGCAAGCGTCGTCTTCAAGAGGCGCGTGGTAGGGCCCGAAACAGGCTCGACCCAGCTTCGGATCACGCCCACGCGTTCAGTTGCGGAGCTGC
>JBHENQ010000043.1:0-9768 GCA_046261975.1 Gemmatimonadaceae bacterium | reverse complement strand
CTGCGGCGAGCGCCCGATGCGTCTCGAATGCAGGAAGGTGTACCCATTCGACGTGTTTTGCGTCCGCATGGCGCCGAAGCGGAAGATGCTTGCGCCCTCAACGAAGAACGGCCTCCGCTCGGGGAAAAATGTCTCGAATGCTGATAAATTCACGACGGCCGGGTCCACTTCAACCTGGCCGAAGTCAGGATTAATAGTGGCGTCGATGGTCAGGTTGCTGGTGATGCCGTACTTGAGATCGACTCCGGCGCCGAGAACCACATCGTTTTTGGTTCGGAACGGATCGTTGAGCCGGACAACCGGATTCTTGTTCTTCGCGAGCGCATATGGAACGAGCTCGAATCGGCGCGGCGAGGAAAGCTTGCCCAGTCCCGTGAGGTGTCCGTAGCGATTCACGCCTTGCTGCTCGGCTTTCGGCGTGAAGGCGAAGAAGCTCACTTCGGCTTTACGCGCGATCTTCCGCCCGAGCTGAAGTCCCCAAGTGTGCTCCCTCGCGTTCGGATCGTAGCGTAGCTGTGACAGCGGGATTCGAAACTCCGCCGTCCAACCAAGCGAATCAACGGTAGCGCCTCCCTCCCACACGGGGTCCCACGAGTTGTCCTGCGATCCCGTCGCGCTAACGGTTGCATCGCGCCGAGCACCCAGCGGCGTGAGCCGGAATATGAATGCGCTCAGGTGGTCGTGATAGCTATCGAAAGTCACCTCGACAAGATCCCCCTCGATTGATTCGTCGCGCCGCGCGAGCTGCGACTGGATTCGCTGCGGCTCGCTGTCGTAGAGCCGCATGCCGAGGTAGACGGCGTCGCCGTCGAAAAGGATTCGCGCCTCAGTTCTCTCCGACGCTGGTTGTCCCTCGTTCGGGTCGAACTGGCGAAAGTCAGTGACAGGAGTCGCTGCCTGCCATGCCGGCTCGTCGAGCTGGCCATCGATCCGCACCGGCCCGGCACGGCGCGCCGCTACCGCTCCTGGCGCCTGATCGTGCGTGCGGGACGTGGGGGGCGCGGGGAGGGCGGGCGTCCCGGCGGAAGACTGCGCCGCCGAGTATGTGGGACGGGTGACCAATAGGAGACTCATGAGCGCCGTGAGCAAAAGCCGCGGATGAGCGACAGATCGACGCATGTATTTCCCGGGTTGGAAGACTTCTGTGGGCGAGCGCTACTAGTATGACAGTGCCAGCCCCGAAATGGATTACTTCGAGCTTCGGTATGGTGTTGGGGCCCCTTGTGTTGCATGTTATGGGCTGACGCAACGGACCGCGCGCGAGGGGCCACTGGATTCTCGCGTCGGCCTATTTTCATTTTCGCCGGAGATCGCCCCCACATGCCGTCGAACCGAGACCTGGCTCAGTTCCTCTACCACGCTCTGTGCCGTGGTGACGCCGTAGACAAAGCCGTCCTCACTGCGCAGCTGCTGACCGTGCTGGCCTGCTCTTTACCTCTCAGCGCCGTAGCGGCTCAAAACCGCCACCATACTCCCCAAGTGGCCGCGGCGTCCGCACAGTCCATGACTACCTCACGCGCCAGAGAGAGTCTCCCGTCGGCGCAGAGAACCGTGGAGTTGACGCTCACCGCCGAGCCCACTCGACTCTCCCTGTTGCCCGGCGCCACCACTGAAGTTTTTGCGTATAACGGCAGCATCCCCGGCCCCACGCTTGAGGTGCGCGAAGGTGACCGGGTCATCGTTCACTTCAAGAACAACTTGCCCGAGCCAACCACCGTCCACTGGCATGGCCTCCACATCCCCTTCGCCAGCGATGGCAGTCCGTTCCATCCCGTCGCGCCAGGCAAGCAGCACGACTACGTCTTTACAATCAAGCACGGCGCGGCCGGAACCTATTGGTATCACCCACATCCCGGCCATCGTACCGGGTATCAGGTCGCGAAAGGCCTGTACGGAGCCATCATCGTCCGGGCAGCTGATGATCCCCTTCCCGCTTCCCTGCAGGAAAAACTGCTGATTCTCTCCGACAACCGATTCCAGCCTGACGGCTCCATCGACCGCGCTCACTCGCACTCCACCCAGGCGCACGTCGATAGGGAGAACGGGCGCGAAGGCAACGTCCTATTCGTCAATGGACACGTGATGCCAACGCTCACCATCCGGAGCGGAGAAGTGCAGCGCTGGCGGGTAGTCAACGCCTCCGCAGCCCGCGTCTACCGGTTGGCGCTGTCAGGTCACGCGTTCCTGCACGTGGGAAATGACGGAGGACTGTTCGAGCGCCCGGTTGAAGTCAAAGAAATTTTGATCGCGAATGGTGAACGAGTGGAGCTGCTGGTGCGCGGATCCGGTCCGCCCGGCGCGCGCAGCGTTCTGCAGACGCTGCCGTATGACCGCTACATACCCCAGACGCGGCCCACCGACTGGAACGTGCCGCGGGATCTGTTGACGCTGCAGTACACGGACGAGACGCCAGCGGCTCCAGTCGAGCTGCCCCGGACCCTGCGCTCGATCCCCGTTCTGGACACGGCGGAAGCAACGGCCACGAGGCTGATGGTGCTGACACAGGGCTTTATCAACGGCAAAGCGATGGACATGGGCCGCGTAGACATTAGCGCGAAGGTGGGAGCGACGGAGATCTGGGAGATCGAGAATCTGGTGGGCATGGATCACCCGTTCCATCTGCATGGCTTCCAGTTCCAGGTGCTGGACCGCAATGGAGTGGCGGAGCCATTCCGGAGCTGGAAGGATTTGCTGAACGTGCCCAAGCACGAAACGGCGCGCTTCATCGTGCGGTACGACGACTACGCGGGGAAGTGGATGTTCCACTGCCACATCCTGGACCACGAGGAGCAAGGGATGATGGGCATTCTCGAAGTCAAATAAAAAAAAGGAGGAGAACGTGATGCGACGGTTGAGCGATTCGTCCCAGTGTCTCAGACTGTTTCTGCCCATCTTCGCAGTTGCCGCTTGCATGACGCCCCCCCCGGGAGTCTCCACTCGCGAAGACACGCCGGCGACTCAGGGACTTCAGGCGCAGGTGCTGCGCGGCAGAGTGCTGGCCATCAACCACGCCTGCGCCGGCTGCCACGTTGGCGGAGCGAACCCGGCGGCAAAGGGGTATCTCGCCGGTATGGTGAGCCCGGACCAGGAGTTCACGATCGGCCCGTTCAAGACCCGGCCGCGGAATCTGACGCCAGACAACGCCACGGGTTTGGGCCGCTTCAGCGAGCGCCAGATCTTCAACTCGCTGCGATATGGGCTACGCCCGGGCGAGACGCCCGATGTGGAGATTACGTCCACCGTGCCTGGCCAGGGGAACCATCCCGCGAACCCGAAGTATCTTGCCCCCCCGATGCCCTGGCCGGAGTGGCGCCACATGACCGATCAGGAGCTGTGGGACATCATCGCTTACCTCAAGCACGGCGTCAAGCCAGTGAGTAACAAGGTGGCGGACAGCGACGGAC
This sequence comes from Gemmatimonadaceae bacterium, assembly GCA_046261975.1. Classification (GTDB taxonomy): domain Bacteria; phylum Gemmatimonadota; class Gemmatimonadetes; order Gemmatimonadales; family Gemmatimonadaceae; genus JBHENQ01. The sequence goes on along the minus strand of JBHENQ010000043.1, from coordinate 6,364 downwards.
CGCCCGACTTCTGGGCCAGCGAGTATACACCCGAGAAGATCGGCACTTATCCGCTGCCACCCTTCCCAACTGCCAACGAGAAGGTTCCGTAACAGACCGTCGGTATCCGTATCAAGCGTGTGGGAATGAGGGCGGCCGGGGAAGGGGGGAGCGTGATCCTCTAGGCGCTCCTCCCCGAACCAACTCTGGAGATCCGCATGAGCATTGCCGAATCCCTGCTCCCCGAATTCGATCTCGAGATGGCCACGACCCGCAAGGTGCTCGAGCGCGTCCCTGGCGACAAAGGGCGGTGGAAGCCGCATCCAAAGTCGTTTGCACTTGGCCACCTCGCACAGCTCGTGGCTAACATGCCCAGTTGGCTGACCTCAACGCTGCGCGACACCGAGATCAACCTTGCGGCCTTTCCTGGTTACACCTTCGAGACGACGGAGACTCTGCTCGGTGTGTTCGACAAGAATGTTCGCGAGGCAAGAGAGGCACTCACGTCGGCCAAGGATGCCGATTTCACGGTGGCCTGGTCACTGAAGCACGGCGATCAGGTCTTCTTTACAATGCCTCGGGCCGCCGTGGCACGGTCAACCATCAATCACCTCATCCATCATCGCGGGCAGCTCACCGTATACCTGCGCTTGAACGATGTACCGGTGCCGTCCATATACGGCCCCTCGGCAGACGAGAAAATGTGAGGATCCCTTTCAGCCTGATCCGATAGCTGGCAGCACGACTTCGCGATGCGATACAATGTAGTTCGAGTAAAGGTGCTGCCCAAGGAAGAACGCCGTGCCCAACTAAAGTTCCGGGATACGGTGCGGCCGGGTACCGAATACGTCTACAGCGTCATCGACGAGAATTACCGGCAGCCTTATCGGTGGGAGTTTCTCGTTCGAGTTCCTGACGCAAGCGACCAGAGCATAGAAGTTCGTCCTGCCGTGGTGCCGAACGTGAAGGCCTGGGCGGGTCTGGAGCGCCGCGCGCTGATGTTCCAGCGCGCCACGCTGGGGAGCCACCGCGGTCAGTGGTACTGCAAAGTCGCTCTGGCCGACGTGTCGGGTGCACGGACCAGAATGGAGGCGAGCTCTGTGCAGAGAGCGGATCTGCCCTACTGGTTCCGTGGCCTTCTGCCCCGAATGCGCACGAAAGAATCAGTGCGCCGTACGCGCGGCACGGACCGGAGTGCGCTCGTCATAACCGTGCCTCCTGGCGATCATGCGCTCATGATTCGAATCTTCCTCGCAGCGAAGGCCTGGGTGCTGAAGGAAAGGTTTCAACTGTGACGCGGGCCTGACCGCAGGAGTTTTGGTACTGCGGTGCTACGCGAGGCCGATCAAAGACTGATACTGCGTAAAGCGGCCACGGATTACGCGGATAAACACTGATATTCGATAAAGACAGGAGCGGCATAGGGGACGCTCGTCTATCACAGCGGAGCTCAGCTAAGCGTGCAACCTTTGGTTCCCTTCCGGTCGATTCCGAGATTTGTGTGTGCACTACTTTTGTGCTCCCTGGCCCTTCCCTCACTGGCGTGCTCCCACAGCTCGGAGCCTCGGCCCTTTGAGGCGCGCAGGTTGACGGGCGTATGGGAAGGGCAGACTTGGCTGGGCGCCGCCTCAGCCTTCCTGATAGACGGCGGCGCGGCAGTGGACACGCTTTTCGTGTTCGGCTCACGACCTATCGGCGGCAACGACGAGGCTGTTCAACTCCGCATCATCCTTCACGGCCCGGGGCCCTACGATCTGGATGCAGGCGATGCGCGGCTGGATGAGCTCATCGGTGGCGACGTCGTGAGCGCGTCGTACCAAACCGCCCAGCCTGGCGCGGGCCACGTCATTCTCTCTTCGTTCAGCGGCGGGGGCGAGATTGTTGAGGGTACATTCAGATTCGAGGCGCGCACGACGAGCCCTTACGGATCCTACGGAACGACAGGCCGATTCGAAGAGGGACAATTCAGCGCCAAGGTACAGGTGCCGCGCCCGTAGCGCTCGCCTACAGCACAAAAGTCCTCGAAACAACGCAGGCGAGCCACAAGAACGAAGGTTTATACGGATGCTCCGGATGGATCGGATCGGGCGGATGCCACGAGGCGGTGCTGTCCGACGAATCGATCCGTCGCGATCCGCTGCATCCGTATACAACTTCGTTCTTGTGAGCTCCCTGGCGCGTCCGGTCTCGCGAGCGAGACGCCCGGCAGCTATTCTGATGCATTCGGTGCTCTCATGTTAATGTCGACCGCTCAGTGAGGAAGAAATGGGGACCCGCGACCCTCGGATCGACGCTTACATCGCGAAGTCCGCAGACTTCGGCAAGCCAATCCTGACTCACCTTCGTGACGTGGTGCACTCGGCATGCCCCGAGGTGCTGGAGACCATCAAGTGGAGCTTTCCCCACTTCGAGTACAAAGGGGTGCTGTGCAGCATGGCCTCGTTCCAGGAGCATTGCGCTTTTGGTTTCTGGAAGGGCTCGCTGATCGTGGACACGAACGGAAAGAGCGTGGAAGCCATGGGGCAATTCGGCCGCATCACCAGGATCTCTGATCTTCCATCGAAGAAGGCTCTCACTACTTACATCAAGGAAGCGATGAGGCTTAATGAGTCCGGCGTGAAAGTGCCGGCCAGGTCAAAGCCGAGGCACAAAAGAGAGGTCGTGGTACCCGATTACCTCTCGAGCGCTCTCAAGAAGAACAGGAAGGCGCTGGCCATCTTCGACGACATGAGTCCCAGCCATAAGCGCGAGTACGTGGAGTGGATAACCGAGGCAAAGGGCGACGATACGCGCAAGCGCCGGCTGGAAAAAGCGATTGAATGGATGACCGAGGGCAGGTCACGAAACTGGAAATACGAGCGGCGCTAGAGGCTCGGACGTTGGGCGTTGCCGACTAGTATCTTCCCCACCACCAGCAGGAATCAACGCGGCGGACAATTCTGGCCATGGATTACATAGATGATCTGGTCACATCCGTAGACACCGCAAGCGCAAGGCTTCGTGAAGTGTCCGAGGAAGCTAGCGCGCAACGTTCGGCACCAAGCCGTTGGTCCCCCAAAGAGATCATCGGCCATCTGATAGACTCCGCGTCGCACAATCACCAGAGGTTTCTACGCGCGCGCTTCGAGGAGGATCTCGTCTTTCCCGGCTACGAACAGGAGGCCTGGGTTTCGGCGCAGAACTATCAGGACGCTCCCTGGGACCAGTTGATCACGCTCTGGCAGACGATCAACCTGCACCTCGCCCGCGTCATGGCCAGTACGCCTGAAGAGATTCGCGCACGTCCGCGCCTTCGACACAACCTGCACGAAATAGCTTGGAAGGCCCTACCCGCCCACGAGCCTGCGACTCTGGACTATTTCATGCGCGACTACGTGGCTCATCTCAAACACCACCTGAGGCAGATCGACGCCGCTCTGGCAGAAAGAGCGAGCGCCTGATTCAGAACTCGCGCCGCTTCATCTCCCGGAAGATCTCGTCAGCCTCGCTCGTGTCGTCCGGCTCGGCGGGCCGCGTGGCATCCAGTGTCGCATCATAGGCGCGCCGCGGCTTGGGTTTTGCCTGCGCTACCTTTGCAGCGTTCTTGCGAATCAGAGCCTGGAGTTGCTTGTCGTTCATTCAGAATGCTCCGAGATTGGCTGGAACAAGTTAAGGCGAAACCTCTTTCTTACCAAGTTCGTTGTTATTCTTATCACGAATGAGCCAGACGGAGGCAATAAAATGGGATTCCCACTGGAGCCAGTGCCCGAGCCACGCGGCGACCTGCTGCCGCCGCCACCTCGTCCGCCTACCGCCGTTGGCGAGGCAACCCCCTTTCCGGCACCCGAACGCCGGCCGAGGCTGCGGTCGAGTGAACGGGTTGAGGGCCTGCCTCAGAACCTCTTTCGAGTTGTGGACGGCGTGCTCGACACACTGGATGCGATCGCCGACACCGTGCGGGAGCTGGTGAAGCGAGTGGTGTGACTATCCGGTAACCTCGTCGCTCTTCCGAGCGAGACGAACGGCAACGCGCTTGCCCTTGATGGTCGTTGCGCGCAGCACCGTGATAATGTCTTCCGCGATCTCCTGCGGCACCTCGACCAGGGAATGTCGATCCGCGATCTGAATCGCGCCGATAGCCCGTGAATCGATGCCGACTTCATTTGCTATGGCGCCTACGAGGTCGGCCGGGCCTACCTTGGCCTTCCGGCCAGCACCAATGAAGAGCCGCGTCACTTCCCACTCAGGAGCAGCATGCGACCCGCGCGCCTTCTGCTTCGCCGAAGTGGAGGGGCGCGGATCCTTCTTTTTCGACCGGCTCGACGCGCGTTCGCTTCGCACATCGATTCGCGCCGCGACGGAAGGAATCTCGTCTTCCTCCCCACTGCCGTCGCGCATGTGCGCCTTTTTCACCGCGGCCGCCGCAACATCCATGATGTCGAACTCCTGGGCCAGCGACTCGACCACTACGCGGAATCTGTCGAGGTCCCCTGCCTCCAGCATTTCGCGCAGCGCCGCACGTGTGAGCTCGAGCCGGTGAGCGCGCAGGTCCGCAACGCTCGGCACGGTCGCGACTTCGATGCTCTGCTTCGTCAGCCGCTCGATGTTGCGGAGGAGACGGTATTCGCGCGGCTCAGCGAGGGTGATTGCCACGCCCTCGCCGCCCGCACGCCCCGTGCGACCGATGCGATGTACGTAACCCTCTGCTGCCGCCGGCACATCGTAGTTGACCACGTGTGAAACGTGCCGGATGTCGAGCCCGCGTGCCGCGACATCGGTCGCTATCAGAAGATCCGCCGTGTTCGACCTAAACTTTTTCATCACGCGATCTCGCTGGTCCTGCGACAGACCGCCGTGAAGTGCTTCCGCGCGATATCCGCGCGCGTTGAGAGTCTCTGTGATCTCATCCACCTCGGTGCGCGTCCTGCAGAAGACTATTGCCGATGCCGGATGCTCTATGTCGAGCACCCGCCCCAGGGTCGCCATCTTGTGCGCGCGAGAGACGATGTACGCCACCTGCCGTACCTTCGGCGCCGTCCCCAGCGGCACGGCTGCCACCTCGATCTTGAGGAACACTGGAGTTCTGAGATGTTTGGCGGCTATCTCGCGGATGCGCGGCGGCAGAGTTGCCGAGAAGAGAGCGGTTTGCCTCTCAGCGGGTGTGGCTTGCAGGATCGCTTCCAGATCTTCGGCGAAGCCCATGTCGAGCATCTCATCGGCCTCGTCCAGCACGACCACCTTCACCGAACCAAGTCGTAAAGTCTTGCGGCGGATGTGGTCCAGCGCCCGCCCCGGTGTCGCAACCACTACATCCACCCCGCGCTTGAGAGCACGGAGCTGCGACTCCATGGCGGCTCCTCCATAGATGGGGAGCACGCTCACGCCAAGCTGCTTGCCGTAACGATGCACAGCCTCGGCCACCTGCATCGCAAGCTCACGCGTGGGAACCAGGACGAGGGCCGCGGTACGATCGCGCGGTGACGCACCCGGACTGACGCGATGCAGCAGCGGTAAGGCGAACGCCGCAGTCTTGCCGGTGCCGGTAGCTGCCTGCCCGAGCACATCACGGCCCTCGAGTAATGGTGGGATTGCCGAGCGCTGGACGGGCGTAGGCTCCTCATAACCCAGAGCCGTGAGGGTGGAGAGAATGCGGGGGTCCAGACCAAGTGTCGAGAACCCCCGGTCCCCGTCGGACTGATCGCTGATAGAGCGCGGTGTCATCGAAGGAAGATACACACTCCGTTACCTCGCCGCGCGTTCTAACGGTGGGTCAGATCTCCGGCTTCATGATCATCAGCACGAGAGCGGCCGCAGGCGTGAGAAGAGCCACCATGCCCCAGAACCCCCATTGGCGCGAAAGCGAGCGGTAGCGCTCTGCGTCGAAGTCACTGGCGTTCTTTGCGGACTGCGCTAGCGCGAAGAGGCGGCGCTGCAGTGGCGCGATCCGGAACATGAACGCGAGCCCTGAGATGATGAACAGCACGATCGACCAGAGAATCCAGCCCGTGCCTAAAAGTGGGAGATGTCCGATGCCGGCAGCGCCGAATCCGGCCACGATGATGACAACGACACCGGGAATCGTGAACCACCGGTCGCTCTTCATGATTCCCTGCATCGTGTGCGCGATTATTCGAGGATCGCCGGTCAGGTCGCCGTGTGCCTTCCACAGGATTCCCGTAGTGATGTTCCCGAGAAACATCACCACGGCGACGACGTGAATGAGCTTGAAGACGAGATACATGTTCTCCGGTTGTCTATTTGGACTTGCGGTCGAACGCGAAAAGGTACGCATCTTTGTTGGGACGGCCAAGACAGATATCACGCACGATGTCCGCGGCCACAATGCCGAAAGGAGTACCGTTGCCGCCGTAACATAGTGCGAAGATTGCATTCTGATAGTCGGGAT
>JBHENQ010000042.1:0-3745 GCA_046261975.1 Gemmatimonadaceae bacterium | reverse complement strand
CGGCGACCTCCGGCTCGGCCGAAGGCGTCGTGAAATGCACGTAACAGCTTGGGATTGGGGATTGGGGATTGGGGATTAGGACCTCCCCCGCCCTACAGCTCAAAAACGGGTCAGGCAGGGATGCCTGGCCCGTTCGGCGTTTCCCTAATCCCTAATCCCTAATCCCTAATCCCTAGCTCTTAGATGTCTAGCCAGTAGCACGTTCTCCACGCGCTCGGCGAGGAGACTGCTGGATGTTGTCAAAATGGCGACCAGATTGTTGCTTACGATGAAACGCGGGCGGGGTGGCGCGGTCGCGTCGAGCGACTCCACATACACGGTGTCGAGCTTACGGCTGTCCGCAAGTCGCGAGCTGGTGTCGTCATAGACGAAGATCTGGAGCTCACCACCGGAAACGGAGAGCACTGATCCGACAATGTCGAGCGACGCGTGCCGTGCGACGCGACCAGACTCGCTTACAACGAGGCCGGCTTCGGCTAGCCGCTTCACGACCTCGGCTTTGTTCCACTGATCAAGCTCAGCTGCAGTACTCTCCGCCGCTGCCGCTGCGCGTAACGAATCCGCGTTCCTTGCAGTGTCCGGACGCGCAGACCCACGGTCCTCGGATTTTCCGCAGGCCGAAGCCACAAGAGTGAGGAGCAGGGCGGCTATCGGAGCCAACGAAGTCGAGACAGCCTGCATCGAGCCTAGTTCCGCTGGGCGCCGCGATCGATCCAGTTCACAATGGTCGCGATCTGGTTGGGTGTGAGCGGGGTCGATAGGAGCGGCATGCGCGCGTTGTTATTCCGGCGCGCCGGGTCGGCGTCAATCATGCGCACGAGCCAGGAGCTGTCCGAGTCCCCGGGCTCCACGCGCTCAAAGCTCGGGTTGAGTACCGCCGGTACGCGGACGAGGGAGTCGTACGCGAACCCCGAGACTAGCACGAGATCACCCTGACGACTTGCCAGCGAGTGACAGCCCCCGATGGAGCAACGTTTTGTGAAAATCGGTTGAATGTCCGCACTGAAGGACGGATCTGATATCGCGACATCAGGCAGCCCTCCAGTGGGATCCTCGGGAGATTCGAAGTCCGCGCATGACGAGACTGCCGCCGCAACTAACACAACAAGAAAGAGGCATGGCGAACGCAACTTCTACCTGCCGTTAATGTTGATAGTTGCAGATACGCGCAGCGTCGCAAGGCTGCCGGGCGAATAATAGAACTCGCCGTTCAAGCGCGCCCGGCTGCGTGGAAGCCAGCTCACACCCGCGAAGCCATGAGGGCGTGTAGCTTCCATCTCGAGCACCGGATGATCCGGATCGCGGGAACCGTCGCTCCTGATGACGCCGATGTCGAAGCGGGATCGTTCCCAGCGACCACCGCCGCCCGCGTATGGCATCCAGCGTCCGCCGTGCATCGCCCGACTGAGGATTATCTCGGCCGAAACGTGGCGGGGCTCGAAATAATCATCGCTGTCATTCGCGTGACAGATATTGTTGAAGTACACGAGCTCGTCGTTGTCGCCCCGCGCCAGGTCATCGCTGCACGTGATGGGAGCGCGCACGCGCCCAACCAGAAACGAGATCCGGGGCACAACTTGGTACCCCGCTTGCGACCAGACTTGGCGAGAGATCGCCGCAGCGAAAACATTGGCCTTGATGCCAAAGGCGCGGAAGGGCGGGATCCACGAGACCTCCAGAAGCACCTTGCCTGGCAGGCCCACAGATCCCCGCGGCCGCGGAAGAACCGGGGTGAAGTTCGTCGCTTCGGGCTTGTCGAAGCCTGCCGATCGCTGTGCTTCGTCGAGCTCCGGCACGTAAGTAGCTTCAACGCCAATGTCCACCGCACCAGCGCGAATCGACTGCAACGGCCCTCCAGGCGAGAAAGCAAGAACGGACGAGTAATATGCGATGAGCCGTCCTTCGTTTTCTTCGAACGTGTGCCGCTCGACCAGCCGGGCCTGCGTAGAGATCGAAGGGGCTGGATACACGAGGGCTGCCGCGACCAGAACGATCGCCGCGGCAGCCTTTCGTGCCAATTGCACTCTGCGCACTACGCCCGGCTCGATACCAGGCGCGTGCTCTCGTTCTTCCGCATGCCTGCTTTGTCCTTCATCGGTCCGTCAGGCCTGGTAGATATAGCTCATGCCGGCCTGCTGAGCCTGATTGATGGCAACGACCATCGCTGGAACGAGCACGACGCCCGGTACGATGTTTTTGTCGAGCTCGGCGCGAATGGCCTTTTTGTCACCGCTGGCACCGGCGAGTTGTCCGACCCAGAAGTTATAGGCGTTGTTGCAGAGTAGAAACAGCGTGCCTTTCTCCTGGAGTGAGGTCATCGACGCCGCGTTAGGTACGCCAATCAATCCTGTTACCGGCAACGTCTCAGACCCTTCACGCGGTTTCCAGAAGATGTTCCGAACCGCAGGGGACTTCGTGGTGAGGTCATCCGCCTTGAGTATTTCGCCGAACTTGTACTTGGCCCACATCTCATCGTTGAAGGCAAGAAGCGTGGTCATGAAATACAGACTGGCCACCACCTTCACGTCGCTGGGTTTCGCCTTGTGAGCCTCGCGATAGGCATTGATGTAGTTCAGAATATGAATCTGCGGGAGGCCTCCGCTCGGGTTGGGCATGTCGAAGAACTGGCGGTGCTTCCCTGGCACCTTGCTGAGCCAGTCAGTGTTAGGATCCGTGGTCGCTTCCTTCGTCTCGGGCTGGGCGACGAGCCGTGATGGAGCAAATCCCGCGGCTCCCGCGGCGGTTATGGCCGCGAGGCGTCCGAGAAAACCGCGGCGATGGGTCTGGTCAGTGAGTCGTCTTTCCATGTTGCCTCCTCTGGATCGGGTGTGGGGTGTGGGGGGTGGGGTGTGGGGAGTCGGGAGTCGGGAGTCGGGAGTCGGGAGTGGTAACCCTTTCCCCTGGCTACAAGAGACGCGTGGTTTCGGGCCTGTGCAACTCGGAGGCCCAGGCAACGAAATGTAGCACCGGACCGGGCATCTGGAACTCTGTATCAGAGATGGAATCAAACCGCTAGTTGGACCGTGCGAGGGCGGCAGCGTCGAGCACCCACAGTCCGTTCAGCATGTCGGACGCGAAGAGACGTGTGCCTACATGCTGCACTCCCCAGGCGTAGACCGGCATGGGGTTATTGTTTACCAGTCCGCGAGCAAGCTCGCGTCCCATGAGACCAAGATCGCAACGCCCATCGACCGAACGCTGAGCCACCGTGCAGGAGCCGAGGTCTCCGCGAATGTCCAGTGCTCTAATGCCAGCGTTGTAGAAAGCCGCGTAAAGCACTCCGCTCGCTTCGTCCGCGGAAAAGTTGTGCGTGCCGGCGCCGGGGACGTGATAGAAGGCCACCTCGCGCGGAGCCGCCGGGTCGGTGACGTCGACGACGTGAATGTCACCATTAGACCTGCTCCCAACAACTCCTGGCCCTTCTTCTCCGACGAAGGCGTAACGCCTGGAACCGTCCGCAGGATCATGGAACCAGAGTACGTTGTGCGCCTCACCGCCGACCGTCAGCACCGTGCCCACTGCGACCGGATTCGAGGGCGAACCACCGTGCGTTCCGCCGATGTCCCATATCTTGAGACCGTCGTTCCATAGCGCGGTGAAAAGGAGTCCATCCCGCACGAAGACATCATGCACGAAAGGATTACCCATCTCCTGGGAGAATACCTGCACCGGATTCGCGGGATCGCTGATATCCACGATCGTCAGCCTTGCGGGTGCTCCCGATCCTGGATCGATGGAGAGGAAT
>JBHENQ010000041.1:0-8792 GCA_046261975.1 Gemmatimonadaceae bacterium | reverse complement strand
CGGATGGTATCGGAACAAAGTGAAGGCAGACTGGCGTCGGCACACGCTAGAAGAAACGGAGACTCTGCTCCACTCAATTGGCTTGACCGGCCCGTTCTGGAACTTGCGTGGGTGACCGTCCGCGATCCCGCGAGGCGGATTGCCGCGATGGTTCTCGCAGTGCCGTCTTCTTCCGCATCGTTCTCTCCGCTTCAGCTCCAGTTTCGACCGGACGTGTGCAAGCGCTGGGGTCGCGCAAGGCGAACCATGGTTCTATCTGAGACTCGGCCACGAGGACCGGCCTGACGCTTTTTCGGGTCCTGCGGAAGGGCCTATGGTTAGGCAAGTACCTCGGCGGAGTGCAGGCCGCGCGAACGCCCAAGAAGAGACTTCCTGAGCACGGCCCACGCAGGATCCTTCCTCGCCTCCGCCAGCATCGCGGTCTTGGCCTTCGGCCGCAGCTCCTGGAGCACCGCGAGTTCCGTACAGTGCCGCCGCCTGGAACCACACGCCCGGCGCCGCCAAAAGGCCTTGAGCCGCTGCATCACGCGCGTCCCATCCTCCACCAGATTCTGATATGTCCGCGCCAGATCCTGGAGGGTTGCCTGCTCCGCGCTCCCGTGATACACAGCGCGAAGCTTCCCGCACCGGAGCAGGTCCGACAACTCGTCCGCATCGTGCTGGTCGCCTTTGTTCCCCTGCTGGTTTTTGCCCCTGCGATCGCAGAGGAGCACCCGGTGCACGATGATCAACCAAGAGGTCGCGCAGCCACTGCGCCTGCGTGCCTTCTTCGAAGGTGACGTGAATCGTCCCGCGCATACCGCGGAAGTGCTCGACGATGGCGCCAGCCTCAGTCGGGAGGACCGCTCCCGCGATCACGCGGCCCTTCCTCGTGGACTGATGTGACAGTAGTTGCTTGATGGACATCGAGCGCGACATACTTTGTTGAGCGTTTCATGAGAGCGCCTCCTGGCTGCGGTCCATGGTTTGTCGACAGCTCCAGGGTAGCAGTCAGGGGCGCGCTCTCAATATCCGTTAGGCGGGTCCGACCTATTGCGTGGCAGCTAACTTGATTCTCCGTATCCTGGAGCTGTTGGGCGTCGGTGTCTTCGCCATCAGCGGTGCGTTGGTGGCTGGACGCAAGCGCCTGGACCTCCTCGGCGTGGTCGTCATCGCTGCCGTGACAGCCATCGGAGGGGGCACGATCCGTGACCTACTCCTCGATCGCCACCCGGTCTTTTGGATTGCCGATCCCACTCACCTCTACATCATCCTCGGTGCCGCGGCACTAACAATCGTCTACGTGCGGCGCTTTCGTCCGCCGGAGCGTTTGCTCTTGGTTGCTGATGCTCTGGGGCTTGCCCTTTTTACAATCAGCGGCGCTCAGGTCGCGGAGCGGTCGGGACTATCCGGTATCGCCGTTGTGCTCATGGGCACTCTGACCGGTGCGGCAGGTAGGGTCATTCGCGACGTTCTTACCGCGGAGATCCCGATGATACTGCGGCGGGGCCAAATCTACGCGACGGCGTCGATCGCGGGAGCAATGATCTATCTCGTCTTGCAGCGAGCTGGACTCGATCGAAGTGCTGCCGGACTCATTGGCATGCTGGCGATCGCCTGCCTCCGCTTTGCAGCCATTGCGTGGCGCATCACTCTGCCGGTCTTCACGGTCGGTGGCTCTGATCCCGACTCGGCCTGACACCGCGCGGCACTGAGCTTTCCCGTTTGGCGGTATCCACGCTTCGCTGTAGGCAAGGTCCGCCGTAGATTGGTTCATGGCCGCGACCTTTGAATGGGACCCGAAAAAGGCCGCCCAGAATTGCGCGGATCACAAGATTACGTTCGATGAGCCTCTAGGTCTTCGGCGACCCTCTGCTGAAGGCACCAACGTAGTTCTATTGGACCCCGGCGTCGCGAAGGATTTCCCGGATTCAAATGCTGTGAACGAAACATCGAGTACAAGGAAAGCATCCTGACGACTTCATAATGGATATGGCAGGAGCCCGAAAGGTTGGAACGCCCTGAGGACCAGTCTTAAAAGCATGCTTCATGTTGGGAAGTTTGTTCGCGAATCAGCCTAGTCACCGGCGCCACCCCGCCTGCCGCCAACGTCTCCGCAATCTGCTCAATGACCGAAACGAAGGGAGCCGATCGAGAGGGCGCTGAACGCGGTTTAGAGGCCCGCCCGTTTTGCCACGGTCCGTCCCCCGTATCCACCAGCGAGCACGCAAGCGACGAGTGGCGGGACAAGAATCCACGTCGGCGGAACCATAACAACCACGACCAGTGCACCCCAAAGAGTGCCGACCGCCAAGTGCCATCGATTGGGGAGCAGTAGGCCAATCACGAAAGCGGCCGGGACATGCCAGGCCACAACATACGCGATCCACATCGCGTCCGACCATTCAGGTGGAGCGTCCGAGAAGCTGAGGACGAAGCCCCAAACCAGTTACCACCATGACGCCAACGGCACCCGCAAACCGCAGCGGCGATGACCATTGGAGATCGATGTCGTTCTTCACCGGTCTGACGATCGTGCGAAACGGCGCGCACAAAGACGTGACCGAATCCGTCACGGGTTTGTTTCGGCGATCCCTGCTTCTGTACCGACAAGCGGACGACTTGTCGCTCGTTGGGAATGGTTGCCGCGAGCGCTCTTACCGCTTTCGCTCCGCCTGTGCGCCCTTGTAGAGCATCGAGGACGACGTGGGTGAGCCCATACGTCTTGATCATCACGCGGCGCGCAAGCGCATAGCGCGTTCGCTAGCTGAGAGAAGCGTCCGCTTCGCTGGGTTGATTGTCGTGCATGGGCCTGAAGACGCCGCAGGCGATGCCGAGCAGCGAGAACTTGTCGCCCGGCTTGACGACGATGTCGTTATCGGCCGGGTTGGAAGCCTCGAGCACGATTGTGCCGCCGCGCCGAGTGAAGGTCTTTACGGTCGCTTCGTCTCCCAGGAGAGCGGCTACTATGTCTCCTTCCTCTGCTTCCCTGCACGGCTTGACCATGATGTAGTCGCCGTCAAAGATGCATTTGCCAAGCATGCTATTGCCTTTGACTCGCATGAAGAACGTATCGGGCGTCGGAACGAATCGGCGGTCCATCGTGATGAAACCGGCGCGATATTCCGGAAGCAGCGCCGGCTCTCCGGCCGCTATCCTGCCATAATAGGGAACTGGCTGAACACGCGTCGTCCCCGAATAGCCCAGAAGCTTCACGCCGCGTGAGCGCGACGGGTCTCGTTCCACATAACCTTTCTTGGCGAGGGAGTGCAGAACTTCCGATACAGTCTTGGTGGACTTTATACGAAATTTCTTCCCGATCTCGCGCACGCTCGGCTGGTACGTGTGCTCGGTGAGATAGTCGATCAAATACTGGTAGACTTTCCGCTCGGTGGCTGTCAACGCCTCGCTCATCGTCGCGTCATCCTTGTTAAACCGAATTGGGCTTACCCGCGGCGACAGCCGAGTAAGGACCATCCGGGACTTGGGGGTTCTGCATTCAGCGGTCGCAATCCGTTGGAATGAAACTACCTCTGCAGGCCGGATCGGGCAATGACGGTTCGTATCGCGCCAGTAGCACTGTAAGTGACACGTTACATGCTCCCCTCGTGGAGGCGGCTAACCACGGTCTGGAGGCGGCGGAGGGTAACGTCGCGGCCAAGCGCAACAAGCACCTCGAAGATGCCGGGGCTAACCGGCATTCCGGTAAGTGCCAGGCGGAGGGGCTGAAACACCTTACCGCCCGCGACGCCCCTGCTCGAGGCAAGGGAACGAAGTGACTGCTCCAGCGACCCGGCGTCCCAGCGCACCACCGCGGCCAGGGACAAGTACGCTGCCTCCAACAAGTCGGCAACTGCGTGGCTGTCCTTCCACTGCGAGCTCACGGCAGCCTCGTCGTAACTCAAGTCGTCTTTGAAGTAGGGCTCGGCTTGCCGAATGACATCGTGAACAGTGCGGGCTCGAACCTTTAGTAGATCGATCAGGTTCAGATACCATTCGCGGCGACCCTGGAGATCGGCAGCGCTCGCGAGCCCGGCTCCGATCAATTCCTCGGTGACGAGCGGCTCCAACGACTCTGCCGGCATCAAGCTGAGATGTTGGCCGTTCATCCATTCCAGCTTTTTTGGATCGAAAATCGCTGCTTTCCTCTGCAGGCCGTCGGCGGAGAATAGTTCCACCATCTCGGCAAGCGTCATGACTTCCCGGTCTCCACCGGGCGACCAGCCGAGTAGGGCCAGAAAGTTGACCATGGCCTGAGGGAGGATTCCCTGGTTCTTGTAGTCGGATACCGCCGTTGCACCGTGACGCTTGCTCAGCTTCTTCCCGTCCAGCCCGTGGATCATGGGTACATGAGCGAACCGCGGCGGCTCCGCGCCGAGGGCACGGTACAGCAGAATCTGCTTTGGCGTATTGGAAATGTGGTCGTCGCCCCGCATCACGAGCGAGATTCGCATGTCGATGTCGTCGGACACGACCGCCAGGTTGTAGATGGGTGTACCGTCGGAGCGAAGGATAACGAAGTCTTCAATGTCCCTATTCGGAAAGCTGATGCGGTCGTGCACGATATCGTCCCAATCTGTGCTGCCGTCGGGGATGCGGAATCTCAGCACATGGGGCTCACCCGTGGCCAGCCGCCGCTCGACTTCAGCGGCACTCAGGCGGTCGCAACGCCGATCGTACTTGAAGCTCTCTTTGCGCGCGGCAGCGGCCTTGCGTTCCTGCTCCAGTTGGTCAGGGGAGCAGAAGCATCGATAGGCAGTTCCACCTTCGAGCATCGCGAAGGCATCACGCTGATGACGGGCGACGTCCAGGCCCTGATAAACAACATCTTCGTCCCAATCCAGACCGAGCCAGGTGAGACCCTCGAAGATTGCGCGAGTGCTCTCCTCAGTGCTGCGTGCCTTGTCCGTGTCCTCGATGCGGAGCAGGAAAGAGCCACCGTATTTCCGTGCTAGAAGCCAGTTGAAGAGCGCGGTGCGCGCGCCGCCAACGTGGAGGTAGCCCGTGGGAGAGGGAGCGAAGCGGACGCGCGGAGCGTGAAAGGGCGTCTGGCGTGGGGGGGATGCTGAGGACAATAGGTGACCTGCGGCTCAGGGCGTAAGGGTGATCGCGTTGTCGTAAGTGTAGGTCTGCTCTATGGCCGCTGTGTCGGCTGGTGACCTGAGATGCCCGCGCAGTGAACCACGCCGTCGTCGTCCCACGAAGAGCCCTTCGGTCGGTGCGAAGAAAGCTCTACCCGAGTCGAGGCCGGCCAGAGTCGACAGAAACGGGGTGTCACTGCCCGGCGCGCGGATTTCGGAGTCGATGGTAATGCTTTGAGTTGTGGCTATCACGACTACGCTCCGCCCATCGATGGTGCTGTCACCGACGACCCGATTCCTGGAGATGTTGGTGAAGGTAGATTGCCCTCGTGCTGACGTCGCTTTGTTGACGACAGTGTCGGTCCATTCCACTCCGCGCGCCACAAGGGTAACGGGAAGCACGACGAAGAAGTCGCTGAACTGCTGGCGCAAGTCGGTGAGTCCCTCCAGTGCTGCCGGAAACTCCGGGGCCGATAATCGCTCGACGAGGCCTCGGTCATCCAGAGTCAGAACGAATGGCTTACCCAGTACCGCAGAAACGTCGGGCGTGATGTTGGCGCCCGTTGTCCTGAACGAGAGTGCGAGTGACTCGTACCATGCCTTTACCGTGTCCGCGGGAAGAAACTGCAGGGCGAGCTGCGCCTCGTGACGGGATTCAAGCGACGCAGGACCCTGACGCGTGACGACTACCACGGAGCCCAGACTGATTTCGCGGTACCGAAGCGTGTCGGTGAGTGGACGACTGTAGCGCAACGAAACCGGAGTTGTCGGAGTGGAAGGCGAGGGTGTCGCGCAGGCGACAGCGAGAACCATGGCCAGAGGATATCCGAGCAAGCGCACCAGGACAGTCGGGAACGAGAGAGGCATATGTATTCTCAAGCGTCGCCAAGCGAGCGCAGATAGTTGCAGAATAAGTAACGGGTCCGCCGCAAATCGGCGGACCCGCGAGACGGAGTGGGAGGGATTCGAACCCTCGATAGGGCTATAAGACCCTATAACGGTTTAGCAAACCGCCGCCTTCAGCCTCTCGGCCACCACTCCAAAATACGGGGAATAGGGAAGGGGAATGGGGAATGAGGATATTCAACCCGGTTTCCGATCGCAGCACGTCGCCTCATTCCAATCTGACGGAGGGCGAGGGATTCGAACCCCCAAGGGCGTTTAAGCCCGGCGGTTTTCAAGACCGCTGCCTTACCAGTTAGGTCTAGCCCTCCTTGAGAACATCGAAAGATGAGCGATTGGAAAGTCATTGGCAATCGTACTCCCGAGCCTCACGGTCTGGCCGCTGAATCTCCGAGTCGAATTCGCTCTCCAGGTGGATCGAGCGGAACTACCGGCGGCGGCGGAGCGGTCGTGAAGAGTTGATCGAGCCCGGTAGCACGTCCAATCCCCTCGATCGTGGAGATAATTTTCTGTGCTGCTGCAACGTTGCCTGCCCTCTGCTCAGCCTCTGCGAGAACTGCACCCGTCGTGATGTACAAGTAAGGAATGCCAACAGATGCCTTGTCCACCCACGAGCCCCTTTTGATGATGGACTTCGGAGCTTCGTATACGTCGTTCCAAAGTGCTCTTGTGCGTGGCACATCCACCCATCCCTCACCGGCAATGAGCAATGTGTCGCGTCCGGGCTGCGGCACACTCGGTAGCAGTTTTCGCGCGAGCCCCTGCTGGAGAAGGTATGGGCTCATGGCAAGATCGTTCGAGTAACTTCCCGATGTCCGGCTGAAGTAGACGGGTCGGGTATCGTTGTCCAGAATCATCCGCAGCACCAGAATATCGGCCCGCTGAAGAATCTGTGGCTGAAGCTCTGCTATGAGAGTCCCCTTCTGAAATATCTGCGGCTGGTGGATGGCCATCGAGAGCGGGAGGCTGTCGGCCTGGGACATCGTAAGCTTGAGCGGAGATCCAACCGGCTTCGCCCACTTTCGACCCTTGTAGATCGCAGGGCCGGTCGCCTCATCGTATTCATAGATGGGCCGCCGGATAAGCTGTCGCGTGTACCAGTCAGTGTTCAGAAGCGAGGTGTTGGCGACAATGACGTCCTTGCGTATTCCCTCGACTTCCTGGGCGTACCACAATGGGAACGTGTCGTTGTCACCCACGGTGATGAGGATTCCATACGGCTCCACGGAGTTGAGCAGATCGTGGGCGAAATCGCGCGTGTCCGTTTGGCCGGCGCGAGACGCCGAAGTCCAATTGCCTATCAACGGCACACAGGCTACGAGCAGCAGTGGCGAGGCAATTAGCCAGCTTCGCTTGCGCGGAAGGTCGACAACCTGTTTACCCACGCGGACTTTCTCGGAGCCTATTAGGGCTGCAATCGATTCCCAAATGAATATCAGGCCTAGCGCCGCCCACACTCCCCAAGCGCTGAAACTCACGAGGAAGAAGTAGTCCCGGTCACGCACCTCGCACGCTGTATCCGGCGGATTGCCCATCGCGAGACACTGGGAGTGCCCGTACTTGAAGTTCAGGTACCAGATGAGAAGCAGCGTCAGCGTGAACATGAAGGTACCGAAGTACCAGAACGAGCGGCGGTCTCGCTTCCAGTGTACGTATCCGCCGAAGAGACCCAGGACCATGAAGAACGCCGCTAGCATCTGCTGGAGCCAGCCCATGTTTCCGTTCATGTCACGGAGCCACTGCCACTTGAAGTACATCCAATACATGCCCAGCTGGCCGATGAAAGGCGCCTGTCGCTCAAAAACTGATGGCTTGCCGTATTGGCCGCGGTTGAAGTTGTACTTGAAGGATTCCCAGGTGGTGGGTTCACCCTCGTTGATTGGCGGAAAGTGCGCCGCTCTGATCGGCTGAAAAAGAAAAACGGAAATGCCGAGGACGATGGCTCCGGCACAGGCAAGGAGGAGCTTCCAGCGGAGCAGCGTATCAGGGCGCCGCACCAGCACAGCCACGGCGACCGCAGGGCCCGCCAAAAAACCCATCATATGGTTGGAATAGCCCAGACCGAGCAGGAACGAGATCAATACCAGGATACGGTCCGCGACCGGTCCTTCGGGATCGTCCGACCAGCGCACCGTCAACCAGGAAATGATCGCCAGCCCGACGAGCGAAATCGTGTAGACTTTTTCGTTGACCACGCTCTGGTTCCACACCGTGAACGCGGTTGCTCCGAGCGCAGCTGCCAGAACGCCGCCTGCGATCCGCTGCCAGCGCTGCGACAACCAACCCACCAACACTCGTTCGGTTATGAGGAACCACATGGCTGCTGACGCCGCGCTGGCGACAGCGGCGAGCACGTTGATCCGCATGGCGACCGACGGCGCGATCGGCAGCACACTGAAAACTCGACCCATCAGCACGAATAGCGGGTTGCCCGGGGGATGTGGGTTCCCGAGAACGTACGCCGCGGCAATGTACTCGCTCGTGTCCCACATAGCTGTGGACGGCGCGAGCGTGAGAAGGTAGAGAAGGAACACGCCGGCGCCGGTGACAGCGGCCGCTAAATATGAAGGCCTGTAGTCGAGGTCAGAGGAGATTGTCGCAGCCATGATTTCAGAAAGTGGGGCGGATCAAGACCCAAACCTTTAAAGATGCTGGAGGGGCAGGGGTCTAGCAACAAAAGAAAAGGGGGTGTCAAACGCCATTAGAAATGTCCCCTGAATTAGACCATTAGAAATGTCCCCTGGTTTTGGGTTTCAGATTTAGTAGCTCTTGTATTGGGTTGCCGGGTGAAGAACACTCAGAGATTCTCCCTGAGCGAGGGCTTGACGA
>JBHENQ010000040.1:0-6950 GCA_046261975.1 Gemmatimonadaceae bacterium | reverse complement strand
GGACGGTCACCCACGCAAGTTCCAGAACGGGCCGGTCAAGCCAATTGAGTGGAGCAGAGTCTCCGTTTCTTCTAGCGTGTGCCGACGCCAGTCTGCCTTCACTTTGTTCCGATACCATCCGTCCGCAAGTCGCCAAGTTTGCTCGGGCGTAATGATGGCGCCGCGGGGGAGCTCACGCACCGCGCACCACCGATCAACGTGCTCCTCGTCCCGGAAGAGCAGCATCGTGCTTCAGGTGAACCCGATGTTATCCCACCAATGATGTGCGGGAATCGCAAAGTGCACGAGACCCTCGCTGCGGATGAGTTCTCCGCCGCTCACTTCGAGTGTCATGCCTGCGCCACAATCACCACAGGGCGCTGAGACGACCGCTTCGCCACCGATGGCGGCCGCGATCCCGAGTGCGTCCCAAATACAGATCCCCCAGTAGCGTTTGCCAGCTCCGGTTACCCGGATGCCCGACGGCACTGCGCAGAACGGGTTCGCTGCCCAGATGTTGCCGTCATTGGGGGCCAGAATCAGCACCTTCCCCGCTGCAAGTTCGTGCAGCGCGGCGCGCACATCTTCCTCAGACCGGCCAAGGGCACGACTGATATCCGGTGCCTGGGGAACCCGAGCGGTTGCGGCGGCTTCCCGGAACACGTGAATCCGCACGTCACGTGCGAGCGCTTCGAGATCCTTCGAGGGTTCGGACATCACCTTCTCACGAATCGTGTGGTCAGCATAACCTCTGATTATACAGCCAGCCTATACTGCGGAGAGGCGCGAAACCCTGCAAGCACGAAAGCGCCACTTGCTCTTCTCCGCAGTATATGCGTTGACCTAAGCTCCGCACCGAGAATTACTTCCGTGGCAAGCTGCAAAATAGGAGAGCGAAAAAAAGCAGCAAGCTTCCTGCTGCCTAATTCCGCATGTGCCCGTTGGAGGAGCCGAGCCAACGGGGAGGGATACTACATCTGCATACCGCCCGCGTTGAGGCCAGCGAGAGGCCGGGTCAGAGTCTTGTCAGCCGGGCTCAGAACTCCAATGTAGCAACGGTTCCGAATAGAAGTGTGTATCACCATGGACCGGAATTCTGTCTGTTGGGAGCAACTGAATATTCAGATATCGTCGCCTACTCCGCCTGCGAGCTCGCGGAATAAGCCGCGTCCAGCGCAGCGTTCCCTGGCATTCAGGCGCACGGCGGCCCGTACGACGCTTGCGACCAACGATTCGGAGCTTTCTTGCGTATAACACGCATGCACAGCTACTTCGCCGTCGTCGCGGCAGCAGTGACTTCGGCTGTCTTCGCCGCCCCACCCCATGCTTCCGCTCAGAGCTCCGGCCCAGCCAAGGCTGACACGCTGGCGCTATCCGTCGATGAGGCGGTTCAGCTTGCGCTACGGATCGGTGATGAGGCTCGCACCGCTGATGCGATGATAGACATCGCTGAGGCACAGGTGACCATCGCCCGAGCCAGCGCACTGCCGCAGCTTCGTCTCAACAGCACCTATACGCATACCCTTGAAAACGCACGCGCTCAGGCGGTGGGACAGATCTTCAATCAGCCCAACACGTACAACACGAACGCTAACCTCTCGCAAACGTTTTTTCAGGGCGGACGAGAATGGGCGGCTGGGCGTGCGGCTTCGCGCACCCGCGCCGCGGCCCGTCTCAACGCGGCCGAAGCGCGCGCACAGCTGGCGCTCGACGTGCAGCGGGCCTATCTGAACGCCCTGTTTGCCGACCGCCTCATGGTGATTCGGGGAACCGGTTTGAAGCTGGCGGAGGAACGGCTGGTACAGGTCGAGCAGTTCCAGGGAGCGGGACGCGCCGCGCGCTTCGACGTTCTGCGCGCGCGCGTTGAGCGCACGAATCTCGAGCCCGCCGTCATCGAGGCAACCAACGAACGGGAGTTGGCGCTACTGGAGCTCAAGAGACTCACCAATATTCCATCCGCTCAGCCAGTCCGCCTCACGACTGCGATCGACACATCGGCGGTCCAGGCGCTGTTGGCGGCCTTTGCGACGGATACGGTCGACGCCGTCCGCTCGCGGCCCTCCGTACGCGCCGCTGAAATGATGGCTGATGCGCGCCGAAGCGCTGTGACTGCCGCTCGCGCGGACATGCTCCCTACCGTGGCGGCGTTTCTGCAATCCGGCTTCCAGGCATTTCCTCCGATCGGGAGCGGTTTCCCCAGCGAGCGCGGCCGGATATCCACCATACCGTGTCCTGATGATCCGCCCGATCCCACGTGCAGGCCGGTCACTCAGCAGAATGGCGGTTGGTTCACCGACCGCCTGGTCGGATTGCAGATCAGCTGGCCAATCTTCGACGGTTTGCGCGCGCGTGGAAACATCGAGCTCGCACGCGCACAGGAACGCCTTGCGCTCATCGAGCTCCAGCAAGAGCGCGAAGCCGTGGCCGTCGAGATCGCGCGGGCCCGCGCAGCTGTAGAGCGTGCACGCTCTCTGTTCACTGCGCAGCGACAGAACGCGGTCGAGGCCGACGAGGCGTTGCGCCTAGCTTCCCTTCGCTTTGCGCGCGGGCTGGGAACGCAGCTCGAGGCGTCCGATGCACAGCTGGCGCTCCTGACCGCGCAGACGAACGAGGCGCGCACCGTGTACGACCTCTACCTGGCGGCTGCCGAACTTGCGCGGGCTCTCGGCCGGCCGATACCGGTCCCGCCAAGCGCCATACCATCTCGAACCAGCGACTCATCGACTAGTGCTCCGTCAACTCGTCAGTAAAAAATTCGCGCTGGCGGTTCGTCACTGTGCTGTGGCCTCCGGCGCGATCATGGTTCTGCTCGGCGCGTGCTCCAGCGAATCCACTGAGGGCGGTGGCGGCGCACCGGGCGGCGCACGCGCAGCACCCAGCGTTATTCTCGATGCGACCAACGTGGTCACGGTCGGACGTGACACAATCGAGGATGGAGTCCCCATCACTGGCAACCTTCGTCCAATCGAAACGGTTGAAGTCCGGGCGAGACTCGAGGGTGACATCGTCGGTGTGTACGTTCGCGAGGGCCAACGGGTGCGGAAGGGAGAGGTCCTGGCGCGTTTCGAGAACAGCGAGCAGGAGAGTGGTCAGCAGAGCGCTGAGGCTGACCGTGTCGCGGCACAGACAGAGCTGTCGACAGCGCAATGGAATCTCGAGCAAGCCGACGAGCTGCTGCGCGCCGGTGCCATTCCGGAGCAGGACCTCAAGGCAGCCCAACAAAGCGTTGCCACAGCGCGCGCCAGGCTTGCTGCAGCCAACGCGCGGCTGCGGTCCACATCCAGCTTCGTCCGCGATACCCGCGTGGTGGCTCCCACGAGTGGAGTTGTCGAATCCAGGGACGTCGAGGATGGAGAGCACGTCGCTCGCGGCGCTCCTCTCTTCACCGTCGTCAGAAGCGATGTGCTCGAGCTGGCCGCGGCAGTGCCCGCGAGGCGCGCTGGGCCCGTCGTAGCTGATCAGCGCGTGCGCTTCAACGCCGATGGACGCATCGTGGAAGGGCGAGTTGCGCGCGTCAGCCCGACGATAGATCCCGCGACGCGGGCGGTCACAGTATACGTGGAGATTTCGAATCCGGACGGCTCTCTCAAGGGCGGTACCTTCGCCAGCGGTCTGGTAATCGGGCGCACCAAGCCCAACGCACTCATCGTTCCAGCTACAGCGCTGCACCAGGGTCAGGAGGACGGGCGTTCCTTCGTCTACCGGATAGAAGGCGACCGCCTGGCACAAGCGCCGGTCGGTCTTGGCGTAGTGGACGAGGCCCGCGGAATAGCGGAAGTACTGAGCGGGCTCGCCGAAGGCGACCGCATCGTTGCGGGAAATGTCGGCACCCTCGGCAATGGGATGAAGGTGGAAATAATGGGAGCCGAGGGAACCGCAGCCGGGTCGCTAGGCTCACCAGCGGCGGCTCGCCGGGCGACCACTCCTTAATCTCGACCAGAGAGTCCGATCATGTTCCTGTCAGACGTTTCCATCAAACGGCCTGTTTTCGCGACGATGATGATGGTGGCGCTTGTCGTTCTCGGAGCCGTGTCGTACCAGCGGCTCGCGATCGACGAGTACCCGGACGTGACCTACCCTGTGGTCATAGCGCAGACAGCCTACCCTGGAGCGTCGCCGGAAGTCGTCGAACGGGAGGTTTCGCGCCCTATCGAGGAAGCGCTGAACACTGTTCAGGGGTTGAAGGAAGTAACGTCTACGTCGCTCGAGGGCAGCTCGCTCGTGCGGGTGCAGCTCAACCTCGGCGTTAACGTTGCCGAGGCTCAGCAGGACGTGCAGGCGAAGGTCGCGCGGATCAGGAGGCAGCTCCCACGAGACATCGAGGATCCTGTCATCCTGCGGTTCGACCCGAACGAGCGGCCGATCATGTCGATCGCGCTGCAGAGCACCGAGCTACCCGTACGCGACCTGACCGATCTTGCCGATGAAGTCGTGTCGACACGCCTGGAGGCAATCCCCGGTGTCGGCGGGGTGAACGTTGTCGGTGGTGCGCAGCGGGAGATAAAGGTCTTACTGGACCCGGGCTCCATGCGCTCCTACGCCATCAGCCCCGCGCAGGTGATCGCAGCGCTCCAGCGCGAGAATCAGGAGGTGCCCGCGGGCCGAATCCGCCGTGGTGATACCGAGCGCCTGGTCCGGGTAACGGGACGCATCGAGAATCCGGCCGCGTTCGCGGATGTCGTCGTAAGTGTAAGAGAAGGAGTTCCGATTCGCGTTCGCGATGTCGGAAACATAGTCGACGGCACGGCGGAGCGGCGGAGCGCCGCTTTCATGAACGACCGGCCTTCAGTAGCGCTGGATATCCTCAAGATCGCAGGCTCGAATACTGTTGAAGTTGCCGACCGCGTGCGCACAAGTGCGGCGGAGATCGAGCGCGTGTTGCCGCCCGACGTAAATCTGACCGTCATACGCGACGATTCGCGGCGCATTCGGCAGTCGGTCGATGCCGTCCAGCATGAGCTCGTTCTGGGTGCCGTGCTCACAATTCTCGTCATCTATCTATTCCTCAACTCGTGGCGCTCGACCGTCATCACTGGCCTGGCGCTGCCAATCAGCATCATCTCCGCGTTCTTCGTGATGTGGGTGTTCGATTTCACCGTGAACACCATGACGCTGCTCGCGCTCGCTCTCTCGATCGGCCTTCTCATCGATGATGCAATCGTGGTGCGTGAGAACATCGTGCGCCACCTCGAGATGGGAAAGGATCACCATACGGCGGCGCGCGAGGGGACATCGGAAATCGGATTGGCTGTGACCTCTACAACGCTCGCCGTCATGGCGGTTTTCATTCCGGTGGCCTTCATGGGTGGAATGATCGGCAAGATCTTCTTCCAGTTCGGCGTTACGGTGGCGTTTGCGGTACTCGTCAGCCTTTTCGTGAGCTTTACGCTGGATCCGATGCTGTCCAGCGTGTGGCCCGATCCTGAGGTCGAGCAGCGCCATCGCGGATTAGGAACTGAAGCGACCCTCGGAATGTCGCCCGTTTCCGGCGAAACCCATGGTTCGCCTCAAAATCGACGCAGGCGTGGGAATCCCATAACGCGCTTTGCAAGCTGGTTCAACGACGGATTCGAACGCATCGCGGGACGCTATCCACACTGGCTCTCCTGGGCGCTGGGGCACCGTGGCAAAGTTCTGGCTGGGGCGCTCCTGTCGATTGGCATTTCCTTCGTCATTCTCCCACGACTCGGCTTTACCTGGATGCCCGATTTCGACGGCTCGGAGTTCAACGTCAACTTCCGCGTGCCGCCGGGCTCGCGACTCGAGTACACCATCGACAAAGGGCGCGAGGTAGATCGCTTCTTGCGCGGGCAGTCGGAGGTCGACTACACCTACATGTCGATCGGCGGCGGCTTCCGCGGCACGCCAAGCGGGGGACAGATCTACGTAAGGCTCAAGGACAAGCGTGAGCGCGAGCGCTCCCAGGAGGACATCCAGACCGCTCTGCGCGATGCGCTACGGCGAATTCCCGGGGTCCGAGCTACTATTACGGGTACACCCACCATTTTCGGCGGCTTCCGCCAGCCGATCGTCGTGAACGTGCAGGGACCAGAGCCTACCCGTCTCCGGATGACGGCTGACCGCGTGCTGGCAACGATGCGCGGGGTAGAGGGGGTGGCGGAGCCGAATTCGGCGCAGGATGATGACATCCCTCAGCTCGACGTCCACGTGGACAGGCAGCATGCGTGGTCGGCCGGTCTCGGAATAGGTAGCATCGCGACGACATTGCAGCCCCTGTTCACCGGGCAGCGTGCGACCCAGTGGGAAGATGAGCAGGGCTATTCCCACGACGTGATGGTGGTCTATCCGGATTCTGTTCGGTCATCCGCGGCCGATGTAGCGGAGATTCCCATTGCCAGCGCGAACACGGACCCGCGAACCGGCCAACCATCGATGGTAGCACTTTCGCAGGTAGCGGACGTGCGAGCGGGCGTCGGGCCTCAGGCTATCGAAAGGCGAAGCTTGGAGCGGCAGATCTCCATATCAAGCGGCGTCCTGCCAGGTCACAACCTGGGCGACGTGGCGCAAAGAGTTCTTGCAGCTATCGACTCGGCAGGCTTGCCGCCCGGCTATCGAACCGTCTTTACGGGCGACGTGCAGAACCTGGAAGAGACCAAGGGATACGTTCTTGGCGCGCTCCTGCTCGCCGTTGTTTTCATCTATCTCATCCTGGCGTCCCTCTTCGGCTCTTTCTTTCAGCCGCTTGCAATCATGCTCGCCCTTCCACTGAGCTTCCTTGGCGTGTCCCTTGCGCTTTGGATGACCGGCGGCAATCTGAACGTGATGACGATGATCGGTATCGTCATGCTCATGGGTCTCGTCACCAAGAACGGCATTCTGCTCATCGACTTCGTAAACCATCAGCGCGCTCAGGGTACGGACCGTACTCGAGCGATTCTGACTTCGGCTCGCGTGCGGTTGCGCCCGATCATCATGACCACCGTGGCGATGATCTTCGGCATGCTTCCGCT
>JBHENQ010000039.1:0-18186 GCA_046261975.1 Gemmatimonadaceae bacterium | reverse complement strand
GGGTGGGGGGGGGGGAGCGGGTCGAAGCAGTGGCGGCGATGCCGGCCGGCGCGGAGGAGGAGGCGGTCGTGGTGCGCGCGGAGGAGGTGGCGGCGGACGTCCACCACGCGGCAGACGCGACGGATAGCAGGTGGACGAAGGACTTCGCCGCACCGTTTTGCCGAATGGACTGACCGTACTCTCGGAGCAAATGCCGGGAGTGCGGTCGGTCGCATTGGGGGCCTGGGTGCGCGCGGCGTCGGTGCACGAGTCGCCAGAGCGGATGGGGGTGTCGCATCTCCTGGAGCACATGGTCTTCAAGGGCACGCCTACCCGCACGGCGAAGGACATAGCGCTCGCGCTCGAGTCGCTGGGCGGTTCACTCGACGCTTACACCGCGCGCGAACACACGTCTTTTCAGGCACGCGTGCTTGACGAGCATCTGGATGAGGCAGCCAGCGTGCTGGCTGATCTCGTCTTCAGACCGCTTCTCCGGGAGTCCGACCTGGATCTGGAGCGCAAGGTCGTTCTCGAAGAGATAAGCACTGTCGAGGACACGCCCGACGACTTCGTGTTCGAGCTGCATAACGAAGCCATGTGGGGCACCCACGCGTACGGATACTCCATTCTTGGCACACGGGACACGGTGAGCGCGCTGAAGGTCGCCGAGCTGCGTGAGCTACACGAGCGCGCGTATCATCCGCCGCAGCTCGTCGTCGCGGCCGCTGGCAACGTTGCGCACGAGCAATTGTTGAGGTCCCTCGAGGCGGGGGGCTGGTTGTCGGTTCCGAACGGTGGTGACACAGCGCTCGCGGCGCCGCCGCCCATCCCCGCAATTCGCGGCTACACACACGTGGAGCGTGATACGTCGCAGACGCACATCGTCTTCGGCTCTGATACAGTGGCGCACGCAGACCGCCGCCGCTATGCGTTGGTTCTCGTGAGCACCGTGCTCGGCGGCGGCATGAGCTCCAGGCTATTTCAGCGCGTTCGCGAGGAATTGGGCCTCGCTTACTCCGTCTACACGTTCCAGACGTTCAACCGCGACTCTGGTATGCACGGCGTCTACGTGGGCACGGCACCTCAGACGGCGCGCGAGGCGACGACCGCTATCAGGGACGAGTTGGCGCGTCTGGCGTCCGACGGACTCACCAGCGAAGAGGTGGCGGCCGGCAAGAGCCAGCTCAAAGGGCAGTTGACTCTTTCGCTCGAGAGCCCGGTCTCGCGGATGTATCGTGCTGCCGGCGTAGACCTCTTGGGCGAAGAGTTTCTCACGCTCGATGCCGTTCTGGCGAAAATCGATGCCATCAGCGACGACGAGATCGAGGAAGTCTGCCGAGACTTCTTCCACCCGTCGCGGGATACGGTGCTGAGCCTGGGACCGGAGCGAGTGCTTTAGTAGGCGGGTGTCGGGTGTCGGGTGTGGGGTGTCGGGACCTAGGGAATAGGGAATCGGGACTCGGGGCGACCCTTCCGCGAGATGCGATTGCATTACAGTTTGAGCGTTGTTCCGACACCCCACACCCGACACCCGACACCCGATGATTATCGGTATTCCCAAGGAAATCAAAACGAACGAGAACCGCGTCGCGCTTGTGCCGGCTGGGGCGGAGGCTTTCGTAGCGCACGGCCACACGGTGATCGTCGAGAAGGGAGCAGGGGAGGGCAGCGGATTCACGGATCTGCTGTACACCAACGCTGGTGCGCGAATCGGGGCGGACGCAGACGCAGTTTGGCGCGAAGCCGACATGATCATGAAAGTGAAGGAGCCGATCAAGCCTGAGTGGAGTTGTATGCGCTCCGGCCAGACGATCTTCACCTACTTTCACTTCGCTGCCGACGAGACATTGACGCGCGCGCACCTGGACAGCGGCGCCACGTGCATCGCGTACGAGACGGTTCAGCTTCCGACGGGTGAGCTTCCGCTGCTGACGCCCATGTCCGAGGTTGCCGGCCGCATGGCGGTGCAGGAGGGTGCCAAGTACCTGGAGCGACTTCACGGCGGTCGAGGATTGCTGCTCGGTGGCGTGCCAGGCGTGGCTCCCGGCAAAGTCGTTATCCTCGGCGGTGGCGTGGTCGGTACCAACGCCGCAAAGATGGCCGCGGGACTCGGCGCGCAGGTCGTGATTCTGGATCTGTCTCTCGAGCGGCTGCGATATCTATCCGACGTGATGCCGGCGAACGTGACGTTGGTTCATTCCAACCGTTACGTCATACGCGAGCACATAGCGACTGCGGACCTGGTGATCGGCGCGGTGCTGGTCACTGGCGCCAAGGCACCTCGCCTGATTCGGAGGGAGGACCTCAAGAACATGCAGCCGGGCTCGGTGATTGTGGATGTCGCGATCGACCAGGGCGGCTGCGTGGAAACCATCAAGGCCACCACTCATGAGAATCCAGTGTACGTGGTGGATGGCGTGATCCATTACGGAGTGGCTAACATGCCGGGCGGTGTGCCCAGGACGTCTACGCTCGCGCTGACCAACGCAACGTTCCCTTACGCGCAGCAGCTCGCGAACAAGGGATGGAAGAAGGCTCTGAGGGATAACGCCGCTCTCGCCAAGGGACTCAACATCGTCGGTGGGAAAGTGGTCTATCCCGCAGTGGCGGAGGCTTTCGGACTGCCGTCGGAGCCTCTCGAGCCGCATCTGGCGTGAAGCAGAGGCTGCTTCCGCCCATTCTCTGTTATCACAAGGTAGAGTCGCGTCACGAGCTGGGTGTGACGCGAATTTCACCCAGGCGATTCGCTCGGCAAATTGAGCGTTTGGCCCGCGCGGGCTGGCGTACCCTCACACTCGAGGAGACGATCGCATGTGCCCGCGGCGAACGGCGTGCGGGAGAGCGGGAGCTTGCCATCACGTTCGATGACGCCTATCGCGGGCTGCGCCAGCATGCGTTCCCAGTTTTGGAGGCGCACGGTTACTCGGCGACGTGCTTTGTCGTGACGGATTACGCGGGAAAGCTCAACAGGTGGGACGTCGCTTACGGTGGGCGGCGGTTTGCGCATCTCGCTTGGCGCGACATGCGACGGTGGCAATCGCGCGGCATAACGTTCGCGTCGCACACAGCCTCGCATCCGCGGCTCACGTGGTTGGAGAGCGGCTTGGTGTTGGACGAGCTGGATCGCTCGAAGCGCGCGCTCGACGAGGCATTGGACAGCAGTGCTCTTGCCGTAAGCTATCCGTTCGGCGCAGCGAACGGCCGTGAAGGCAAGCTGGCGGCTGAGGCGGGTTACGTCGCTGGTTTCTGGCTTGCTGGCGCGTGGAGTGGAGACCCGATGCTGGTGCCGAGGCTTCCTGTCTACGTGTGGTCGCCGCCGACGCCCGCCGTTGGGGCTCTTTCGTCGATCGAGTTCCTCGGCGCGGTAGGAGCGAACCGTTGCTCAGTTGGAACCACGATCTGGCAGAGCGCGGTAGAGAGACTCGCTTTGCCTCATATCATCACTCGGTCGCGACGAAACTGCGGCGATGTCTGAGGTTGCCGACACTCTGCGCGGTGCGTTGGGCGATCGGCTACAATCTAGAGCGCGAGCTGGGCCGCGGGGGAATGGCGACGGCTTATCTTGCTCGTGACCTGAAACACGACCGCTACGTCGCGTTGAAGGTTCTCGATCGTGACCTTGCTATGTCGCTGGGTCTCGGCCGCTTTCTTCGAGAAACGCATAATGGGGCCCATTATGCGCCCGGCCTCGGCCCCACGAGGGTTGGGGCCAGGCACTTTACATAACGCCGCGTTATGCAAACCTGGGCCGCGGGCAACTGCCACAGAATCATCGCGCGGCGCCGGCCCACGCCCGTCCGCCCCCCTTGCAGGGGGCTCTCCTCACCACCACTTGCACGTAGACTCCACAGGGCCGAAGATGGACGAAGACAATGCCGCGCCGCGGCAGCAACAGAGCGATGGAGAGGCAGATGACCGAGATACTGTTTATCGTCGAAGAGGCCGCCGAAGGCGGCTACACCGCGCGCAGCGTCCAGGCATCGATCGTCACCGAAGCTGACGATCTCGCCGCGTTGCGCGAGGCCGTGCGTGATGCCGTCCGGTGCCACTTCGACGAGGATGACCGACCGAAAGCAATACGACTGCACCTGGTGCGCGATGAAGTCATCGCCGCCTGATGCGGCTCCCGCGCGATCTCTCCGGGCGCGAGCTCGCGCGGGCGCTCAGTCAGTACGGCTACGCCGTGACGCGCGAGACCGGGAGCCACATGCGCCTCACGACGCAGCAGCGGGGCGAGCACCACGTGACCATCCCTGATCACCGCCAGCTCCGCGTTGGCACGCTCGCCGCGATCCTCGCCGATGTCTCGATGCATCTCGGCATCGACCGCGCAGAGCTCGCGAGGCGGATCTTCGAGGTATAATCCGTCGCAGGCTCGCGCGCGCCAGACTACTGTCGGGCCTCGAAAACTCGCATCACTACTACAAGGGTGAGAAGTCGCGAGCGGAAGCAATGCTGGAAGCCCTTCGTCAATCCGCTTCTGCTTCCGTCTCGATTCGAGCGACGGCGAGCCTCGCCAGCTTTTTGGCTGTCTGCGGGGAACGGGACCGGGCGGAGGCACTTCTAGCCGCGATTGCCCGTGACGGCTACATGGATCACCATGCAGCCTACAGCATGGGGGCGACGTATGCGCAACTCGGCGACCTACCGCTCGTGCGGCAATGGTTGACACGCGCCGCGGACACTGGGTTTCCGTGTCATCAATGGTTCGCCCGGGATCCGCTGCTCGATCCGGCGCGCAAGGACCCGGAATTCCAGCGGCTGTTGGACCGGCTGCGTATTCAGGAGCAATCAGTGAGGGCTCGCTTTCTGCCGCAAAGGACCAAGGGATAAGCTCCCGATCCGGCGGTTGGGTCTCTCTCGTCGATCGAGTTCCTCGGCGCGGTAGGAGTGAACCGGTGCTCGGTTGAACCACGATCTGGCGGAGCGCGGTGAGAAAGCTCGCGTCCTGACTGGCGGCGCAGGCCACGATCTGGCCTCTATCGCGACGGAGTTCCCTTGCAATACGTTGCCAAGGACGTTCGCTGCGTTTCATCCCCCCCGCTGCTCCCACACAAATGTCGAAACTGAGCCCCCTCTGCCAGCACCGTCTGCCGTCTTCGCGACTGCGTTACGTATCACCGCAGCCGAAGGTCGTGGCCCTGCTTCGCGATCCGATCAAACATTCGCGCTTCGTCCAGGCTACTTCTGGGTACTTCGAGCTAGTGGCCTGCCGGCAGGCTTCCAGGCTATTCGAGGAAGTCCTGACGAACGACCCTTCTGTCGTTGTAGTTGAGCCGCGAGACGTTTCCGGCGTGCTCTGTGGAGCGGAGCTTGCAGCGCTCCAGGCAATGTTTCCAACGCTTCCGCTAGTCATCTACGCCACAGTGAAAGCAAACCAGATGCGTGATGCGCTCGCCCTGCCACAGAGCACTGCCACCAGGTTCCTGCTCGCAGACTCTGAGGACGATATTGAGGCAATCCGGCGTACGCTGTCCGGCGCCGCGAAGGATGCTCGCGTTGACGCGATATTATACCAGTTGAGGCGCTGCTTGCCGGCGAGCGTCATTCCCATCGTGCAGTATTGCCTCAAGAATGCACGTCTCAAGCTCACGGTTGCTAACGTGGCTGAAGCGATCGGTATTCGCCGCCAGGCAGTCGATAAGCGACTAAGGAAAGCCGGGATGCCGTCGGCCGCAAAGGTCATCGTATGGTGCCGGCTCCTGCAGGCCGCCAGTCTGATGCGGTTTCTCAAACTCTCGATCGAGCGGATCGCAATCAAACTCGGCTTTGGATCCGCCGCAGGTCTGCGGAACGCCCTTAAAAGGTACACGGGATTAACTCCAAGCGAGGTGCGCGGTCGCGGAGGGATGGAGTGCGTCTTATGCGAATTTAGCAAAGTGGTCGGGACGGGGACCATAAAGTTCCCGGAAGTTGTCATGACATGACGATCGGTTGCCATGGAGTACGCTTGGTCCTCCCGGGACGTGCTGGATTTCAAACAAGTGCTGGTTAGATGAATCGAGTGGAGAGTGGCCCGCTGGAGGTTGAACTTATGGCGGGCCGCGTTTGGCGTTATCACCATGCGCCGCGACGGCTGGTTAGTTTTCATGCATGGCCCGATCCCCAGACCCTATACGGGGCAACCCAATGGGCGCGGTCAGCCCAGCATCTGGCGCAGGCGACAGTGTCCGCGTGTTCATCAGCTACAGCCACGACTCACAGGCGCACGCTCGCCGGGTCCTCGTACTTGCAAACCGCCTGCGCGCAGACGGCATCGACTGCGAGCTCGACGCCTTCGAGGAGGCTCCACTGGAGGGCTGGCCCGCTTGGATGGCGCGCCAGCTTCGCGAGGCGCGGTACGTGCTCGTTGTCTGCACAGCGTCCTACCACCGGAGGGTCACCGGGCGCGAACATGTGGGCGTCGGCCTCGGGGCGCGTTGGGAAGGGGCGCTCATCACCCAAGACCTCTACGGGCGCGGCGGACAAAACGACAAGTTCATCCCTGTGGTCGTCGAGAAGTCTGACGTCGCCGAGATCCCGGACTTCCTGCGCCACACGACTAGGTACGACCTGTCGGACCCGGAAGGCTACCGTACGCTGTATCATCGTTTGACGGCACAGCCGAGAATTGTAAAGCGACCCCTAGGTACAATTCGGACGATGCCACCAGAGAAACTCGCGAAGTCATCCCGAACTGAGTCCCGGTCATCTCGAAAGGGGAGTACGGTTAAGGCTGCCGGGGGAAGATCTCCGGCTCGCCCTCGCCGAACTGCAAGTACTGCAGCGCGTGCGCTGCCAGATTTTATCGCGATCATGGAGGGCGGACGCACGCGCTTCGTCTCGCTTGTTCGCGTCCAAGTGCGAGATGTGATCGAAGCAGTCCTGCGGCCGGAGTCCAGCGATGATCGAGCGTATCTCGAGGGGCTCGTCGGCAATCGGTTCAGCACCCAAAGGGTAGGGGTGGCCTTTGGGCTGACCGGGGTATGGGCTCGCATTTCGACCGTAACCCGCACTCTGGAGGGTGGGGAGGATCTCTTCTTTGTAACGCTCCTAGTGGACGAGCGTGCGCAAAGGGGAACGGAGATGTCGACCTCCGGCGTGTCTGTAGACGATATCGCTGAGCTGCGAGCGCGTCGAATCCTTCTCGACGAGCGGCCACCTTCGGCAGAGTCAAAGTGGCACGCTAGCGGTTTCGACTCCACCCTGGAGATGCTCGTTAGAGGCCTTGGCACGGAACTATCCGTCGAAGGGTCTCCGCTACCGGCGCTTTTTCGCACGATGGGTAATCGTGACGCCGCTCGGTTTACCGCCGCCGCCAGGCTCGTCGCCGTGCTCTGGCTCCGGCTCACCGGCACCGTCGAGCACGTTCTTGAGCTCGAGATGCGGTCCAAGTCGAAGGCGTCCCTCACGGTCCGGTTCCGCGGCCAGCGCGCACGGCTGTACACGAATCGTGAACCAGTGGAGATCAGCGTCGAAGGAACTTGCGAGCTCAGACGGAGCTAGTGCGCTAAACCGCGTAAGAGCGGGGCGGTGATCTCTAGATAAGCCGACCCAGGTCCTGGAGGAAGGCTCTGAGATCACCGGGGGTGAAGGTGCCCTGGCCTAGCCCGCGACGATTCCACGCCTCGAAAATGCGGTGCTCAGTCTCATTTGGCGGCCTGCTTCCGCCGCCACCACCACCGCACCCAGGTGTGGACAGTAGTATCCGTGCAGCAGGTACGTTGATGCTCACCCGGATGCACAGCGACACGCCACGCTTTCGGGCATCGGCGATCATCTGGTTAATCCATCCCTCGCTCGCCTTTTCAAATGGTACGCTCATCCCTGCGATTGAGACGGTGATCACAGTGCGTTCTCCTTGGTTGGACGAAGTCGATGACGTGTCGGTGACTGATTGTACGGTTCCCGAAGTTTCGGAGACGAAATGCCATTAGCCGACAACAGCAAACCCGCCTTCCCGCACGGCAAAACCATGCTGCAAAGTCTGTACCAGACGCGGCTGATGTCCGCTTACATAGTTGACACGCCGCCGAAAAAAAATCACAGCGTCAATTGGCTGGGATCAATCTGCGGATACAACGCCCGTACCCGGATCTGCGCAACTACGAGGTTCACGTCGAACACGTCGGAAAGCAGCCGGGCAGCTGGGTTCCGCAAAGCGTCAGGCAGGACTCCGGAGCCGAGCAGGCCCTGTCGGATAAGCAGATCCTGCAGGCAAGCGTAAACGAGGGGACGAGGTAGGAGCAATGCTCCCATCATTCGATTCGCCTGGAATTCCCACCATCGGCCGTCGTATCGACGCAGTTGGTCAGAGCCTCCAGAATCATCCCGACATAGGATGCGAGTAGGCGTGACGTCTGCCGCATTTTCGAAGAGCAAGAGTGGGAAACTGTCGAGTCTGAATAGGTCTGCGTGAAGTACTCCGTGTCCTGCCTCGTGAGCTAAAGTCGTATTAACCCGCCGTTCCGCAGTGCGAGTGCCTTCCTCGCTCAGCGTACGAGACGATTATCGCTTCCACGCCACTCGGACCGAATTGCGTGTAACCCAGCACCCCGCGTTCCAAGGGCTCGTATCGGACGCATGACAGGCTGAACCGCTTCTCCACGAAGCGCTCTATTCGGATCGCTTCCGGGGAAGCCGGTAAGAGACCCACAGCTTGGAGTTCATCGGTAGCAATCCGCTCCATCGTATGGTCCGCAAAGTACGGTCGATCCGCGTACCGTCCAGTCGAGCGAATGGCTTTCACTCTTCTCGCCTCTCCGCGCGACGATGTCGGTTAATGAGTTTCAGGAGTTCCTCCGGGCTCATATCCTCGTCGTCAATCCGTTCGACTATGCGTCTCATCGCTACTCCATATATCGGATTCGCAGCTGCAAGACGTCTCAGATCATCCAGCGGTGCTCTGGTGTCGTACGTTTTAAGGTCATCGACACTCGTCTGAAGCCTTTTTGCTATCTTCGCGAGCAGCTCATCTGACGGATACCGACGCCCCAACTCGACATCGGACAAGAAAGCCGCGGACACTGTTAGGACACGTGCGAGCTCGCGTAGAGAGAGGTCCTTGCCTTCACGTAGTTCTCGGAGCCTCTCGCCAAATGTCTTCATCTGTTCGCTAGCGTAAGCTGACGCGGCGGCGCTGTCAAGTACTCGAGGCTTTGGGGGGCACCAGCTCGTTTACCCTTTGGGTTTCTCAAGCTCAGAATCAGGCCGAACCTGGTTGGCCAAGGTCGAACACGACGTAATTGCCCACAACATGGTCATCACGGTGACGACTCCTCCAAGCAAAAGGCAGCTTGAAGCGCCGCTTGCAGACGACCGTCGTTCGGATCGCGTAGATCCGGACCGAAATCCTGGGCGAGTTCAGGAATGTGGCACCGATGGGACGATAAAGTTAGGAAAAGTTGTCATGGAGTAACGATCGGTTGTCATGGAGTACCCTTGCACCTTGGGGTTCTGTGCTATTGTAGGCGGGTCGAATAGCCAGGACCCGCATGCAGCACCCCACGCGCAACTCGGTTCCACCGGACACTCCCAGGCTCGTACTAGCTGAGAGCCTCACTCGAGAGTACCTGCTCCACCACCGCGTCTGCCCGCTGCACTTCCAGTCTGACGGTACGCTGGTGATCGCGGCAGCGCCCAATGCTCTTCTTGCCGATGCGGTCGACGACTTAGCCATCGCCTACGGTTGCCCCTCAGTCACCGAGCCGGCCTCGGTCGACGATGTGCTTCGATTGATCGAGCGTCTCACACACAGCGCCGAGGCAGTGATCGAGCTGCAGACCGCAGAGTCGGAGGGCGATGGAGGCGATGCAAGCGCCGATGTGCGGGACATGGCTAACCAACCGCCTGTCGTTCGTTACGTGAATCTGGTAGTGCGCGACGCCTATAACGCAGGCGCGAGCGATATCCACCTCGAAGCAACGCGCGGCGGGTTGTCCGCGCGGTTTCGCCTGGATGGCGTTCTGTCGCCCGCACCTGAGCCACCCAGTGGAATGCACCATGCCGTGGTGTCGCGCATAAAGCTGCTGGCCGAGCTGGACATCGCGGAGAAACGCAGGCCCCAGGATGGTCGCATCCGTGTGAGACTGGAATCACGCGAACTCGACCTGCGTGTGTCCACCGTGCCGACGATGTACGGCGAGAGCGTGGTGCTGAGGTTGCTCGACCGTGGCGGACGCCCGGTAGAGTTGCACGAGCTTGGCATGCCGGAGGCTGCGTTCGCCCAGATGTCGCTTCTCGCGGCCAAGCCGCACGGAATGATTCTCGTCACAGGACCCACTGGCAGCGGCAAGACGACGACTCTCTACGCCGTGCTCGCGCTCCGCAACGCGCCCGCCGAGAAAATCATCACAATTGAGGACCCGATCGAATATCAACTGCCGGGCGTCACACAAGTGCCGGTACATCGGCAAGCTGGTGTCACGTTCGGCTCCGCGCTGCGCTCCATTCTGAGACAGGACCCGGATGTCATGATGATCGGCGAGATGCGGGACGCCGAAACCGCCGAGATGGCGGTGCAGGCCGCAATGACCGGGCACCTCGTGTTTTCGACTCTCCACACAAACGACGCTACCAGCGCGGTGGCGCGCCTGGTTGACCTAGGCGTTCCTGAGTATCTGGTCGCTGCGACGTTGGAAGGCGTGCTAGCCCAACGGCTAGTCCGACGGATTTGTTCGCACTGTGTGCAGGAATATCGGCCCAGTCCTGAGAGCGTTGCTCTCATCGCGGGCGAGCGTGTTGAAGGTCTCACGCTCCAGCGTGGTGCAGGATGCGATGTCTGCAGAGGCACCGGCTATCGTGGCCGCACAGGAATCTTCGAGCTGATGCGAGTCACTGACGGCGTGAAAGACGCCATCGTGCGCTGCGTTCCTCGCTCCGAGCTACGCTCCCTCACTCTTTCAGAAGGAATGGTGCCGCTTCGCAAGGACGGGTGGGACAAGGTTCTTGCCGCGCAGACGACTATCGAGGAGGTGCTTCGTGTTGCCGAGTGACCGCATGCGCACGGGATTCACGCTTATCGAGATGCTTGTGGTGATCGCGATCATCGCGGTGCTTGCGGCCGTGGTGGCGCCCGCCGTGTTCAGAAACGTCGGCGACGCGAAGGCCAACGCGGCCAGGAGCCAGATCGAGATATTCGCGCTCGCTCTGGACGCCTATCGTCTCGATAACGATCACTATCCGTCGAGCGAACAGGGGCTGGTGGCACTCCGAACGCTCCCGGTCGCGGGCGCCGCGCCGCGAAACTGGCGCGGCCCGTATCTGCGACGCGTCGTTCCAGCCGACCCCTGGGGCCGGCCATACATATATGTAGCGCCCGGAGTCGAAAACCCGGCCTCGTACGACCTCGTCACCCTGGGCCGCGACGGCAAACCCGGCGGCGAAGGCGAGGACGCGGACATCACTTCCTGGGGGGGCCCGGTGACCCCATGACCGCGACGCCCGAAACTTACTCCTATCGTGCCGCAAGGACCGATGGCGAGATGGAGCGCGGAACTGTCCACGCCGTGAGCCGCGAAAAAGCCTCCGCCGTCCTGTCGGAGCGTGGGCTGTTCCCAGTGGATCTGAGTCTCGCCGCAGCGGCGACCGAGCGCGGGCGATCGCGGATACCAGCGCAGGACCTCGCACTCGGGCTGCGAGTGCTGGCCACTCTGCTCGAGGCCGGCCTGCCGATTTCACGCGCGATGCAATCGCTCGGCGAGCTGGTGCCGCGATCGTGGGCGCCGGCCATCCCCGAGCTCAGAGAATCCGTGAGGCAGGGCCAGAGCCTGGCAGCGTCGCTCGCGTCGTCATCGCTTGCGTTTCCGCCGGTTGCAATCGGGATCATCAAGGCTGGCGAAGGTGGAAGCGGGCTGGCTGCCTCGGCGCGGCGGGCGGCGGAGATGGCCGAATCGGCCGCGGCTACTCGTTCCGCGCTTCGCAGCGCGCTTGCTTATCCTCTGGTGCTGGCGGCTGGTGGAACGATGTCGTGTCGCGCTCCTGGTAGGCGTGGTCATTCCGCGGTTCGCGATTATTCTGGCCGACCTTGGACAGCCGCTACCGAACTCCACGCGTATCGTCCTCCTGGCCGCGGCGATGATGCGTGCGAGCGCTATACCCGCGCTCGCTGTGCTCGCCATGGTTGTGGTGCTGTGGCGCGCCTGGGTGCGTACGGATAGCGGCCGAGTCCGCTGGCACGAGATGCTGCTTGCGGTTCCTCTCGCGGGCTCGGTGCGACATTCCGCCGCCACGTCCAGTGCGTCAGCCGCTCTCAGCGCGCTCCTCGAGAGCGGCGTCCCCATTTCCACAGCACTCGTTCACGCATCCCAGGCATGCGGTGACTGGGCCGTGGGAGCTCGGCTTCTCGCTGCGCGGGAAGCTGTGGTTAGCGGCGCCAGCATCTCGCGGTCGCTGAACGAGTTTCAGGCCATGACCACTGTTGCGGTGAGGCTCGTTCGCGCCGGAGAGGAGACTGGCCGGCTCGCACACATGCTTTCGCACGCGTCCAGGATAGAAGCAGAACGGGCCCACGAGATTGTGAAATCAGCGGTGCGTCTCCTCGAACCGGCGCTGATCGTTGTGTTCGGCGGAATGGTCGCGCTCGTGGCGGCCGCGCTGCTACAGGCGATCTACAGCGTGAGGCCTGCCGTATGACGCGCCCCGGTTTTTCGCTGGTGGAGATGATCGTCACTCTGGCGCTGATAGTCATCCTCGCCGGCGTCGCCGGGCTCACGTTTCGCACACCCAGCGCAGTCTCGGCAATGAACCCGGACCACGCGCGCGTAGCGGAAGCACGCTCGGAAGCGATTCTCCACGGCCGCGCCGTATCGATCTCGATCCTACGCAATGGCCGGCGCCATTCCTTCACCGCTCTGCCCGACGGCCGCGTTTTCGCGGATTCAACGCTGGGCTTCGACCTACTCACGGGAGCACCGGCCGTTGCCACTCCATAGAACGCGCCCCGGTTCCGCGTTGCTCGAGGTGATGATCGCCCTCGTCATACTCGGCTTCGCTTCGAGCTCCATCCTCGTTCTGACTTCGCAGAGCATCCGTGCGGTTACGCAGGCACGCGAGGCAGACGAAAGGCTCAGGGATGCGAGCGCGTTCTTCGATGCGGTAGCCCTCTGGACTCGGGACGACTTGGACCGCCACCTGGGCGTTCGCGCTCAGGGTCCGTGGAGCATGCGGGTCGTCCGCTCTTCGCCCACGCTCTATGTAGTGTCTCTGGCCGACACCGGTCAAACGGAGAGGCGGGAAGGCGGGGGGGACGGGCGCATGATCCTGATGACGGCGCTATTCCGTCCTGAGCCACTCCGATGATGCAACGCGGTGATCCCAAGGGCTTCACTCTGATAGATGTCGTGATTGCGCTGGCGATCGGCGCCGCGCTGGTGCTTGGCGCTCGTGCCATGCTCGTTCATGTAGGTGACTCGTCACATCGCATCGCCGATGCTACTCGCGCAGCCGATAGAGATGCCAACGCAGAGCGTCTACTGCGAACGGTGGTGGGCAGGCTGGAGGTTGGCACCGGCGAGTCTGTCACGTTTTCCGGCAGAGAGCACGAAGCGAGCTTCACAACGTGGTGCGACGTACCAGCCGGCTGGCTCGAGCGGTGCGAAGCCACGCTTGCGGTTTCGACGTATGGCGATTCCTCGGAGCTTGCGCTGAGCTTCCCCGGCCAGCGCATTGTCCTGCAGCGCGGGTTCGAGGCGGGCGCATTGCGCTACCTCAATACTGCCGCTCACGGCGGCCAATGGTTCCGCCAGTGGGGAACGGGCATCACGGCGCCGCTTGCGATCGGGATCATCCTGGACAGCGACACTACGATAGTTCGGATAGGAGAGCGCGGATGACGCGTCGCCCAGGATTCGCCCTGCTCGCCGTCCTCTGGGTGATCGCGGCCGCCTCGGCACTCTCCCTCGGTGCATCGCTCGTGGCGGGCCGTGCAATTGGAACCGCGCAGAACCGGGCGAACATCACGCGAGCCACGTGGCGTGCGGAAGGGTGTCTCGACGTCGCGCGAGCGGTGATATCCGAGACGCTGCGCGAGCCGGAAACAGCACGCACGGGCATTCGGCACACGTGGTCAACGCTGGATCTCGCGGTGCAGGAATCACGGGTTGTGAGTGAGGCAGGCTGCGATCTCAGGATCGTGCCTGCCGGCGCCCGTATGGACGTGAACTCTGCAGACGGCGAGATGCTGCGCGCTCTGTTTGCGGCAATTGGAATACCCGGACCGCGAAGTGATTCGCTGGCGGACGCGCTGCTCGACTGGCGCGACGCCGATGATGAGCCGAGAGCGAACGGAGCGGAGCGTGACTGGTATGTGCTCTCCGGCGCCGACATACCCCGGAACGCGCCGCTTGCGAGCATGCTTGAGCTTTCGCGCGTGCGCGGCTACGCCGCCGTCGCGCCGTTGGACTCCGTTCTCAGCGTGGAGCCGGGCCGCATAACGATCGAGCGGGCGCCGCTGTCGGTAATCGCCGCGCTTCCTGGATTTGGCGAGGAGGCGTTATCGCGCGCGGCGGAGATGCGCCACGGCAACGCGCCCGCGGGAGACCTGATTTCGTTCGGCGGTACTCTCTCACCGGCAGCGCGAGCTTCCCTTCACGCCAGGTACGCCGACCTCGCGCGCATCACTGTTGGCGAGCCTGATGCCTGGATAGTCACGAGCACTGCTACGTTGGGCTCGCCTGGAGTCGCAGTTGCAATGGAGGTGCGGCTGGCAAGAGCCGGCGACCGTGCGGCGATCGTTCGCCGTAGGACGTGGATAGAATGACCATGCGTATCGGAATCGCCATCGATATGGGGTCCGTCCGCGCGGTGGGTGTTAGCGGCGGAAGAGTGCTCTGGGCGCGGGAGTACGAGCGTGGCGAAGAATCGCTGGCTGTTACGCTGCGCCGCGCTACGTGGCCGAACGGGCCGTCGCACTCCGGAGTCCTGAAGCCGCGCGTGATCGTGGCCGTCGGCCCGGCCAGGTCGCAAACAAAGATTCTGTGCGGCCTGCCGGCCGTGAGCGACTCCCGAGTCCTCACCAGGATAGTCCGCGAGAACGACTCAAAGTTCTTCCTGCGGAACGGCAGTGCTTTGTCCACCACCGGAGTGCGCGTGATCGAGCCAGGATCCGCCTGGGCGGCCGCGGTGGATGCTCCTCTGGCACGCGAGATCGCAGAAGCTTGCAGGACGGCCGGCGTCAGACTCCAAGCCATCGTGACGTCTGCCGCGGCGCTCAAGTACGCGCTCCCTGGCGGCCGAGCAGTTCTCCGTGACGGCGACGTTCGCTCTGAGGTGGTGATGTCGTGCGGTGAACTGGCCAGCGTGCGCCGGCTGCCTTCCGGAACAGGGTCGACCCGCGAGTGCGACGCTCACTTGGTAGTTGCGCTCGCCAAGCTTGGAAACGGGGCCGGCCGGTTCGCCGACGCGTACGGTGCCGCGATGTTTTCAGCGAGCGATCCGCTGGCACTGCGCACCGCCTCTGTTGGCGCTGTCGGAGCGCGCAGCGCTCCACGATGGAGGGTACTGGCCGCCGCGCTCGCGTTCGTTCTCGCACCTGCAGCCGCCATGCTGGCGCCGGGACTTGCGGCTGGTAGAACGGAGGCCCGTGCGGCGAATAGGCTCGCATCCCTGGCGGGCAAGCAGCGCGCCGCTGCCGCGCTCGCGCGAGAGTTGG
Organism: Gemmatimonadaceae bacterium; assembly: GCA_046261975.1. Taxonomy (GTDB): domain Bacteria; phylum Gemmatimonadota; class Gemmatimonadetes; order Gemmatimonadales; family Gemmatimonadaceae; genus JBHENQ01. The sequence goes on along the minus strand of JBHENQ010000039.1, from coordinate 2,579 downwards.
AGCGCATTACGGTGCAGCTGGAGGAGCTCGCGTCGTTCAACGCGAGCCGTACCTCCGCGGTCATCCTGCTCTCTGGCATCACGGCCGCGCTCCCACTCGATGCCGCGGTCGTCGCGTTCCGTGTCGACAGCGCGCAGGGGACCATCGTGGTAGTTGCGCCCCGCGGCGCCGCGGTGCTTGGAGTTCTCGAGCGTGTTCCCGGCATCGCGACGCCGGAGATTGTGGGGCCTGTAACGCGCGAAGCACTCGGCGGACGCTAGCTCGAACGCGCGACGGTTCGCTTTCGCGTCGCAGCATTATCCGAGCGGAGAGAGCCGTGAAGGGCGTTCATCGCCTGTCGCTCGCGCCGCGAGAGCGGGCGGTTCTCGTTCTGGGCGCGATCGCGCTGGTCCTGATTCTCGGAACGGCGCGTGGCGTTCCAGCTTGGCTTGCGTGGGTGCGAAACGCGCGCGCAAGCGCCCAGGAGATGACTCACGCGGTGTGGCGCACAGAGTCTCTTATCCGTTCGGAGCGGGCGGCGAGCGACAGCCTCTCGGCCCGCAATGAGCGGCTCCAGCTTCTCGAGCGAGAATTGCTGGACGGCGATTCCCCAGCGGTCGCGGCCGCTTCGCTTGCAGGCCTGGTTTCCGATGCTGCGGCATCGAGCGGCGTGGAGCTGGGCACCGTGCAGTTGCGAGCGGACTCGTCGAGCACCACGGCGTTCATCCGAGTGTCAGTCCGGGCCGATGCTACGGGCGACGTGCGTGGACTGATGGAGTTTCTCGCCGAATTGGAACGGATGACCCTTCTAGCCGTGCGCGAGCTCTCGATCTCGGCTTCGGACCTCGTAGCGCCCGCGGACCGGGCGGAAATACTGCGGTCGGAGCTTGTCGTGGAAGGACTCGCCCGGCGCAAAACGCTTTCCTCGGAGAATGCTAAATGAATCGCGCATGGTTTGAAGTATTGCTGTGGTCGCTCGCGGCCGCGGCCGGCGTAGGGGCGGTCGTTGGATGGCGGTCCGGCTTGCCTCCGGCAGGCGATGCATTCACCGCAGCTCAAACCGCGCCGCGTGAGATGATCGCTCTGGACTCCATTCTGCTGGCTGACGCGGCGCGTGCGACCGTTGCCGGCGACCTCTTCCGGCTGGAACGCAAACCTGCGGATGTAGCGTTTGAGCGAACGGTGGAAGGACTCCACGTTCCGCCGCCGCCTCCAGTTGCCGAACCGCAGCAGCCGGTTCTGGTGCTGAGCGGCGTGATCGGCGGGCCGCCGTGGGAAGCGCTTCTGGATGGCGTTCCGGGAAGGACAGGGAGCGTGCTCGTGCGTTCCGGCGATGTCTTCGGAACGCTGACGATTGCGTCGGTTGGTCGCGACACGGTCGTGGTCCGCGGAATGGACACGACATGGGTACTCACCTTGAAGCGGAGTTGGCAGTGAGAACACTGGGCTTCCTTGCCGCTATCTGGCTCTTGCCATGGGTAGGAGTGCCGGCACAGGAGCAGGACTCGCTCGTGCGAGTGACTGGCGACTCTGTTACCGTCAGGCTCGTGGATGTGGACATACGCGCGGCCATCCAGGCGTTAGCGCGCCATATGGATCGTCCTGTTGTCTTCGGCGCCGTGATCGGGACTCGCGTAACGCTGGAGACGCCGCGGCCCGTGCCCAGGACCGAAGTAGTGTCGCTGTTACGGGGCATGCTCGAGAGCCAGAACCTGGAACTGGTGCAGGATTCGGGCTTCTACCGTGTGAGTGCTCGTGAGCAAACGCGATTGCAATCGCCTGAGGCGGCTCAACAAAGACAGCCCGGTGCCGTCGAGCTGTTCATCATACGGCTCGCGCACGCACGCGCTGCGGACGTAGCAGCGACGGTGAACGCCCTATATGGCCGGGCGTCTGCGCTGGGTGAGCTGGGCGGCCGGCCGTCCACGTTGAACGATCAGTTGCGGCAGCAGCAGATACCGCCCGCGGGCGAGCCTCCGCCGGCCCAGGCTGTGGTCGCGGTGGCAGGCAGAGTGGCGAGCCTGGCTGGCGAAGTGACCATCGTACCGGACGCGAGCACCAATAGCCTGCTCATTCGCGCTACGCGTGCCGATTTCGAGCTCATCGAGGCTGCGGTGAAGGAGCTGGACGTGAGGCCGCTCCAGGTCTTGATCGAGGTTCTGATCGCCGAGGTGAGGCGGGATCGGAGCTTCTCGTTTGGCGTGGACGCGTCGATTCCACCGCAGCGGGTCAAGGGGACCAAGAACACCACTGTGGATGCGTCCACCATAGGTCTCGGGCTCGGCGACTTCGTGCTTCGCGTCTTGAACGTGGGAGGCGCGGAGTTCGACGCCACGCTGCGGGCGGCTGCTGCGAGAGGCGACGTTTCCATTGTTAGCCGGCCGGTCGTGATCGCGACCAACAACGAGCAGGCTGAGATTCTGGTGGGCAGCCAGCGTCCGTTCATCCAGGTGCAGCGGGCGCTACCGACCGACGCGCCTGTGCGAGATCAGGTAGTGCAATATCGAGACGTGGGCACCCGTCTGGCCGTGCTGTCGGACACGGCCACGCTTGCCTGGCACCGGCACGTGACATGTCCGTGTTCCGACAACGCATGCTCG
>JBHENQ010000038.1:0-12484 GCA_046261975.1 Gemmatimonadaceae bacterium | reverse complement strand
CTCACCCGATCGGGCGCTCCACCGCACAATGTGCCCGTTAGGCTCGATCGTCGTGCTCTTGTCCTGCGCTTCGGGGTGGTGACCGCACGCTCATACGACTGCGCTCGTGCACGAGGCCTACCTCAAGCTCGCAGCGAATATAATCCATTACCGCCTCATCTTGCACACTCGGAGAACCCCATCGACCAACATTTACACGCATTGTGAGAGGCACTTGAGCCTCCTCGTGGGGCCGCCTAACGTTCGTTGGAGTTGCCGAGCGATCTATGGATGCGCTACGGCGCAATGGTGATACTTCGCTCGCAACTCAACTTGGGCGTTAGGCCGCCTCGCGTACGATCAACTTGCTATACCATTCGAGCTACTGAGGAGTCGCGGATGAAATGGAAACGGCAGGTGTTTCTCGTCCTGACCTTAGCTCTTCTTGCAGTCGGCCGTCCTATCCAAAACGCCAGTGGCATCAGCACCGAACGGGGCTCACGCCGCACGGCAAACGTCGAGCGCCCCGCGGTCTACGTCGCTCGCGTGCTTTCGGTGAGCGCGGAGGGGCGTGATGCGTTCGTGTCATGCCTACGGCAGAACGCGCTGCCCGTCTGGCAACGGATGAGGCGAGACGGATTGCTTGCCGACCAGAGTGTGTTTGAGACGGCCTCCGTTCGCCTCGCGACGCCAGGCGCGCCACACTGGAACTTTTTACTCCTGAGCCACCTTGCCCCGTCCGCAACGCCCGACACCTTTTTTGAGGCTGAGCAGAAACGCGAGCGAAAACAGCCGCCAGGCACGCGCTGTGAGGAAGTTCCTGGGGTCGAGACGCGCCGCGTCGAGGTGCTGCATTCCACCCCGAACTCCTACCACCCGAGGCTGACCCCCTCACCGGACGCGCAGGCGGAGTTCACAGTCCCTTACATCGTCGAGTACATCGCGGTGCGGGAGACGCCCGAGGCGCTGAACGAATACCGGGAGACTATGCGGACGAACAACGGGCCGGCACTCGCGCAGCTCATCCGAGACAACATGCTCTTGAATTTCATCGCATTGGAGACCGTCTCCGTCAGGTACGCGCAGCCGGGCGTGCCCAAGTGGAACCAGATTCACCTCCGCGGGTACTTCCCCGACAAGGGGCTTGTGACGCGAGACGCCTTGGACGGGGCGCTGCGGCGTATAAATCCGCAGAGCGGCGGGGCAGCCGGCGTCTTCGGCCGCCTGGACGCTATCCGGACTAAGCCGCGCGAGGACGTGGCGCGACAACTGCCCGAACTGGCGGTCCGGTGATACAGATCCGATGCACGTCGGCCTAACAACGGCATGCACCCGACGCCCCTTCACGGAGTCTCTCATGTACGTTGTGAGGGGCGCGGGTGATGCCGGGTGTTAGGCGCATGAGAGCGGAGGCGTACGCATGACAGCACGAGGCAAGAAGAAGGCCGAGGCTGCCTCACGTTCGAACACCGAGATTCGGACGATCGTCCTTCGCTACTTCTACGATCGCAACGCGACTGCCACGAGCGCCCGTGGAAAGAGGGGATACGCCGTGAAGATCAGCGATGTACGGAAGGAACTGAAGGCGAGCCACGGTCTTTCCCAGCAGGAGGTCATGAGTAACCTGAACTACCTCCTCAGCCAGGGCTGGGTTGAGGAGGACAAGGTCGAGAAGTCTGTGTCTCTGCCTTCAGGGACCGTGATTCCGAACACGACCTCGTACTACAAGATCACCGCGGCCGGGATTGACAAGATCGAGGGTCCGGGGGAGTTCACGATGGAGAAGTTCAAGGGCATCAAGATCGAGGCTACCGGCCAGAACATCATCACGGTCGGCGACGGCGACCAGGTCAACGCCCAGTATCAGGCCGTGGCCGCAGCACTCGTCGAGCTGAAGCAGGCACTTCTCCAGTCGACCTCGATCACTGAGGCGCAGAAGCTGGACGCAGTCGCCGATATCGATAGCATTCAGAGCCAGCTCGCCAAGTCGTCGCCGAACCGGGGTGTCATCCAGGGTGCATGGGAAGCCGTGAAGAAGCTCGACACGGTCCTAGGGCTGGCGGACAAGGTTGCGAAGGTAGCCGGGCTGCTGGAGCCTTTCCTTCGATGAACGGCTCAGGAAGGCAGGGTCGACGATGGCCACCCTGAGAACACTTGCTCTCGTCGCGGTTGCGACCATGCTCGCTGTCGATCCCGTCATCGCGGCGACGGAGACCGTGCGCGTAACGAAGGCGACGGACGGCAAGGCGATTATCACACGCCGCAACGGCGAGTCCTACCTCATCGAGAAAGGTGTCGGCTGCCTGTCCCTGTGGCGGTACGAAGGCTAACCCGTGCTCATCGTCTCTCCCGGTCTATTCCTCGGAGTTGGGTCAAAGCTGCTGATCCCCGAGCTCGATCAGGAGTGCCGCATCTGGAACTCCGAGCTGCTATCTGGTCCTATTGCTCCGTCACCGAGCGTGCGTCGTCCCGCGCGCTCGCCTGCGCCAACCGTTCCAACGAAAGCCGGCGCCATCCGACTCCAACGCAGTCCGTCACGATTCAGAGAGCGCTTCGTCTCGTTGGTTACGACCCCGGGCCAGCCGACGGGGCTATGGGTGAGCGCACGGCTTCCGCGTTGCACAAGTACAGCGCTTCAAAGGGGCATCCGCTTACCGACGAGGGCTTGCGCAAGAGGGCGGCGCAGCTGCTGATGGATGCCGTCGAAGACAGTGACGACTCCGCTGACGTCGGCCATCCGGAAGTGTCTCCAAATGCGTCCGACAGTTGGGATGTGATCCTCCCAAAATCAGCGGGGTTACTCGCGCTCTATTCGATGACGGCCATTACGCGGACGCAGCTGAAACAGCTTTCAAAGCTGTGAACATGCGGGGCAAGACGATCTGGAAAGCAGCCGGGAGGCCCGAAAAGGATGGAAAGGCGCTGATGCTCTCCGCTTTCAGTGTCAATCAGCCGACAATCCGTCTCGACGATTTGTCAACGGAATCCGGAAAGAACATCCAAGAGGGATATATGCACATCTACGCGGGGGCGATTCAGGCAATCCGCAATCCGAAGGCCCACGAAATCATCTCAATTACGCCCGAGCGCGCATTGCACTTTCTAGTGCTTGCTAGTCTTTTGATGTTCAAGTTGGACGAGGCGGCCACATAAGGGGCGTTGCTCTTGACGAGCGATCTTAGGATTGGCGCGGGCTTTGCCGGCGCCATTAGTGAACTCTTTCGCAAGTGAGCTTTGGGGTTAGATGTGTTCACCGACACGTACGATAGATGGCGACTTCCGGCGAGGCACCTCTCTCTACTCTGTTTTCTGGCCTAGCTGCCCGGCGTGCTCCGGGTGTCTTGTATCATTACACTTCGCAAGATGGGTTGATCGGCATACTCCAATCGCGGTCGCTCTGGGCGACTAATATTCGCTTCTTGAATGATGCGACGGAGTTTCAGCTCGCGCTTGACCTCTTGGATGAGCTGCTAGAACAGAAGGTGGAAGCTGCATCCAGCCGATATGATCGAGCGCTCTACTCCGTGCTGAAAGAGAGCCTCTCGGAGGCCGGGGACTCGGAAGTGTACGTGGCGTCGTTCTCCGAGGATGGCGACCAACTGGGCCAATGGCGTGCATATTCACCAGCGGCCTCCGGATACGCGGTTGGTATTACCCGGCCGTTCTGCGGCGCGCGCAAGGTGCATCAGGTCGCTTGCTCCTCTTGAGGTGCCTCTATCAAAACGAGGAGCAAAAAACCTTGCTAGGTCGCCTCGTAGGGCTTGCCGAGACCTATATCGACGAGCAGAAGGTAGCTCAAAGCTCAAATCGGGATCGTGTGTACCGAGAGTCTTTCAAACTCTTCGCGGCTTGGCTTCCGACGGTCGCCGCCGTGATCAAGCACTCGTCTTTCAGTGAGGAGCGCGAATGGCGACTGGTTGCAGCGACCGCCTTCTTCCACGAAAGCGGCCCGGCGGTGCGTTCTGGTCCATCAATGCTCATACCATATCGCCGATTCGTTCTTGCCGAAGGCGAGGCGCCAATCCAGTTACATAGCGTTGTCATAGGGCCGACGCCGCATTCGAACCTCGCTGTGCAAGGCGTAGCGGCATTGTGCTCATCCCAAGGAGTGCGTAACGCGAAAATAGAAGCTTCGGAAATACCATACCGAACTTGGTAGCACGTGCTGCCTCCTATGAGCAGTCATCTGTCAAGTCCTCGAGAAAAAACTGATTAGCGAGCAGGATCGATAACACGGTTCATCGCCATTACAGTTTACGCCGGTGCCGCCGCCTTCGACTGGCCGCTTCTTCCGAACGTTCCGGGCCTGATCGCCCGTGAACAACCTCCTATCCGTCTCGACCGAGGCCGAGCACCCGAACTTTGTGAATCCGCCCAAGGGCGAAGTGAAGCGAGGGAGGGGAGCGGACCCTTCTAACAAACGGTGTACAGGAAGTGGCCCTGTAGACCCGGCGGCAAATGCGGGCCGCTCCCTCCAGTCTGTGACGGAAAGCGCAGTAGGTACTTCGTGAGTTATGCGCGGAGCACGGCGCCCTCCGGAATGAGTCCTGTATCGAGGTAGCGCCAGAACGCGATCAACAGCTTCCGCGCTAAGGCGACGATGCCGATCTTGCGGATGCGGCTATTCCCCTTGCCGAACTTCTTCTGATACCAGCGGGCGAGCGCGCTCTTGGGTTGAAAGCGCAGCCACGTCCACGCCGTGTTGATCGCGAACGCGCGGACCCAGCGGTTCCCCGCCTTCGAAATGCCTTGCTCGTGTTGGAGATCGCCGCTCTGGTAGTGCGTGTCGGTGAGCCCGGCGAGGCCGCCGACCTGGCGACGATTCCGGAACGCTGCCGCCACGCGAAAAACTCCATGACGTAGAGCGAGGCGCTGTGGATGCCGATGCCGCGGAGTTGATTGAGCTGGCGTACCTGGGCAATCGCTGGGTCATCCGTAACCCGGAGCAGCGCCCGGCGCTCCTGCTTGAGCGCGGGGATCCGCGTCGTGTAGCCCAGCACCGCTTCCCATTCGCGCTCGAGCCGGGCGCAGAGGAGCGGGGGCAGCGGCGTCCCGTTCCACCGACGCGCGCTCACGAGATGCGTCGGCAGCTCCTGAATCCGCGCGAGCGGGACACCTTGGCTGGCTAAGAGTCCTTTGATCCGATTCGTATGACGACCACGATCGCGCCGAGCGAACAGGAGCTCGCGGTGCACCTGGCGCCGATCTTCTCGGCAGGCGTCGGCACGTTGACGACGCTCCAGACCTTCTTCTCGCCGACCTCCGCGCGGATGAGCATCGTCACCAGCTTACACGCATCGAGGCGATCGGTCTTCGTCCGCCGCCGGCGACGATTCACTTCGATGCTCGAGGAGTCGACGATGCGGTTGGCGATCCCGCGACTCACGAGATAGCGATGGAGCCAGAACCCGTCGCGGCCGGCCTCGTAGCAGCTTCGGACCGGCGCACTACGCGGCAAGCCGAAGTGGGCCTTCGCGCGGGCAAGTTCCGCCTCGAATGTCTCCAACACGCGCGCCGGCATGGAGCGCACGTGTGGGGTCCGATCGACACTGGTGGTCATGGCGAGCTTCCATTCGGTGTTGCCGAGCTCGAAGGCGAGATATAAGCTAGGGAGATCACGTGGGCGGGTCGCTGCTGGTCGCATGGGCTTCTCCTTCTGTGAGAGGTTGGAAGAAACCCGAACAGTGGCGGCCCTTCTGCGTGGTCCGCCACTTCTTACATAAGTTCTAACAAATCGGTGAAGCTGACGCGCGATTATCCGACTCCACCTGGCGTCCGTCAGCTCAACGACGACACCAGCAGCATAGCGCTCTCGAGGCGCGCAGCTTACCTCTAATCCGTTAGCCAGCACCACCGATCTCGTTACCATGAATGTCTCTCGGACCCGCCGCTCGACGATTCGAAAACTTGCTCCAACAACCGGTCAGTCTCCATGATTGCTCTTTGCCTCGCGGGACTCATCGCTGCACAAGACATCGCCACCACGGATGCGCGCGCGGATACGGGCGTGACCCGGCTAGCTTCTTATTCGCTGAGTATTTCTCCCGACGGGCGATGGATGGCGTATGGCCGAACGAGCAGCGGGAGTGCAACGACCAGCACCCTGTGGGTACGCGACTTCGTCCGCGGCACCTCGAGGCAGGTTGCCTCGAATGACTACGGCAGCCCCAATTATGGGCCCAAACCTGTGTGGTCTCCTGACGGGAGCTTGCTCGCCTTCTACGGCGTGTCGAACGGAATCCTGCAGCTCAGAGTCTGGGATCGAGAAAGCGCGCGCGAGATCCAGAATGCGGTGATGTCGGTCGGCACCGCGGCGTTCCTGAGCTACCAGACGCCCGTGTGGACGCCGGACGGGCATTTTGTATTGAGCATCGCCGACACGGGGAGTCCGAAGCCGTTGTGGGAAGAACAGGAGAGCGACCCCAGTCTCGCGCGTTTGCGTGCCGAGCTGGTTGGACAACGTCCGGCACCGTCAGGCGTCACCGCACTCGCAACACCTTCGCTTTCCCCTTCCCTCGCGAGACTCTTTGGCGCGACGGCCTCTGCCTCGCGGACAGGCGCGGTCGTGAATGATTCGCGCCAGGTCGTTGCGCTCGACGTGCGTACCGGGACGACGCAGGTGCTGGCGCGCGGAGCGGACTTTGTCACCCTGCAGACCGCCGACCGCGGCAGAAGCGCGATCGCCGGAATACGAGACAGTACCGACGCACTATCACTTTACGTCCTGCCGCTGCCGGGTTCATCACCGCGTTCACCGCCTGAGGTTACGGCTGCCCCAGCAGAACCACCGATGGGCACGCCGGTCGACGGCATCGGTGCGCCGCTCAGGCTTCTCGCCGCGCAGATCCCGACAGGGCAGTTCCAGAACTTCAGTCTCTCGCCCTCGGGCCACTTGGTAGCGTACATGCCGCGCGGGAGCGGGGACGTGATGGTTGTCGATATCGCGACCGGTACACTGCGCAACGCTACCGCCAGAGTACCCGAGCGAGACAAGGATACCGCGAGCGCCGAGCTCCAGAGAGTAGCGGGTCGCTTCGACGTTCCGCTATATGGTGGAAAGTTCGGCACAGGTGTCTGGGACGCGCCGGTATGGTCGGCGGATGAGGCGGCGTTGCTGGTTGTGCGCATCTTTCCGCGCCGGAGTGTCACCGTGCGCCAGCGTATGGAGCTCTGGAGAGTACCTCTCACGGGCGACGATATTCGCCGCCTCGGCCGGGACACGACGGTTTCCCTTGCGGACTGGGCCCCGTGTCAGGAACGCCCACTCGTACCGTGCGCAGCGGGTCCGAATGGATCAGTGCTCGCCCGTCTGCGCATCCTGCGTCCCGGGTACAGCACTGATTCGGTCGCGTATGCGCGCATCGACCCGGTCTCGGGCGAAGTACAGATGCTCCGATGGACTCGAACGGCATCGGTGCGGAGCGGAGAATTTATAGCCGCCCGGCGGACGGCCGACGCCATCGCACTCGAAGAGACTGTAGAGCGGCCCCCAGAGTTCTGGCTTTTGCGGGCGAGCAGCGGTTCGCGGGGCTCGTCAACCGTCCGCGCGCTCGATGCGTTGAATCCTGGATTACGGCCCGTGCCCGGGATAGCGCGGCTTCTCGCCTGGAAATCGTCCAGCGGCGATTCACTTTATGCACTGCTCCGTCTGCCGCCCGGGCTGCGAGACGGTCAGCGAGTACCTGTCATCATGGAAGTGTACCCGGGGCGCGCAGGCCGAGGGAACGCAGCGCGTTTTGATGGCGGCGTGTCGCGGCTCGACCCTCTTCGGTCACGCGGCCGCTTCGCACTTCTGGAGCCCGATCTGCCGGTGCAGTTCGGGAACGGACAGGTCTGTGAGAGCTTCGCACGGTACGCTGTAGAAGCGCTGGATGCGGCGATCGCGACCGGCCGCGTCGACAGCGCGCGCGCGGGAGTGATGGGACTGAGCTATGGTGGGTACGCGGTAAATTGCATCGTCACTCACACCAATCGGTTTCGGGCGGCTGTGAGCGAGGTAGGGCCGTCGCATATCACCAGCGCCCGTGCTCTCGGCGGGCGGGGCGTTACCAATGTTACGGGCGCCTGGCCCTGGGAGGCGCCGGAGCGAATGGTAAAAGAGTCCCCGGTCTATCATCTGCCCAGGGTCATGACTCCGCTGCTGCTTGTGGCGGGCAAACATGACCTCGGCAATGCGCTCCAGGCATACGAGATGTACTTCGGCCTGCTCGCTCTCAATAAACCCGCGGCTCTGCTGGCCTATGACCGAGCCGGCCACGGTGATTATGATCGCTTCCCCGAGTTCTGGCCGCGCATCCTTTCGTGGTTCGCGACGTACCTCGGGCACGAGGATGTCCGCCGGTGATCTCAGTCGGCTTCCAGGCGTCTCTTCGTTTCGTTGAGTTCGGGCAAGCTCCCGCCGTACATCATTGATGCTTTTATTTATGTCTCCGGGCCTGTACCCCGTGCTGCCGAACGTGCGCTACAGCAGACGAGCGCCTGCAGGGCCGGCATTTGCGTGGCTGGCATCAGGGATCTGCATTCATGCATCGCGAGCGTGGAAAGTCAGAGCGCTCGCAGCTGAGCTTGGGCGTCAGGCTGCGTGACTACAATCCCTTCATGACGGCTATTTATTGTGGTGACACGGTGCGCGTGCGAAGCACTGCTGAAACGGCGCATAGTTAGGATCAGCAACAACCACCTCATGGCCTAAGCTCTCGAGGTGCTGTGCCACCCAATCACTCTCGGTCGACGCCTCGATAAGGAGTGCGGGCCTTCGCACGAGAACTGAGGACCGCGGTGAAGCGCTCACGGCTGGTGACGATCCTTCGCTCCTGTACCGTCCCGTCGTCGGCGAGAATGCACACCTGGCTCTCGCGCTTGTGCAGATCCAGTCCTATCGTATCCATGACGGCTGGCTTCCCGGTTAGTTGTGCCTCGTCGCAAGACGATGAGCACGTTCCATTTTGTGGGGCGAAGGTGCCACCACGTCGCCGTGGAGGTCCAGCCGCTTCATACCAACTAGCCCTAATACGTTCTGCGTACACAAAGCATCTAGCTGATGACCGGCTGATGCGGCTCAGAGTTCGCTTGGCGCTGCTCGCGATTAGCGAGGCTTCATCTTCACCGCACGCAACGAGTAGATGCACGGAGGAGGCACAGATGCGGAAATCCCGAGTCACAATACTGGTACTGACGGCCGCAGTCCTGGTATCTCTTGGCGGCCTGACAGGTGCCCCGAAGCTTGCCGCGCCCAGCGGTCGAGGACAGGACGCGCCGGCGGGCTTCCGCGACGAGTTCCTGCACCAGTTCGACATCTCGATGAACAAAGTCATCGCGCTTGCCGAGGCCATTCCGGCCGACCGCTACGCGAAAAGCGCCGTCCGCGAGGCGATGCCCCTGGCACACATTCATGCGCACATTGCACGCTTCAACTACCATTACCCCGCGACTGCGATGGGTATCGCACCCGCGGCGGGGATCGACCCCGACACGCTCGAGCGCGTCGTCGACAAGGCGCAGGTCGTCGCACTCTTGCGCCTCTCCACCGAGCACGTGCGGCAGGCGGTGCGCCGGCTGCCGGAGGAGCAGCTCGCGCAGCCGACCACGCTCTACGGGCGCCAAGTGCCGCAGTGGTCGGTGCTCCTTCAACTCCTCGCCCACATGAACGACCACATGGGACAGTCGATCGCTTACGCGCGCGCGGCCGGGGTCGTGCCGCCGTGGTCGCGGTGACGACCGGCCCAACAGAAGACAGCAAGTCTGCCATGGCGGAATGTATCTGTAAAGGCACGGGCCGATGCACGTCATGATCCGACACTTTCTTTGGATAGCCGCAATTACCGGCCTGGCTCTCGCGATTATGTTTTACCCCTTCATGCCGGGCACGTACGACCGCATGGCCATCCCTCTGTCTGGAATAATTCAGGTGTTGGGACTGGCCGGGCTGCTGCTGGTTCCGATCGGCATGGTTTGGCTGGTATATGAACTGGTGAATCGCCGGCGGAGGCTCGGCTCACTTCCACAAATAGACAAGAGCCATTGGTTCGCCGTCTGTGCATTGGCCGCATCGCTGGTTGTGGGCGCGGGCGTAGCGCTGGCATCATTACAGACCGGGCCTTCCCTCGCAGTCTGCGTGTTGATCCTTTGTGTGTATGGTATCTGGCGGGCCGCGCCCACGGTCATTCAGCTCAAGTCGGGCAGGCACATCGGTTTCAATCCCGCTCCACTTTATCTGACCATCGTACCCTGCGTCCTGGCCACCGCTCAACTCACGTTTCTCAAGACCGCAGTCGAGATCAGCCGCAACCGGACGATCATGGGCAGCGCCCAGTTCATCAACGCGATCGAAGGCTACCACGCCGCCCACGGGCGCTATCCGCTATCGCTGGAATCCGTCCATCACGATTATGACCCACCTACAGTCGGCGTCGAGCGTTACCGCTACGAACCTCATGGTCAGTCGTGCAACGTGTTTTTCGAGCAGCTCACCTGGCCGATCGGCACGCAGGAGTTCGTGATGTACAACCCGCGCGATGAGCACGTGATGATCGTTCACAACCAGGACCTGCTGGAATCCACACAGGAGCAGGTCGATCGGGAGCGCAGCTTCCACGCGCGTGCGACTCGCGACGCCGGCGTTCCGCATTGGAAGTACTTCTGGTTTGACTGAAGATGACAGCCGTTGCCGCTGCCACGCGAGTGGGCTAATTCGACGGCACAACTAGCGGCCGCCGCAGGTGAGCCGCATTGCGTTAGCCAGCCTTCGCAGGGTTTCGCACGATTCGGAGGAACCATGAGCAGACACATCATCACCTCTGCGTGGTGGTTCGGCGTGATATCCCTGGCGCTGTGCTTGGTCAATCCCGTAACAGCCCAGGTCGATCAGCAACGTGCCGAAGCCTACTTCAAAGAGGCAGCTACCATCTGTCAACGCGACGGCGGACGACTCTGGGGCGTCTCGTTGTGCGGGCCGATGGTGTTTGCCGACGCGCGGACGCGCACGCTCGCCACGAACCAGCCTCGCCCGACAGAGGAGCAGCCACTAGGTCTTGGGTTCGGGAATGCGCCGATCGAGTGGGGTGGGTCGCGTTGGGCCGCCTACATGTGGGATTTTACGACGTCCCTGGATGCGCGCACACGAGGCATGTTGATGTTGCATGAGCTTTTCCACCGTATTCAGCCTGAGCTCGGGCTGATCACCCTTAGCGGACACAATGCGCATTTGGACACCTTCGAGGGGCGAGTTTGGTTGCGGCTCGAGTGGCGGGCGCTGGCGCGGGCGCTCGGTCAGTCTGGTGAGGATCGTAAGCGCGCGGTGAGCGACGCAGCCGCCTTCCGATTGGCGCGCCGTTCACAGTTTGCCAATGCCGCTGAGAATGAGCGCGTCGAAGAAATGCGGGAAGGCCTCGCTCAATACACCGGCACGGTCGCCACGGCCGCATCGCACCCTGAGGCAGTTTCCAGTGCGATCGAACAGCTGGCCGCGGCCGAACAGCACGACACGTTCCTGCAGCAAGCCTATACAACCGGTGTAGCGTACGGGATTCTTCTCGATGACGCGTCGGCGGACTGGAGGCGCAGAGTGCGCAGCGACTCCGACCTCGGGCAGATGCTGATGGCGGCCCTCGATGTCACACCAGTCGCGAACGCGGTCGAAGCGTCGGCGCGTTACGGTGGCGCAGAGCTCCGAGCTGCGGAACAGACGCGCGCCGAACAGCGAATGGCCCGCCTGCGGGCGCTACGGAACCGCTTCGTCGATGGTCCGGTGCTTGTCGTTCCGTCAGGCGGTGGCGGAACGTTTAACGCGGTTGGAGCCACGCCCATTCCCGGAGCCGGGACGGTGTACTTCTCGCAGTACCGTCAAAAGGGCGAGTGGGGCACGTTGGAGGCGACGAACGGCGTCCTGATAAGCGACGACGGCAGGCGATGGCTGCCTGGGCCGGTTCGCATTGAAGGCGCCAACATCACGGGCGACGGCTGGACGGTGACGGTCGCCCGAGGTTGGACCGTGCGCTCCGGGCCTCGGTCCGGCGATTACCAGATCATTCGCGACCCGCAGTAGGTGAATCGGGAACACCAGACAGGCGGCTGGCTAACACCGCGCTGCACCCGACGCCGCCGCGGCGCTCGCGCGCTGCGCGCGCGTGCCGCATTTTGTTGTAACGCGCCGCAGCAGAATTGCGGTCGTTAGGTGGACGATCCCAACTCGGTTAAGTGCTTCCCTCGCGAAAGCGGTTGAGCCCGCCGTGCGGCCGATACCTGAATGCGATTCACGGCGTTACAATGGCTATGTCTCACCTTTCTTTACCAGGAGGCTCGTATGGCAAAGACCTACACGTGCCGAGACGTGGGCGTGGATTGCGACTGGAACGTTCGTGGAAAAGACGAGGCCGATGTTATGCGCAAGATCAAGGATCACGCTCGCACTGCACATAAGATGGACCCAATTCCGCCAGATCTCGAACGGAAGGTTCGGGCTGCCATTCGAGACGAGCAGTGAACTCGCGGAGGTGTGATGCCACCT
>JBHENQ010000037.1:0-33909 GCA_046261975.1 Gemmatimonadaceae bacterium | reverse complement strand
ATTCCTCTCCATCGATCCAGGATCGGGAGCACCCGCAAGGCTGACGATCGTGGATATCAGCGATCCCGCGAATCCGGTGCAGGTATTCTCCCAGGAGATGGGTAATCCTTTCGTGCATGATGTCTTCGTGCGGGATGGACTGCTTTTTACCGCGCTATGGAACGACGGTCTCAGGATATGGGACATCGGCGGTGCAAACGGAGGTTCGCCCTCGAATCCCGTAGCGCTGGGCACCGTGCTGACGGTCGGCGGAAAAGTGCACAACGTGCTCTGGTTCCATGATCCTGCTGCCGGTTCCAAGCGTTACGCCTTCGTTGGTGAGGAAGGCCCGGGAGTCGTTGGGAGCAGGTCCGAGGGTGACATTCACGTCGTCGACGTCACTGACGCGCAAGCACCGCGCGAGGTGGCTTTCTATCACGTTCCGGGTGCCGGCACGCACAACTTTTCCGCGGACGAGGCGAGCGGAGTGCTGTACGCGGCTTTCTACAACGCCGGCGTTCGCGCACTGGACATTCGCGGAGACCTCGGCTCCTGCACCGTGGCTCAGCGTTCGGTCGATGGGCGTTGCGATCTTGGTCTCATGGGACGCGAGCTTGCTCGCGGACTGGTAAACAATAACCCCATGCCGGTCTACGTCTGGGGAGTGCAGCATGTAGGCACACGTCTCTTCGCGTCCGACATGCTGAACGGACTGTGGGTGCTCGACGCTGCCGCCCTCGCACGGTCCAACTAGCGAGCTGGTGGCTTCCCTGATGGAGCGTTCCAGATGCCTGGTCCCGTGCTACATTTCGTTGCCTGTTTCGGAGTTGCACAGGCTCGAAACCACGCGTCTCCTGTAGTCGACTCCCGACTCCCGACTCCCGACTCCCGACTCCCGACGCCCCCCCAGATGCCCAAATACCTGGTAATACTCGGTGCTCTACTCGCCGCCTGCAGCGGTGGAGGCGACGGCCCCGTTCCTGTGTCTCGCGTGGAAGTCTCGGCACCGACGTTGAACCTGGTCGTCGGGCAGAGCACCCAGCTGACCGCAGCGGCAAAGGATCAGAGCGGCAACACGCTCTCCGGCCGTGCTTTCTCCTACACTTCGGACGCTGCCGGCATCGCATCGGTGAGTGGTGGAGGGCTTGTGACCGCGGTCGCTCCCGGACAGGTGAGGATCAGAGTCACCTCGGAAGGGAAGGAAGGCTCGGTGCTTATCACCGTGAGTCCGGTACCAGTGGCAAGCGTGACTGTGACTCCGCAATCGCCGACGATCCTTGCGGGACAGACTGTGCAGCTGCAGGCTACCGTCAAGGACGCAGCCGGGAATACGCTCACTCGCCCGGTAACCTGGTCCAGCTCTGACGCCACAATAGCTTCTGTGGATGTCAACACTGGACTGGTGACAGGGGTCGCTGCTGGCGCAGCAACGATTACCGCGAACAGCGAAGGGGTTACGGGTTCCAGCCAGGTGACGGTGAACCCGCCACCCAATGCGCCACAGATCACCGGTGTTACGCCGGCGCTTCTCCTTCCGGGCGCGACGGGCGTAACGATCACTGGCACCAACTTCAGCAGCACTCCGGTCTCCAACCTCGTCAGCATCGACGGCGTCACAGCGACGGTCACCGCCGCATCTCCCACTCAGCTTACGATATCGCTTCCGGCAGCGGGATTCGCTTGTGAAGCAACACACAACGCCACGGTCTCAGTCACGGTAAACGGTGTGGCTGGAACAAAGCCTCATCCGCTGCAGGTTGCCCGGCAGATCGCGCTGGTTGCGGGTCAGACCGATCTCGTCCTGAATCCGGCGCAGGTTCGCTGCAACGAGCTCTCGCAGACGGGTGGCCGCTACACCGTCAGTGTGTTCAATACCAGCACCACAATTGGGGGCGCAGCCGCGTTCCAGTTCCGGGGCGCCGCGGCGACCGCGCTTGCGGCTGCGTCGATCACGATGCCGCCGGCAGTGACGAACCGGCAAGGAATGCCATTGGCGACTGTCGGTCGTAGCTCAGGGCAGCTGTCCCCCGATGCGAATCTTGCCGAACGTCGTGAGTTGCGCCGGCAGGCGTCCGTGCACTACAAGCTGATGGAGCAGAATCGGGACATCCTCAAGCGTACCGCCTCGCCCTTGTCGCTCCTGCGCCAGGCTCGCCAGGCCCGCACAAGCAGCTCGCAAGGCTTGGCGCTGAGCACGACGGGAGCATCGAGCATGCCTGTCTCGGGTAATGTGGGAGACACGTCAAGCGTGAAGGTTCCCAAGATCCGAACAACCAACTTTTGTTCCAATGACACTACCGTGCGAGCACGCACGGTTTACAGCGGAACGCGATCGATCATTGTGGAGGACGTCAACAACCCGCTTGCCGGAGCCATGGATTCCTACTTCCAGGCTCTTGGCGATGAGTTCGACAACGTGATGTTTCCCATTCTGACCGCGAATTTCGGAAACCCGCTCGCCCTGGATGCGCAGCTGGACAACAATGGGAAGCTGATAATGCTGTTCTCCAACGTCGTGAACGGTTTTGGTGGGCTGGCAGGGTTTGTCGTCAGCTGCGACTTCTTCCCAACATCCACCTTCTCGGCAAGTAATGTGGGTGAGATGTTCTACGCCTTTGCACCAAACAATAGCCAGAGCGGTTTCCCACAGGGGCTGCCAAACGGAGAGTTCACCAAGGACAACTGGCGTCGAGTCATCCGCTCCACGATCATCCACGAGGCCAAACACATTACATCGTTCGCAGAACGGATTTCACGATCAGCCCCATCGTTCGAGGAGATCTGGCTCGAGGAGGGAACGGCGTTCCACGCCGAAGAACTATGGGCCCGGGGCGTCTATGGCGCCGCATGGAAGGGAAACACAGGCTATCAGACCAGTCTTTATTGCGATGTGCGGCCCACATTTCCGGAGTGCGCCGGCCGGCCTTATGTCATGTTCGACCACTTCGCCTTCATGTACGACTACCTCTCCAGCAACGAGACCCTGTCACCGCTCTCGGTCGCTGGCCAGGGTGATTTCACTTTCTACGGAAGCACCTGGTCGCTGGTACGCTGGACCATCGATCAGTACGCGTCGAGCGATGCCGCTTTTCTCCAGGCGCTCACACAGGAGGCTACTCGCATAGGAGTGGGTAACCTCGAGGCCCGTGCTGGCCATACGTTCTCAGAGATACTTGGCTTCTGGTCTTTGGCAAATGCTCTGGATGATTCGCCGGGCTTCGCTCCCGGACGAGCCGAGCTCACTCAGCCGAGCTGGAATACCCGCGACATATTCGCGAGGATGAACCAGGACTTTCCAGGCACAGGCGGATTCCCCCGAGTATTTCCGCTGCAGCCGAGACAGGCGTCGTTCGGATCTTTCTCCATCGACGTACCGTCCCTGCGCTCGGGTACAGCGTCGTACTTCGAGATCACCGGAAGTCAGCAGAGCAAGCAGCTCATCGAGGTGCGCAGCCAGGGCGGTGGAGATCCACCCACTACACTAAGAGTAGGAATCGTGAGGGTTCAGTGAGGCGCGCGTCGCTGCTCGTACTCGCAGTGTTGACGGCGGCGTGTCAGGCAAAGGACGATGCTCCCCCAGACACCACGGTCGCCAATACGGGCGCGGCTGGTGTCTCATCGGCCGGAGAAAGAGACAGCTCTTCGGTCGCGAGGAGCGAGGATAGCACGATGCCTCCTGGCAAGTCGGGCAGGTCGGCGGTCCCGACGCCCAGCGAGATTCGGGGCACGGTAGCTGTCACCGGATCGGACCCGGGCACCATGGTTACGCTACGCACGACCTCCGGCAGCCCGGTCCTTACTCTTACCGGCCCGCAGGCGGCCTTGATCTCCCGGGTCAGCGGCGCGGAGATATGGGTGCGAGGAACGCGCGAGGATGCCCGGCGCTTCCAGGTGAGTGCGTTCGGTGTGCGGTCGGTGGATGGCGTACCGGCAGCCGACGGTGTTCTAATGAAGCACGGCGATAGCTACATGCTCCAGACGTCCGACGGCAAACATCTCACGATAGCACGCCTTCCAGCCGCGCTCACCGACAAGGTGGGCGCTCGTATCTGGCTTTCGGGACAGCTGGATCGAGATCCGAATGGCTTTGGAGTGATTGAGGAACGGTAAGGGCGGGTCTAGGGTCTGGGGTCTAGGGTCTGGGGTCTTCCCGACTCCCGACTCCCGACTCCCGACTCCCGACTCCCGAGCTCCTAGGCTTCTCGCAACGCCGCCATAGGAGTTTCAGCGAACACATCGCGGCCACTCAGAAATCCGATCGCCACTGTGAGTGACATCATCCCGGCTGCGATCCACAGCAGTGGCGCCACCACCGGCGTGAACGGGCTCTCGAACACGAATCGCATGAGCGCCCACGCTCCGCCCACCGACAGCAGCATGCCGGTCAGACTACCCAACACACCGAGAACCGCGTATTCCGAGAGCATTATTCTCCCGATCTGCGCGCGTGTTGCTCCCAGCGTCTTGAGCAACACTCCTTCGCGTAGCCGCTGGCGGCGCGAAGCGGCGACGGCGCTGAAGAGTACGAGCGCGCCCGTTATCAAGCTGAACAGCGCCATGAAACGGATGGCCACCGAGACCTTATCGAGAATCTTGCCCACTGTCTCCTGGATCAGCGATAGATCGATGCTCGATGCATTGGGGAATCGCTCCACCGCGTCTCGCTGAACGCGGGCGCGCGCGGTTGCGTCAGCGATCTGGGTAAGCAGCACATGCGTCTTCGGCGCCTGCACCAGCGCCCGGGGCTCGAACACCACGAAGAAATTGGGCTCAAATCGCGCCCAGTTTACTTCTCGCAGGCTCGTTATCCGTGTCTGGACTTTCACTCCCTGAACATCCCAGGTAACGCGGTCTCGCAGCTTCACTCCGAGCTCCGTGGCTATCTCGTTGTCCATGGAGATCTCGAATGTGGAATCGGCACGCGATCCATCGCGGCTTTCACCGAACCAGCGTCCCGCCACCAGCCTCTCCGATGCGACGAGAGTGTCGCGCGTCGTCGACCGGTACTCGCGTCTGAGCGCCCAGCTTGGCCTTCGCTTCGAGAGTGTGGCGACGTCCTGCCCGTTCACCGACGCAACACGCATGGCAACTATCGGTGCGCGCTGCACAATCGGATGCCCACCCGCTCGCACCAGGGAGTCCAGGCCGTCGATCTGATCCTGCTGAACGTCGAAGAAGGCGAGATTGGCGGACGACGCCTGCCCGGTGAAGGAGAGATGTCTAAGCAGGTTTACCTGCACGAGGTACAGGGTGCTTATGAGAAACGCGCCGAAGCCCAGGGAGAGTATCACGGGGCGTGTCTGGTTGGCCGGTCTGTAGAGGTTCGAAACGCCCTGACGGACGACGAACGGCCAGCGATCCCGAAGAACACGGCGGGCCCCATAGGAAATGAGCAACGCGCTGACGTAGAGTACGGCGATGGCGCCGGCGATCGCGGCGCTCATGACGAGGCCGTCCCGCGGCCTCCCGGCGCGTGAGATCGCAATGAGCACTACACTGAGGGCGAGGGCCATCGCCGCCGCGAGCCTCGGCCGGTCACGCCACAGCCTGAGTTTACCCGGACGCTCCGCGTTGCGGCGCAGGGCCTGGAGTGGTGATACCCGACGAACCGCGAGCAGAGGCATGAGTGCGAAGAGCGTGGCCACCCACACGCCTACGCCAAGTCCCAGAGCGAGCGCACCCGGTTCCAGTGTCACCACAACGTCTACTGGAATGAAGTCGCCTAGAACGCGCGGCAAGGCGAACTGAGCACCCACGCCTAGCGCAACGCCGAACGCAGCACCCGCTAATCCCAGCACTGCCGCCTCGATCAGATAGATCGCTAATACCTGCGCACCGGTTCCCCCGAGACAGCGCAGCACGGCCACCGTGTCAATCTTCTCAGCGATGTACGCGTGGATCGCGCTGGCCACACCGATTCCGCCAAGCAGTAGGGCCACAAGCGCCACGATTCCCAGGAAACGGTTGAGCGCTTCGATGCCATCCGTGAGACTCTCTTCGGTATCCTGAATCGTGCGCGCGCGGACACGTTCGGGTTCCAGCCGTGGGCTGAGTCGGTCCTCCAGCCGTTCCGCGTTAACACTCCCAGGTAAGCGAAGCAGGGTCTCGTACTCCGCGCGACTGCCAAAGCCCAGCAGCCGCGTTTCTTCTACGTAGCGGTCCGGAATGTAGACTCGCGGACCGAACGCGGTGGCGATGCCGACATCACCGGGTACATTCCGCAAAATGCCGGTGATGGTGAAGCTGGAGAAACCAAGCAGGAGTGTGTCGCCGACATGCGCGTCGAGGCCTACCAGGAGCGACTCATCGACGAGCGCGCTCCGACCTGACTGCAGAGCTCTCCAGCGGCCGGACGGCTCTGTTTCGATGACCCCGTAAAACGGAACACCGGGCGTGACCGCCCGCACCTGGACGAGACGCGTGCGATCTGTTCGCGGCACTACGGCCATCGATGAGAAGGTGGTGATTCGACCGACTGACGACCCGCTGGCCCGCAGGGAGTCGACAAGAGCCGCAATGGGTGGAGTAAAGGGACGCCTTGAGCTCAGCGTGAGATCAGCTCCGAGGAGTGCCTTCGATTGCTCCTGAACCGATCTCGTGACATTCGCGGCATATGAGTCGATTGCCACGAGCGCAGCCACACCGATCGAGATGGATGACATGAACAGCAGAAGCCGGCACCGGGAGTTGCGGCTCTCGCGCCAGGCGAGCATGGCCGCGGTGCGCCAGGAGCGGACGGACGCCTGCTTCGTCACGTTGCCGTCGCGCTGTCGTTCACGACGGCGCCATCGCTCAGCTGGATGAGACGGCCGGCGCGCCGCGCAAGCGTTGGATCGTGCGTCACCAGGATGATCGTCGTTCCCGCTTCGCGATTGAGCGATTCCAGCAGATCCACTATGCGCGTCCCGGTGGTGGTGTCGAGGTTTCCAGTCGGTTCGTCAGCGAAGAGAACCCGTGGCGCGTTCGCAAACGCCCTCGCGATGGCAACGCGTTGCTGCTCGCCGCCGGAGAGCTGCGACGGAAAGTGGCTCAGGCGGTCTGCAAGCCCTACCCTGCCCAGTACATCCCGGGCACGAGGTGCGGCGTCACCGTCCCCTCGAAGCTCGAGCGGAACCTGCACGTTTTCGACTGCCGTGAGTGTGGGAATGAGTTGAAAGCTCTGGAACACGAAGCCAACTTTCTTTCCGCGAAGACGCGCGCGAGCGTCCTCGCCTAGGGTGGTGAGATCAGTGCCATCGAGGACCACCGAGCCCGATGTAGGTGTATCCAATCCGGCAAGCAACCCGAGAAGAGTTGTCTTTCCGCTTCCCGACGGACCGACTATGGCTACGAACGCAGCACCCTCGATGGTGAACGAAACATCGTGCAGCACGGTGAGAGAGTGCCCGGCGCTGTGATAAGTCTTGGTCAACTCCCTTGCAACGAGCATGCGTGAATCGTCAGAATTTGTGGTAGCAGCGTGTTTCTGCACGGCCTTCCTGCTCACTGGTTGTGGCGACCGCGAGAACACGGAGACCAGCGCATCTCGTCCGTACGCGCGCACTGGCGTACCGGTGTCAGACACCGTATCTGCCGCCGGCAACAACCGGAGCGACAGCCCCACCGTTCTATTTGTTGGAACGAGTCTAACCGCGGGACTAGGCCTCGATCCGGAAGCGGCGTACCCGTCGCTAATCGCGGATCGGATCGACTCGCTGGGCCTAAGATATCGTGTGGTGAACGCCGGCGTCAGCGGTGAGACCTCCGCGGGCGCTTTGAGAAGAATCGACTGGCTCATGCGCGGCCCGGTTGGAGTTTTCGTTCTCGAGACCGGAGCGAACGACGGATTGCGTGGGCTCCCTGTTGATTCGCTCCGCGCAAACATCCGCGAGATATTGACGAGGGTGCGCGCAACGCACCCGGACGCGCGGATCGTACTGGTAGGAATGGAAGCCCCGCCCAACATGGGGTCGCGCTACACCGAAGATTTCCGAGCCGTTTACCCGGAGCTGGCGAGCGAGTTCGGGGCTTCACTGGTTCCCTTTCTCCTGGACGGCGTTGCCGGCGTAACGCGCTTCAACCAGGCTGACGGGATTCATCCCAACGAGGAGGGGGCGGAGATCGTCGCGGAGGCTGTTTGGCGCGCCCTATTTCCGCAGCTCAGATGAGCCGTGCGCCGGGCTGGCTTGAGCCGCTGCCTCGGTTTGTTCGGTAGCCGCAGGGAGCCACAGCGTAAAACGTCGATCCGTGATCTACCATGCTCTCGACCGTTATGTCGCCCTGCATGAGCCTGGCGAACCGGCGGCTGATCGAGAGACCAAGACCGGTGCCCTCGTGGCGGCGCGTGTGCCCAGTCTCGACTTGCTTGAATGGGGTGAAAATCGCCTCGAGCTGATCCTCGCCAATACCGATGCCCGTGTCGCTCACGCGGAAACACACCCACTTGCCGGCTCCACTGAGCTTTGCTGCTGCAGGTGGATCTTCCACGACCGTAATCTCGAGTGAGACTGAGCCTCCTGGCTCCGTGAACTTTACGGCGTTCGCCAGGAGATTGACCAGGATCTGTCGTGTGCGCTTTTCGTCGCCAATGTAGTCCACGTCGCCGTTGGATCCGGAGTGCGGTGACACCGCTACTCCGCGGGTTTCAGCCTGCGGTTGCGTCAACACGAGAGCGGCGTCCGCCACCACAGCGGCGGAGTAGGGCAGACGCTCCACGGCAAGCTGTCCTGCCTCTGCCTTGGAAAAGTCCAGCACTTCGTTGACGAGCGTCAAGAGGTGCCGGGCGCTGGCAGTCACGCGGTCCAGATGCTGGCGCTGCCCCTCTGTGAGCGGGCCCGTGACGCCCATGTTGAGCAGCTGAGTGTAGCCAAGGATAGCGTTTAGCGGTGTGCGGAGCTCGTGCGACATTACAGCGAGAAACTCTGACTTCGCCTGGCTTACCGCCTCGGCCTGCACGCGAGCGGCCTGCTCGGCGGCCAGCCGGCGCGCGTTTTCTTCAGCTTCCTTCCGCTCAGTGATGTCCCGCAGGGAGACGAGACGCGTTTGCTGGCCTTCCCAGAGCATCTCCGCTACGCGCAGTTCCGCCGTGATCAGGCCACCACCGCGGCGGACGAGCTCGATATCGGTCGTCTCGCCCACCAGGATGGGGAAGCCGAACTCCGTGCCGACGAGATCCGCGGGCTCGCGGCCGAAGAGTGCGGCAGCCGCCCGGTTCACGAACACTATACGGCCGGTGTCGTCAACCAGCAGCAGACCGTCGGCTACGGACTCGACGATGGTGGGAGTGAGCTCATGCTTCACTGGAAGGCGCTCGTCGTAGCTTGCGACTCCCGGCGGCGCCGTCGGCCAGCGGGATGTTTCCAATGAGACCAGAATGAGTATCTATGCGCTCACCATGAGCACTAGGAGGCTCGTCACTCTGATGCAGCTCCATAGCGAGCTGACCGTTTGCCGAGCTCATCCTTACTGAGCCCGAGGGCGAGGAACACTCGATCAGCGTCTGATAGATCGCCTGTCACGCGCCGCGGCGTGCCTGGTGCCTCTTTCACAAGGGTGGGCGTCGTGAGGATACGCGCAGCCTCCGCACGCTGCGGTTCGTCTACGACGTCCACGACTGTGAGATCGTAGCGTCCTCCCAGTCGCTCCTGCCCCATACGAGCCAAATTGGCGGCGGCCTGCATGGACCGCGCAGTTTCGCCTGCGATGTACAGAGTGAAGACAAACCGGCTCATGACCATCCCCTCGAGGGGAAAGCTTGAAGTATGGCGCGAGCTGAATAACTCGCGTCCTTTCCATTCATCAGTTTTCTTCCACAGCCAGTGTCCCTTCCAACCTACTCGGAGTTACCTCGAGAGACCGGCTGGCTGTCCTGCTGGCTTACGTGTTCCGAGCGGAAGCAGTACTGCAAATGTCGAACCTTCTCCAACCTTGCTCTCCACAGTGAGCTCTCCACCCATCGCTCGCGCAAGTTCGCGGCTGATAGCGAGTCCAAGCCCCGTTCCCTGACCTGTACGGCCAGGCGTTTGGTGTAACTGCACGAACGGTTTGAAGACGTCCTCAAGGTTCTCAGCCGGGATGCCGCTCCCTGTATCCGACACTCGTATCTCAGCCCGGCCACCTTTGGCCTCCCATTCCAATCCAATCCGGCCGCCCGGATCGGTGAATTTCACCGCATTGGACACCAGATTGAGAATTATTTGCAGGAGCTTGTCCTGGTCCGCCCGGACACTCACCATCGGGTCACCCCGCCGGTAGTCGAACAGGATGTCCTTTTCCTGTGCCTGCGGCTCAATGAGAGCAGTTACGGATGCCAGTGATTCAACGAGGGGCAGATCAGTGATGTCAAATTCTACTCGTCCCGCTTCGAGCTTTGCGAAGTTGAGCACTCCGTTGATGAGCCCCTCGAGATGCTTCTGGCTCCGGCGCACTCGCGCGAGATACTCTTTTTGCTTCTCGGTAATCGGTCCGGGAACGCCTTCTTCCATCAACTGTGTATAACCGCCGATGGCATTGAGCGGGGTCCGCAATTCATGGCTCATGGTTGCCAGGAAGTCCGACTTTGCTTTGTTGGCTGCCTCGGCCTCACCACGCGCAGCCTCAGCTTCCGCACGCGCTCGTTCCGCTTCTGCGCCCGCCTCCTGCGCCTTCTTGTAGAGCCGCGCGTTATCAACCGCAACCGCCGCGCGGTTCGCCAGGTCTTCGGCTGTCCGCACGTCGCGGTCGTTAAAGCACCGGTCCGTGTCGCACGCAAGCGTTATTGCACCGATCGTACGGCCGCGCGCCGTAAGGGGGACAATAATGGCCGCTCGGAAGCCGATGCTCCGCAGCATCTCGAGATGTTCCTCATCTCTGGAACTACGGACGAGAACGTCATCTGTTATTTTCGGGTAGAACTCGGATTTGCCTGTACGAAGCACATTGGGCATCCCGAGGGGTGCATCGGGATCCGGAGGATACCGCTGCCAGAGATCGTAGGCCCAGCGCTCCTTCTCAGGGTCCAGGTGCCGAACGGCAAGCCGTCGCATGGTGCCATCTTCAGTCAAGATGTCGACTGCGCACCAATCGCCGAGCGTGGGGACCACAACGGCGGCAACGCTGGCCAGCGTGGTCTCGTAATCGAGCGAAGACGCGAGAATGCGGCTCGCCTCAGCCAGTCGTTCAGCCCGCTTCTCCGCTGCCTCGGCTTGCGCGCGGGCGGCCTGCTCCGCGACCAGTTGGCGCGCGTTCTCGTCAGCTTCCTTCCGCTCGGTAATGTCGCGCAGCGAGACCAGACGAGTATGCCGTCCTTCCCACAGCATCTCCGCCACGCGCAGTTCCGCTGTGATCAGCCCACCACCGCGGTGGACGAGCTGGATCTCGGTTGTCTCGCCCACCACGATGGGAAAGCCGAATTCGGTGCCGGCGAGATCTGCGGGCTCACGGCCGAATAGGGCGGCAGCGGCCGGGTTCACGAACGCTATGAGGCCCCCGTCATCAACCAGCAGCAGGCCGTCGGCGACGGACTCGACAATTGTGGAAACGAACTCATGCCGCACAGGAAGGCGCTTATCGCGCTCCGTGCCGCCTATTGGGGCGCGATCGGGGTCGCGACGTTTCCTCACCCGCCGAATGCCTCGTCTTCCCGTTCCTCGGCGTTATCGTCGACACCATCGGCGCCAGTGTACTGGGCAACCGACGCGGACGACACGAGCGACTGGTTCCCTGAATGGATCCCCGTCACTTGGCGGAAGGGCTCCCCGATGTGCATCCCCAGCTCGTCTATCGTGTACTCCCGAATGTCGTGATCGTGCTGCGACCCCCGCATCTTCAGCACGGTAAGGCTTCTACGCATCTGGCCGAAGAGCTCCACATATCGAAGAAGGATGATGGAGTCCGTGAGCGTCGAGATGTGCTTCTCGGTTATCGACCCACCTCCGAGGAGCGATGGCGTGGTTGACGTGAACAGTCCCGCGGTGGTCTTCGACTTGAGGAGCGAGGTCAGGGTGATCACGAATTCGCGAAAACTGCGAAGCGTGAATACGCGCTCGAGCGCTGAGAGGCTGTCTACGGCAACGCGGTCGGGGCGCACCTCCTCGATAAGATCTCGCATCCGCACGAGATGGTCCTCCATCGCCATTGCGTGCGGGTACTGGTTGACTACGGTGAGCAACCCTTTGCGCTCCATCTCCGAAAAATCCATCCCCCACGCTTCCGCATTGCGGAACAGCTGATCCCGGCTCTCCTCGAATGCGAATAGAAGGCAGCGCTCTCCTGCCGCGGCGCCGCCCGCGATGAACTGGGTGCTGAGAAGAGTCTTCCCGGTCCCTGTCGCGCCCGACACAAGGATAATGGAGTCGCGAAAGAATCCACCGTTGCACATGGAATCCAGTTGTGGAACGCCAGACGTAATGCGCAGCGTCGAGCTGCTCTGTGTGAGCTCGAGCGCTGTGAGCGGGATCACAACGATCCCGCGATTCGTGCTGGTAAATGGAACTTCGCCACGTTGGTGGCGCGCGCCCCGAAGCTTCAGAATCTCGATAGTACGCCGCCGACGTTCATCCAACAGAATATTTCGCAGGATGATGACATTGTCGGCGACGAATTCCTCGATGGCGTGCCGAGTGACCTGGCCGTAATCCTCGACCCGCTCGCCGGTGAATACTACGGTCGCCCCGAGCCCCTTGAGCGTCGCTATCAGCCGGTAGAGCTCTGTTCGCAGGAGAGCCATATCTGGAAACTGAACGAAGAGGGCGTTGAGGGAATCAAGAACGATTCGGGTGGCGCCTGCCTTCCGGGCTGCGTGCTCTATTCGGGAAATGAGTCCGCCAAGATCGTAGCTACCCACAATGGGAGTTGGACCACTCGGCTCGGGCGACACGTCGACGAAAGTCCATTTTCCTTCTGCTTCCCATTTCGGGATGTCCCAGCCGAATCCGATCATGTTGCGGCGGATGTCCTCGGGAGTATCCTCGAAGGTGACGAACACGGCAGGTTCACCCTCTTCCCTGATCCCCGCGACGAGGAAATGCGCAGCGAAAACCGTCTTCGCGCTGCCGGCGGTGCCAGCAATCAGCGTTGCACGTCCCCTGGTAAGGCCACCATCACCAACGAAGTCGAAACCCGGAATATGAGTCGCGATCTTATGGATTTTTCCCGTATCTCGCCTCCTGGCTGCGGCACGCGGTTGTTTTGCTGCCTTGCCCTTCTTCTTGGATGCGTTCGTCATCGGAAGCTCTCGCTATGAGCGCTGTTTGATTTGCCCCACGCCTGATACCTCCAAAGGTGGAGACGAGGATGTATTTATCCCGATGTCGCTCTCCGGCGGAGTGCGAGCACGCACTGCCAGTGGAACCAGGTGGCCGCGTCGACGGTTCCCTGTTCGCAACTGGCACCGCCAAGCTTCGCGCGCCATTGTTCACACTCAGCTTCGAATGCGACCGTTAGAGACTAGAGACGTTAGCGTTCGCAGTCGCTTTTTTTGAACACAGAAAAACCCTGCAAAGAGCAGAAACCGTGCCCCCCAGCGCCAAGGCCTTATGTCGCACGGCTCCGAACAAATCCCCAATCCGCGGCCCTGCCTAGGCAGGAATGTGACGTGGAAGAGAAATGGCACAGGCGGGCACAACTCGTTGACTCCGTGTCCGTTACGGGGTAAATTACAGGCTACAGGGCAGGTAAGTCCCAGTTGCGGCGGCCGACGCTTGAACGCGGGCCGCCGTGCGCGTCTAAACAGTCACGTCTGACGAAAAAGATCGGTATTCATAATGGCTATTCCAGCAACCCAGATCCGCCGCGGAATGGTGATCGTGCACGAGGGCGATCCCTGCCGCATCACAGAGTTCAGACATCACACGCCCGGAAATCTGCGCGCCATGGTGCAGGCCAAGCTGAAGAACCTTCGTACTGGCTCGAACTTTGAGCACCGGTTCCGAGCGGCTGATTCGATAGAAAAAGCATCGCTGGAAACTCACGAGCTCGAGTTCATGTATCAGGGTGGCGAAACCTATCACTTCATGAACACCGAGAATTACGACCAGCTCGAGATGGACGACGAGATGCTCGGCGACAGCGCTCAGTGGATGCAGCAGGGGATGAAGATTCTGGCGGAGTATTATCAGGGCCGACCAATCGGCATCGATCTTCCAAACTCCATCGAGCTTATGATCGTGGACACTTCACCGGTGATGAAGACTGCGACGAAGACCGCGTCGACCAAGCCCGCAAAACTGGAGAATGGAGTGACGGTCAACGTGCCGGAGTTCCTGGGCGCTGGAACTCGCATCCGCGTGAACCCAAACACGGGTGAGTATCTGGATAGAGCTAAAGGCTAGGGATTAGGGATTGGGGATTAGGGATTAAGGAGTCGGTTGATAAGGTTTCCCGGCGCGATTAGACTTCGCATCTTGCCCGAGATTTTTCGGGCGAAATGGTGACTGTAGCTCAATCGGTTAGAGCACCGGACTGTGGCTCCGGGGGTTGCGGGTTCAATTCCCGTCAGTCACCCTGAACTGCTCGGGTGTCGGGTGTCGGGTGTCGGGAGGAGTAGCAATAGGTCCGTAGCTCAACTGGTAGAGCACTGGTCTCCAAAACCAGCGGTTGGGGGTTCAAGTCCCTCCGGGCCTGTGTGGCGAGTGCTTTGCATGAGCAGTGGCGGTATCGTCTAGGGGACCAGGACGGAGCCCTCTCAAGGCTCAAACACGGGTTCGAATCCCGTTACCGCTATTGGGAGGCTCGGGAAATGGGGAATCGGGAATCGGGAATCGCCTAGAGTTCATTCCCTGATCCCTAATCCCTAATCCCTAGATTCTCGGCCCCATCGTCTATCGGTTAGGACGGCACTCTTTCAAGGTGCAGAGAGGGGTTCAATTCCCCTTGGGGCTACTGGAGGCGAGGGATTGGGGATTAGGGATTAGGGGAATAGGGGAGGCAAAATACGGGGGGCTGTAGCTCAGCTTGGTTAGAGTGCCGGTCTGTCACACCGGAGGTCGCGGGTTCGAGCCCCGTCAGCCCCGTTCGAGCAGGAGAAAGGAAAAATGGAGACTTGTAGTTGTGGCGTTCGACTCCCGACTCCCGACTCCCGACTCCCGACTCCCGGCAGTGAAAGGGCCCTGGTGGTGAAATTGGTAGACACGCCATCTTGAGGGGGTGGTGCCGTAAGGCGTCGCGGTTCGAGTCCGCGCCAGGGCATAGCGACAACATCGGAGGCGTCGCCAGCGTAGCTCAGTGGTAGAGCACTCGATTCGTAATCGAGCGGTCGTCGGTTCAATCCCGACCGCTGGCTCTGGTCGGGAACTGCACACCAGACTGCGGGCGTAATTCAGTTGGTAGAATGCCAGCTTCCCAAGCTGGACGTCGCCGGTTCGAGCCCGGTCGCCCGCTCTTGACGTAATCTCAAGTCTAGTTTAGACAAGTAAGGCGCCAAGCCGCGGTCGTTCGGACCGCGGCTTTTTCTATCTGCGGCATACCTGGGCGGCATACGCATCGCTCTGCCGCTTGGCCGAATTCTGACGGCGACCGGTGCTACGAGGTCGGAAGCCTGGCCGTTTTCAAGAACTCAGTGCACTCCATGTAACCCGAGACTTGCAAAGATGCCCCAGAAGCCCTTCACACTGGAATTCAATGCCGTGCCTGGAACTTGGCGTCTTTCTGTCGCCAAGCCGAATCCCGATCTCGCCGAACTCGTCGGAAATGACTGGAAGACACTTTGGAAGATGGAACTGAAGACACTGCCACGCCGATCAGCGAGGTAGTCTTGTTTACGCGGCGGCTACGAGGAGCCACCCCAGCGTGCCGCCGCCTAACACCACGCACAGCACCGCGAACTTCGAGTGCCACAGGTAGAGCGTGGCTAGCGATGCGATCCCGATGGCCAGCGTCGCTGCGTCGTTGACGGCTGCTCCGGCGAGCACCACGGCGGTAACCGCAATCAGGCCCACCACGCCGGCGGTCACTCCTATGAGGAAGGTGTGCAGCGCGGCCCGGGCGACAATGCGCTCCAACCACTCGTGAGCAAACAGCGTGAACGAGAACGCAGGGAGGAAGATGCCGAAGGTGAGCGCGATAGCGCCGAGTGCGCCGGCGCCCACATATCCGACGAAGGTGCCAACGATGATGAGGGGCGCTGGCAAGATCCCAGAGAGCGCGAGGCCATCCAGGAACTGATTGTTGGTCATCCAGCCGCCGCGCACCACGGCGTCGTGCTGGAGAAACGGTATGGCCGTGTACGCGCCGCCGAACGTGAGCAATCCGGTGCGAAGTCCAGAACCGAGCAGCTGAAACAGGGATGGAATGCTGCGTGGCCCAGCCTCGGCAGCCGCCGAGACAGCTGCCAGCTCGGCCGTTCCGGGCTGAAGAATCCGCGTCGCCGCCAGTGCGACGAGCGCCGCGAAGATCACAATGGAGACAGCGCGCCAGCCGCGGCGAGCAGCCACGTAGGCCACGCCCACGACGGGAAGGGAGACGAGGAATGGCACGCGACTCACCGCGGCCACGACTGTCGTCGCGGCTACCGCCCACAACCACCGATCGCGGAGCACAGGCTGCCCGATTCTGTGCACAGCGCGGATTACGGCCGCGGCGATCGCCGGCTGCGTCCCATAGAATACGGCCGCCAGGAGTGCCGACCTGCCACCCTGGGCCGCGTAAAGCCAGGACATCAGGAGCATGAGAAAGAATCCAGGGAGCATGAAACCCAGCCCGGCCAGGAAACCGCCAAGCCGCCCGCGCGCCAGCATGCCGAAATACACGCAGAGCTCATGCGCTTCCGGTCCCGGAAGCACCTGGTACAGCGCGAACACGCGGTTGAAGTGCGCGGGTGTGATCCAGCGCTCGTCATCGACCAGCTCGCGACGAATCATCGCGATCTGCGCGACGGGGCCGCCCCAGGCCAGAAGACCGAAGCGGAGGAAGCGCCAGAAGAGGCGCCCATATGACTCGTGGGGTACGTCTACGGGCGAGCCCGATGGAATGGGCGCGCCGAGCGCGATCCCGCCTTCACTCACCCGCGGCGAACGCCCGGATAAGCGTCATGCACTTCGCTTCTCATCGTCCCCGATGTCAGAGAGAAGCGCGGCGACCCAACGCGTTCCCTCGAATTGGGCACAGGCGATGATGACCGCGGCCATCAGAGGCACCGCGAGGATCGCGCCCAGCCAACCCCACACCCATCCCCAGAACACGATTGCAAACAGTACGACGATCGGAGAGAGCGACAGAACCCGCCCCTCGATCTTGGGATCCACAAAGTTGCCCATCAGAAATTGAATTGCCCCGATTCCAAGGAAGACTGCCAGCGGCCGGCCGGGTCCGGTAAACTGGACGAGCGCGAACAGAGTAGGCGGAATCACTGCCAGCGCGGGTCCGACAGTGGCTATATAGTTGAGAAGAAAAGCAATGATTCCCCACGTGAGGGCCAGCTCGAGACCCATCGCTATGGCGAATCCTGTCGTCAGCACGCCGCTCACAGCACTGCTCAGCGTGAGGGCAACGAGATGCCGTCGCGTCTGGTGGGCGATTGTGCGCCCAGCCTCGAGCACTGTGTCGCCGACATGACGCCGTAACCGCGTCGTTACTTTCGCCTCGAAATCGCGCACCTCCAGCAGGCCAAGTATCAGAAAGGCGACACCGAGCGCGAGCATTACAACCGAGGAGTACAGGGCTGGCGCCAGAGTTCTGCCGAACGATGAGAGCTGCGAGACGAGCTGTTCGTTAGCGCTCTCATTCGTAACGGGCATGCCCAATCGTCTTCCCCATGCGCCAAACTCACCACTGAGATCACCCAACCGCTGGGCGATCCTCGGCGCCCGCACGGCTACCTGTTCGACGCTCCAGAACACCGCGCCGATGATGAGCGATGTGACAATGAGAACGACCGTTATGGTGCACACGGCTGCAAGCCAACGCGGCACGCGACGCTCGAGCCAGTCCTGAATCGGCCACGCAGCTATGATGACAAATGTTGCGAGCGCCAACGGCGCAAGAACGCTCTTCGCCTCCTTTAGTGCCGCGACCACGAGTATCGCACAGACAATCCCGAGAAGCCGCGTGGCCGTTCGTCCCGTTTGCGTTGCCACGTCCCCTGGCATGGTAGCGAAAATAGCCGTAGTGGCACGCCACGGA
Organism: Gemmatimonadaceae bacterium; assembly: GCA_046261975.1. GTDB lineage: Bacteria > Gemmatimonadota > Gemmatimonadetes > Gemmatimonadales > Gemmatimonadaceae > JBHENQ01. Next base: position 15,855 of record JBHENQ010000037.1, on the reverse strand, counting down.
TATGAGCTACGCGACAGGCCGGCTTGGCCTGCCTCCCCTGGTGGCTAGAAGTAGGTCGCTATCGAGGCGAGCACGAAGGCGTGCTCGCCGAGGTTGTTGAACTCGTCGCGCCCGCGCCCGCGGACGAAATCCAGCTTCACAACGGAGTCCTGGGTTGGCCGGAAGTTGACGCCGACCGTGAGCTGTGCGATGGATGTGCCCACCTTGTCGGTGTCGAAATCCACGTAGTCGAAGCGGGTCTTCGCCGCGAATGAGGACTGCTTCATCGTCTTGATCCAACCCTGGCCGAAGTCACGAACTGCCTCGAGATATATCCCGCGCTGGGCCGCCCCGTAGATGCCTCGCAAGCCTTCGGGGATGTCGATCGTCGCTCGTCCCGCCTCGCCGCTCAGCCTCACTCCAAGGAGCGTTGCCTCAAAGTCGAGCACCGCGATCGTGAGGTCGCGCCTTCGGTCGATCGTGGCGCCTTCTTCGTTGAAGACGTTGTACGCGCCGTGGTGGGCCGAAATTCCAGCCTCGTATCCGACACGAGGACTCCACACGAGACGTCCGACGAACGCCGGCGAGCCGTTGTTGTCCTCGAAGTTCCGGCGGCCCAGGGCTATGCGGGTGCCGTCCTCGGAATTCGTGACGAGGCCATCGTGAAAACCGTTCGTGGCATACAACTCGTAGGTCACGCGTCCAGTGCGGCCGGCCCGGATTTGTCCGAGCACACCGACCCCGGGCTCGGAGAGCGCAACTCCAAGAAGCTCTGTCGACACGAGCGGTCTGTCGGTGAACTCGTTGAGCGGACTATCGTGGGAGAGATTGAACCTTCCCAGCGGGGACAGAAGCATTCCTCCACGCAGCGTCAGCGATGGGTGAATCCGCAGGTCGATCGCCGCGTACTCCAACAGAATCTCACGGGCACCGTCCTCGAATTCGATCTCCGCTCCCATGCGTACGAAATCGCTGACCCGTGTGTTGGCGAACAGGTTGAAGCGCTTCGCTTCGAATCCTGCCTCGTCCCGCAGCCCGTCCACTCGCTCATATCGGGCGTGTGCCTCCGCGTATCCACCGATCGCAGTTCTGCCCGCCAGCCGCGTGAGATAGGGCTTGTCGTACACACCGCCGCGCACGAAGGGACGCTCATCCGGTTGCGCGCGAACGGTGTCTCCAGGCTGGCGTGTCGTGTCGCGTTCCTGCGTTTCAGCCGAAGCAAGCCCACTAACAGTGAAGACAGCGAGAGCCGAGAGCAGCAGATTCCTCATGCGCGGCTCCGCAGGTCCACTACAAGCACACCGTCAGGCGAGACCTCAGCGCGGTATCGGCCCAGTGGAAGCTGCGCCGGACCAACCAGAACCTTACCGCCGCGATCGTACGTGGAGCCGTGACAAGGGCACACCAGTCTCTCGCCTTCGATCTCTACAGCGCATCCCAGGTGTGTGCAGATGGGAGATAGCACGCTGAACGAGCCGTCTCCCAGTGCCAGCACGTACAGCGATTCGCTGTGGCCGGCAGGCAATACTTTGAGCCAGCCGCCGGCCTCGAGAAGCTCAGGATGTTGTCTCAGCACAAGCTCGATTCTTCCGCCTACCGGCGTCACTTCGTGCGTGGCGAGCGAAGCGCAGCCGCTCACAGCCAGCGACGCCAGAGCGCACGCGCAGAAGCCGACGAACTCTCTTCGGTCCAGCACTTCGTTCATCGTGACTCCACGAAGTCGAGAAGCGCTGCGCGCTGTTCGGCGCTTAGTGCGGCAAAGGCATCGCGCGCCCTCTGAGCTTCACCGCCATGGAGGAGAATTGCTTCCTCCACCGTGCGCGCCCGGCCGTCGTGCAGGAGAAAGGCGTCGCCGTTCAGGAAATGGCGTATGAGACGAAGCCCCCACAGCGGCGTTGTGCGCCATTCGCGCCCATTGGCGCTGCCGTCCGGGCGGTTGTCCGCGAGCCCATCGCCCATGTCGTGCAGAAGAAGGTCGGAAAACAGCGTTACAGTTTTGTTCGACAGCGCTGCCACCGCGTGCTGACCCGTCTGGAACGATGGCACGTGGCAACGGGCACAGCCGATCGCCTCGAAAGTCGCGAATCCCTGCTCGCGTTGCGGCGTCATCGCTCCGGCGCCGGAAGGGGCAAGCGTGCGGAGGTACTGGACCACCGCCTGCACGGTAGCCGCTGGCACTTCAGGATCGGCGACCAGATCCGCCGCCTCCACCGGAACGCTGGAGAGTGGATTGCGATTTTCCACCGGGAGGAAGTCGGACGTGACCCCGATGTCCTGGTGGTACGCCGTCACCGTTTGCTCCAGGAGGTTCGACACCTGCGCCTTTCTGCCGAAGCGGCCGACGCGCGATTCTCCAGCGCCAGGCTCGGTGTGGGGAACGAACTCCGCGCTACTGACGATGTTCGGCCGGCCCGAGATGCCGTCGCCGTCGAGATCGTTCGGATCCGACAAGGCGATGATGGCGCTGTCGGTAATCGCCTCTATGAGTCCGACACCGAACACCGGCGGCGGAAGCCTCACCGACACTGCGACGCCTGAAGGCAATCGCTCAAATTCAGCACCTGGAATCGCCTTGTCCTGGATCTGCGGTCCTCCATCGGCGGAGAGAAAGCCATCGTTGACCGAGCCGATGCGCTGCAAGGCATTCTCGAGTCGTCCGCGGCCGTCGCCGCTGTGGCAGGAAGCGCAGGACACGTTGTTGAAGATCGGACCGAGGCCCGTACTTGGTGCAAACCGGCGGCCGAACTCGGCATCGCCGCGCGCGAACGCCGCCAGCTCCGCCTCGGTGAGGCCAGGCAATGGGGCGTCGAATAGGTCTGCCTCCGAGGGTGCCTCGGTTATCAGCCGGTCACAGGCGGCCAGAGAAATTGTTACCCCGAGGAGTAAAGCCAGGACGGGTCGGTAGGTCCGCATTGCGGTCTTTAGTCTGTCGTACAATTGCCGATATCCCATTCGGTTGTGGAACGTTTGAAGCATTCCGGACCGGCCTATTAGCGAAGGCGGTCAAAACTTAGTGGCTCCTAGATTTTAACTTCTTATCGTCTCAAAAGCAAGAGATACGATCTCAAAAAGCAAGAGATACGACTGGTTAGTGTTTGTTTGACGAGTGTTCTCGTTTCGCCGCTCCTGCCGCGTTCGGGCGCTGACGCTTAGGTTTCGGCGCTCCTGTACACTTTCCTTTTGGAGACGATTGCATGAACAGGAAAGCAAGACTAACCGCTCGGTTCTGCTATGTTCTCGCGTGGAGTGTCGTCGTCGGTATAGTCGCTGGTTGCGCGGAGCGAGGGGACGCTTCCGCCGGCAAGGATACTCTGTCGGCTCCCGCGGTGGCTTCGGGCGACACTTTCGCGATGACGGTTTACAAGTCGCCGACGTGTGGTTGCTGCACCAAGTGGGTTGAGCATCTGGGGAAGAACGGCTTCCGGGTCACTGCGATAGATCGCGAAGACATGGAATCCATAAAGAAGCAGCACGGCGTGGGCGACATTGTAGCATCATGCCACACCGCCATCGTCGAAGGCTACGTAGTGGAGGGGCACGTTCCGGCAGCTGATGTCTACCGCCTGCTGCGCGAGCGACCCGCGATAGCAGGGCTTGCGGTACCAGGAATGCCCATGGGCTCGCCCGGAATGGAAGGCTCGCGCACCGACAAGTATGACGTGATCGCGTTCGACCGGGACGGCGCCACAAGAGTTTTCGCCAGCCACTGACGGGTCTTTGCATGGAATGGCTCACCGACCCCCAAATCTGGATCGCGCTCGTCACGCTCACTGCCCTGGAGATCGTGCTGGGCATCGACAACGTCGTCTTCATCTCCATTCTGGCCGACAAGCTTCCCGCTGACCAGCAACAGAAGGCGCGCCGAGTGGGACTCGGGCTTGCAATGGTCATGCGCATTCTCCTGCTCATCTCGCTGGCCTGGATCATTCGGCTCACGGCTCCGCTCTTCACCGTGCTAGGCAACGAGATCTCCGGGCGCGACCTCATTCTCATAATCGGCGGGCTTTTTCTGCTGGCGAAGAGCACGCACGAAATACACGGTAAGCTCGAAGGCAAGGAGGGAGAGGTATCCGCGCGCGTCGCGCCGTCGTTCTCGGCCGTCATCATCCAGATTCTTCTTCTGGACATCGTGTTCTCACTCGACTCGGTGATCACTGCAGTGGGGATGGCCGATCACGTGGGGGTTATGATCGCGGCTGTCGTTATCGCCGTCGGATTCATGTTTCTCTTCGCGGAGACCATCAGTGGCTTTGTAAGCAAGCATCCAACGCTGAAGATGCTGGCCCTCAGCTTCCTGCTCCTCATCGGCATTGCTCTCATTGGAGATGGTCTGGATCAGCACATCCCCAAGGGCTACATCTATTTCGCTATGGGTTTCTCGGTGTTGGTGGAAGTACTGAATCTGAGACTCCGTAAAGCATCGAAAAGTCCTGTCAAACTCCACGAAGCTTACGAGCGAACAGAGGAGCCGGCCGCGCAGACACCAGTGGCGGATTAGCGTGAGATACTACTTCGTGCGTTCGTCTCGGTTGATGACGGGTCTGCTTACCGTGTGGTGCCTAGGATGCACGTCGTTCGAGACGCTGCTTGTGTACTGGCCAGATGGCGGGGCGTCTTCCCAATCGTGCATGACTGCCAATGATTCGCCGAGCAGTGATGTTGTGCGAGGCAACGCCGACGAGAATGAGCAGCGCGACGACGCCTGTGCGTGTGGCAGCCAGTGCACAGGTGCGGAGCCGGTCCGGGCGGTGACAACCGGGAATACTCGTCCAATGCTTGACACACCCTCCTTACCTTCCCGGTCCGTCGTAAAGCTGGACTCGGAGCCACTCGTCCCGCCTCCACGAATCGTCGTGTAGCTAGCACTCGGCTCCGGGACCAGAAGGTTCCAGCCTCGATCGCATCCACAACTCAAAAGCTCAGTTCAATTCGTTCGTGCGGTCGCTGCGGCTGCACCCATGTGGTGCCGCTGGGCGCGCGCACTTTTCTGGAGACTTCAGTGGTGCCATACATTCGAGCGTTCAGCCTGGCCGCCTTGTTGGCGACAGCCGCGCCAGGTCGCGCGCAGATTCCCATCGACGGAGCCAAACCGCCTCGAGAGGTCACACTCGCGCAGGCAATTCGCTCGGCTGATGTTTCTCATCCGCTAGTACTGGCAGCCCAAGCCCGAGTGGCGGCTGCACGCGGCTCTCGAGCGTCTGCCCGGGTATGGACCAACCCGATGTTAACGCATCAGGTGGAGAACGCGCCGTTCCCGGGGACGAACGCAATCGGCCTGGAGCGTGAGGCAATGACGTTCGCGATGGTCCCCCTGGAGCCGCTGTATCAGCGCTGGCCGCGCGTTCACGGCGCGAATGCGGAGCTAAAGGTGGCGGAAGCAACCCTAGCTGCCGTTCGACTGGAAGTTCAGCTCGACGTGGCCCGCGCCTTCTATCGGGTAGCAATGGCGCAGGTTTCTGTATCCTCCGCAGAGGATGCGCGACAATGGCTCGATTCGCTTGTGGCCTATACTCGCTCCCGGGTGAGTGAGGGAGTGGCTGCAGAGTCGGATTTGCTTCGACTGGAAGTGGAGTTGGGCCGCGCACTGATAGCTGAGACGATTGCTCGAGCGGAACTGGCGCGCGCCACTGGTGAGCTTCGAAGCCATATCGCCCCCTCAACCTCACCTGATTCGGTGGACATAGACTTCGCCGACAGCACATTCGTGGTCGTCCTTGAGCCCCTATCCACCATTGTCGCGATCGCACGCGCGCGCAGGCCGGAGTTGGCCGCGGCGAGGGCGCGTGTCGCGGCAGCAGGTTCTGGTCGGTCGGTCGAGCAGACGAGAATTCTGCGCGAACTGACCGCGATGGTGGGCACGAAGAACATGGCGGGAGAGCGCTCACTGATGGCGGGAATCAGCGCGCCGTTGCCCCTCTTCGATCAGAACCGCGGCGAGATTCAACGTGCTTCAGCGGAGCAACGAGCCGTGCGACACGAGCTCGAGTGGGCCGATCGAAGGCTATTGGCAGAAGTGAGTGGAGCCTATGAGGCGGCAAGGCGCCTGACGGAGCAGGTTGCCCCACTGGAGCGCAGCTTCATCCGGCGCGCCGAAGAGGCGCGGCGAATTGCGCTTGGCGCATACAGGGAAGGTGCCACATCGATCCTTCAGGTGCTGGACGCTGCGCGCGCATTGGGCGATGCCCGCCTGACCTATTACGAACTTCTCTTCGCTCAGCATCAGAGTGTGCTCGAGCTGAGGGCGGCGGTTGGCGTCGACATACTCGAGGAGCGACTGTCGGGAGACCAGCGATGAGAGTGCTCTTTGGTGGGAGCATGTGGCGAGGCACGGCGCTCGCGGTTTTTCTAATTGGTACCGGTTGCGGAAAAGGCGGCGAAGGAGAAATGAAGAGGGAGGACGGTGGACAGGCACTGGAGCCTGACGCCATCACTCTTTCGCGCGCCCAGATTCAACTAGGGGGAATCAGCTGGGAGCGCGTCGGCACGCGGCCCATAGCCGCGGTCCTGGAACTGCCAGGAGAGCTCGCTCCGAACGAAGACAGAACCGCTCGTTTGGGTGCATCGTCACAGGGTCGCGTGCTCGCTGTTCACGTTCGTTCTGGCGATCGAGTTAGTCGAGGAGCTCCGCTGGTCACGCTACAGAGCCAGGAAGCGAGCATGGCTCAGGCGGACCTCGCCAAAGCGCGCGCGGAGGTTGGGTCGCGGCGGGCAGCGGCGACCTATGCGCGTGCTGCCAGAGAGCGAGCCGAGCGACTGGAGGCCTTGAAGGCGATCCCACGACAGGATGTGGAGCGAGCCGTAGCTGATCACGAGTTGGCTCAGGCTTCGCTCTCGCAGGCCGAGGCGGAGCTACGGCGTTCGCAGCAGGCCGCTGCACAGCTTGGCGTGGGAGCGTCGAGCGGATCTGCTGTGATCCGTGCTCCGCTAGCTGGGATCGTCATGAGTCGCGATGCGGTTCCCGGTGCCGTGGTGGAGCCCGGTGCGCCTCTCATTTCCCTTACGGATCCGTCCACGTTGTGGCTGGCCATCGCAGTACCGGAGCGGCACGCGATGCTGTTCCGGGTTGGCACGAAGATTCGATTTGTCGCCGTAACGATGCCGGCGGATACTCAGAGTGCCAGTGTGCAGAGCGTTGCCGGCGCCCTGGAGCCGACAACGCGCACGTTGCCTGTGCGGGCTCTCGTTTCAAACGCCGGCGGAAACCTACGTCCCCAAACCGCGGCTACAGTTTGGCTGGAAGGAGGTGTGCGGAACGCTCTTGCTGTGCCGGAAGCAGCGGTGCAGCGGCTGGGAGAACAGACGGTGGTGTTCGTCGCGATACCGGATGACAAGGGCGGAGCTCGCTTCGAGAAAAGACAGGTGGAGGTGGGAGCGGTAGGCGACGGGATGTCGGAGATCTTGACTGGCCTGGCCATCGGGGAGTTCGTGGTGGCGACTGGGGCCCATGCCGTGAAGTCAGAGTTCGCGCGAGCCACCATGCCGGACATGGAGATGTAGCCATGATAAACTGGCTCATCTCCACCGCGCTTCGGTTCCGCGCTCTTGTAATCGTTGGAACACTCGTTATGGCAGCGGCCGGAACGTGGGCGTTCGCAAGAATCAATTTCGACGCGTTCCCCGACCTAACGCCGAACCAGGTGTTGGTCATGACGACTGCCTCAGGACTTTCTCCGCTGGAAGTCGAGAACCTCGTGAGCTTCCCGATGGAGAACGCAATGCTGGGCCTGCCTGGGATCGAGGACGTACGCTCGCTCTCCAAGGCTGGACTGTCGGTCGTGACAATCACTTTCGGCGATGACGTGGATCTCTACTTCGCGCGCGCCCAGGTGCAGCAGCGAATGCAGGACGCCGCGATGGACCTTCCAGGGGGTGGGGAGGGCGATTTTCAGCCCATGCTTGGACCACCAGCTACGGCGATGGGAGAAGTGTTTCAGTATCTCGTGGAGTCGGATTCGCTCACGCCGATCGAGCTGCGGACTCTGCATGAGTACGTCATCAAGCCGCAGCTTCGTACGATTCCGGGTGTCGCCGAGATCAATGCCTGGGGCGGGATGGTACAGCAGTTTCAGGTATTGGCCGAGCCCACCAGGCTCGCTGCATACGGCTTGTCCGTACGCGACCTCAGGAATGCACTTGCCGACAACAACGTCAACTTCGGCGCAGGATACATCGAGGACCGCGGGGAGAGGCTGACCGTGCGCGGACTCGGCCGCGTGACCGACACAACTGACATTGGCGGCGTGGTTGTGACGACCCGAGGTGGAGGAAGCCCGGTTCATGTCCGGGATCTGGCCCGCGTCATCATCGGCTCAGCTCCTCGCGAAGGAGCAGTGACTCGGGATGCGCGTGGTGAAGCGCTGTCAGCGACCGTTGTCATGCTTAAGGGGTCCAACGGCCGCGACGTCGTGAACCGAGTCCGAGCCAAGCTGGAGGAAATCAAGCATCAGCTGCCCGCGAGCGTCCAGGTTCGGCCGTTTTACGACCAGGGACAGGTGGTCGAGCGAACAACGAGGACAGTCTTCACGAATCTCCTCGAAGGCGGCTTGCTGGTCATCCTTATTCTCTTCGTCTTTCTCCGGAATGTTCGTGCGTCACTGATCACTGCCTCGGTGATTCCACTGTCACTGCTGTTCGCTTTTCTTTTCATGAAACGCTTCGGCGTATCGGCGAACCTAATGAGCCTTGGTGCGCTCGACTTCGGGCTTATCGTCGACGCATCGGTGGTCATGATGGAAAACTTCGTGCGACGGCTGAGCGACAGTGCGCACGATCAACCTAGCGATCGGCAACTGCTTATTCGTCAGGCGGCACATGAGGTAGCGCGCCCTATCGTTTTCGGGGTGTGCATAATAATCGCCGTTTACATACCGATCTTCGCCCTTGAGGGGCTCGAGGGAAAAATGTTTCGGCCCATGGCGTTCACGGTGTGTGTCGCCGTCCTCGGCTCGCTGATACTTGCTCTCGTCTACGTTCCGGCAGCGGCTTCGCTATGGCTTCGAACCTCGGACGAGAGGCGCGATAGATGGTTCGAAGCGGTAAGAGCACGTTACAGAGTCACTCTTGATTGGGCACTCGGTCACCGTCGCGCCGTGGCTGGGGGAGCCCTGGTTCTTCTGGTTGTGGCGCTGGGATCGTTGCCGCTTCTGGGCACCGAGTTCATGCCCGAGCTCGACGAAGGCTCGCTCCTCATCGAGACTCGCCGATTGCCGAGCACGGCTCTCGCGGAGGGGCTAAGCGTGTCGGAAGTCGTAGAGCGAACGCTGCTGCGTTTACCCGAGGTAAAGAGTGCAGTGACGAATCTCGGCAGGCCGGAACTGGCTACGGAGGCGATGGGTCTCTACGAGGCGGACGTTTATGTGCTCTTCAACCCGAAGCGCGACTGGCAGTCAAGATCTCTTCCGGAGTTGATCGAAAAGATGGATTCAGCTCTGGCGGAGATTCCCGGTCTCGACTACAACTTCAGCGCCCCGATGGCCATGCGCCTGGATGAGGTGCTTTCCGGTGTCCGCACCGATCTCGGCGTAAAGATTTTCGGCGACAGTCTGCAATTGCTGCAACAGAAGGCGGAAGAGGCTCGCACGGTGGTCGCTTCGGTGCCAGGGTCGGCCGACGTTTCGATACGGGTGAATGCCGGTGCCATGCAGTTGGAGGTCGATATGGATCGTACCGCACTCTCTCGCTACGGCCTGAACGTGGGCGACGTCAGAGAGGTTGTGGAGCTCGCTGTGGGTGGAGTCGAGGCATCGGAAGTGATCCAGGGACGAAGAAGGTTCCCGATAGTAGTGAGGTTGCCGGAACGATACAGGGACACTCCGGAGGCGATTGGCGATCTTCTGCTGGACACGCCAGGGGGAGGCCGGGTGCCGCTGTCTCAGGTCGCTCGAGTGAACGTGAGGGAAGGCCCGGAGCGAATAGACCACGAAAACGGCCAGCGCCTGGTGGTTGTCCAGAGCAACGTGCGCGGTCGCGACCTCGGCGGCTTTGCCGAGCATGTGCGGCGAGAGCTCACCGACCGGGTACAGCTGCCGGTCGGCTATTTCGTTTCACTTGGCGGCCAGTTCGAGAACCAGGAGCGCGCGATGGCGCGCCTGTCGTTGATCGTTCCTTTGGTGCTGGCGCTGATCTTTGTCTTGCTGTTCTTCACTCTGGGAAACCCACATCAGGCTGCTGTTGTGATGCTCAATGTGCCGTTCGCGCTCGTTGGCGGTATCGGTGCTCTCTGGTTACGGGGACTGAACCTGAGTCTCAGCGCGACTGTCGGTTTTATCGCTTTGTTTGGCGTCGCGGTCCTCAATGGCGTGGTGATGGTGACCTACGTGAATCAGTTGCGTGCGGCGGGGCGAGGGCTCAGGGAGGCGGTAACGCATGGCGCCGAGGTGCGGCTGCGTCCCGTGCTCATGACGGCGCTAGTCGCGAGCGTGGGATTCATACCGATGGCATTGTCGACAAGCCCTGGGTCCGAGGTTCAGCGGCCGCTTGCAACGGTGGTGATCGGGGGACTCATCACGTCGACCGTTCTCACTCTGCTCGTACTCCCCGTGGTTTACGAGTACGTTGAGGAGCGCTGGTATAGGGGAGGGAGGTAGGCGTGGACATTCCCGATTAGGGTCTGGAAATGGCTGTGATCCGTGGTCAAAGCAAGGAATAAAGAATCATGCTTGAAATAAACTATTTGGCCGTCATCGTGGCGGCTGTTGTGTCGTTTGTCGTGGGAGCGCTGTGGCACAGCACTTAGTTATTCGGCAAGGAGCGGATGAAACTGCTCGGCATGAAGCCGGACGCCGTGGCCGATACAAAGATGCCGGCAGGGAAGATGCTCGGCGAGTTTGTTCGGGGCCTCGTGGTCGCCTATGTGCTCGCGCACTTTGTCGTGATTCTTGGGATCGTCGAGTGGATGGGTGCGGCGCAGCTCGGGGCCTGGGTGTGGATTGGGTTCCAAGCCACGCTTCTTGTGGGCGCCGTTATGTGGGAGAACATGCCATGGAAGCTCTACGCCATCCATGTCGGTGACGCGCTAGTGAAGATAGTCCTCATGGCCGTTATACTCGGCGTGTGGCGCTAGATAATGAATCGTTATTGGGCTCAATCCTTCGACATGGCTCATTCCCGCTAAACGGTCCGTATCTTTCCTTCATGATGCTATCTCGCAATGCGTTTGCGGGCCTCGCGGTCGACTATCCAGACTGGGTGGACGAGGTGGTCGATTGGAACCGGCGCTACGAGAGCGATGACCGGAAGATGGCGCTGGCAATCGAGCTGGCGCGCGAAAACGTTACTCGCGATACGGGCGGACCATTCGGCGCGGCGATCTTCGAACGCGAGAGCGGAAAGCTGGTAGCTGTTGGCATGAATAGCGTCGTGCGTCTCAACAACTCCGTGCTTCACGCTGAGATAGTCGCGTTCATGGCGGCTGAGCACGTCCTTGGCTCCTTCACATTGGCTGCCGACGGCATGCCGGAGCACGAGGTTGTCAGCTCGTGCGAGCCGTGCGCAATGTGCCTCGGCGCCATCCTCTGGAGCGGAGCTAAACGCGTTGTCTGCGGTGCCGCACGGGAGGATGCGACTCGACTTAACTTCGACGAGGGACCCGTATTCGAGCAGTCCTACGCGTATATCGAGGCGCGCGGCATCGAGTTCCTCCACGGTGTGAGAAGGGACGAAGCTCGCGCCGTGTTGGAGCTGTATCGTAGTCGGAGCGGTCCCATCTACAATGCGTGACCCGGGAGTCGGGAGTCGGGAGTCGGGAGTCGGGAGTCGTAAAGGCGGCGATCATGAGCTCAGTCTCGCGTGAAACCATAGAGTCTCTGGCACAACCGCTCGAGCGGGCGAATCGGGAGTTTTCGAGGCGGTATCCGGGTGAGTCGAGCCGGCGCCAGCCGGTGCATACTGTTTACGGCGGCGGCCACCTGTTCCGATCCGACACCGCGCAGAGGATGGGCGCGGTCGCGCTGAGCGCGCTCGAGGAATACGCGCCGGACGGCCGCTCGCTTGCTTCTGCAACCGGTCTCGATGTGGACATGGCCGAGCTGGTGCGAGCCCGAGTCGCGGAAAAACTTCAGCGTGAGCCGGTTGAAGACTTTCGCATCGACTTCGAGGACGGTTACGGGAACCGGCCCGACGATGAAGAGGACGGTCACGTGGCTGGCGCTGCGAGGGAAGTTGCTCGCGGGCTCATTGCCGGCACGTTGCCATACTTCATCGGTATTCGCGTGAAGCCGCTGAACCAGGAGCTTCGCGCCAGGAGCGTGCGCACGCTGGATGCCTTTCTCTCTTCGCTTCTGGCCGAGTGCTCCGGCAAACTGCCTGAAAATCTGGTGATCACACTGCCCAAGGTGACTATTCCGGAGCAGACTGCGTTCTTCAGCGGTTTGCTCGAACACATCGAGAGAAACTTTGGTCTGGCCGCAGGCAGCCTGCGCTTCGAGATCATGGTGGAGACGCCACAGGCGGTTCTAGGCCACGACGGGGCCGTTGCGCTTCCCGCGATCGTGAGCGCGGGTCGTGGGCGCATCATGGCGGCGCATTTCGGCACGTACGATTACACGGCGAGTATCAACATCACAGCGGGCGAGCAGCGAATGCAGCATCCGGCATGCTCTTTCGCTCTGCACGCCATGCAGATTGCACTAGCGGGGACGGGAATCTGGCTGTCGGACGGATCCACAGCGATCCTGCCGGTTCCCGTGAATCGAGCAGCGGAGGGCGGGAGTGGCAGTCGGTTGCTCAGCGCGTTGCAGCTGCAGGAAAATCTCAGCGGAGTACACCGCGCCTGGCGGCAGCATTTCGACGATGTCCGCAACTCGCTCGCCAACGGATTCTACCAGGGCTGGGATCTGCATCCGGCGCAGCTCGTGACTCGCTACGCTGCGATCTACTCGTTCTTTCTTTCAGGACTCGACGCAGCGGCCGCGCGACTCAGGAACTTCGTCGAGAAGGCAGCTCAGGCAACGCTGATAGGTGACGTGTTCGACGACGCGGCGACAGGGCAGGGACTCCTCAATTTCTTTCTGCGAGCGACAGCATCGGGCGCCATCAGCGAAAACGAGGTCGTTGCAAGAACGGGCGTGACTCAGGACGAGCTTCGCGGGCGGAGCTTCGTGGCAATACTCAGGAATCGCGCCGGACGGTAACCTCGATGAGCCCGTGCGGCTCGTCGGCTGGAACGAAGATCTCGTTGCGATTCTGCAGGCCGAACGGTGCGAGGTCCACCAAAAGATGATGCTTGTTCGGAAGCGAGAGCCTGATCTCCTTCAGCTCCACCGCCGCTGTAAGGGCGGCTTCTCCCATGGCGAACGCTGTGTGCTGAACAGAGTGACTGTCATGGTTGGCGAAAGTTTCGAGCAAGGCTCTACGAACGTTTGTACGGCATCGCGCGAATGCCGCGTCCGCTTCGGAGTAACGCCAGGTAACGTTCAGCACCGTCGCCAGAAGGCGATCGCGTGTCTCGCGGAGAGTGGTGTAGCGGTCGCTCAGGTAGCCCTCGAACGCTGAGAGCGACGTCTTGAGAATTAGCAGGTCCTGGATTCCGGACTCGACCAGCCGCCCTTCCCGCGTTCCAACGACCCGGCATAGTCGTTGCTCTGCTCCCTCACGTGTGAAGGCGTGCGCATGCGGGCTGCCGCCCACGGTCATCCTCTGCCAAGGTCGCTCGTCGATGTCTACCCGCACGCGTTTGAGCGCGTCGTTATCCACCAAAAAATGATTGGCCAAGGCCAGGCCGAAGGTCTCGATCTCGCTCGTGAGGTGCTTCCCCGCGAGGGCGTAGACCGTGTTCTTCATCGTGTCAGTCGGCAACACCACGCTGTTGTCGCCAGCGCGGTGCACGCTCTCGTATTCGCCCTCGAACTGCACTCCCACGGTGACATCCGACAGTTCGTGGCGGCCAGCGAGACCGGAACGCGTGACCTTGACGACGCGGATGGCCGACTTGCCGTAATTATTCGCTGCGAGGATCGTTCTCAGTGCCACGGATTACACGGAGGAAAGCGGGCAGACTTAGCTGCCCCGGTAAGTCGAGTATCCATACGAGCTCAAGAGTAGAGGCACATGATAGTGCTCATCAGCGTTACGCACCTCGAAGATCACGTGGATCTCGGGATAGAAACCGCGCAGTTGTCGTGCCGCGAAGTATGCGGCGGTCTCGAAGCAGAGACGGTAGGTTCCGAGTAGCAGAGACTCGCCGTGCAGCAAGTCCGGCACGCGTCCGCTGGCGTCAGTAGTGGCGCGTCCCAGAGCGCGCCACTTGCCCGCGGTGGCGGCCAACTCGAGCGCAACTGGTATGCCGTTGGCCGGTCTGCCCGACGACGTATCCAGCACGTGGGTAGTTATTCCGTGTTTGCCCATGACGCTAACAGCTTCTCCAATCGTAGTCGGGTGATCTTGCCCTGCTCCTCCGCTGCCACGCGCAGCTCCGTTTCCGGATCGTTGCGCAACCGTGTACGAATCTGAGCCAGCATTTCCTCGGCCATCATTCCCGTCGCGCAGACGATAAAAATGTAGCCAAATCGTGATTCATACGTGCGATTGGCTTGGGCAAACTCGGCTCGTAAGGTCCCGGTAGCCACCTGCATCCCGGACTGCTCCTCCTTCGACCAGGCTGGAAATGTCTTCGGCCTTGTAACTGGTTCCTGGGCCGCGCCCGCCGGTCTGTCTTCTCCGATACGCGGGTGCTGGCCGAAGGCTTCTCTCCAATCCACGGGGTCGGCGTCGCGCCAGGTTGTGTCCGCCGCCTCGAAGAGAGCGTCGTCACTTGAGAACGGCCGCCCGCTAGCAACGCGGCGGGCCCACTCCCGCGAACCGCAACAGGCGTGAAGCACTGCCGTGGCCGATGCGGTGTCAAGTGAATTCAGGCGCTGGATGGGCGTAGGTCGCACATCAGGCCGGTTTGCCATAGAGTCTCAGCCGTGCGACGCCGCCGTCGGGGAAAATGTTGAGTCTTACGTGGCTCACGATGCCAACCGGTTTGACCCTGTCGAAGACATGCCGCGCGTCGGGTCTGAGATTATCTCGCGGCACGAGCTCCGCCCACGCACGGTGGCACGCGGTCAGGTCGTCGCCAGTCGAGCCTGGAGCGTTGCAGCCTTCAAGCGAGAAGCTCCCGGGTGCATTGCCCTTGTAATGATCCGTGTCGATCTCGGCGCGCGTGATGATACCAGGTACGGCGAGACGCACAATGGTCCAGTCGTTGCCCGAGCCGCGCCGCCGCTTCGTCTCCCAACCGTCGCCCATGTTCAACGAGCGCCCAGGAAGAATGAGATTCTGACGGTGTCCGAAGAACATGTCGCTGCACAACAGCACGAACCCGCCATTCTCCAGCGCCGCGAGGTCAACTTCTCCGGCACTCGCGAGACGATCGCGATCCGGCACGCATTCACCGAACACGCGAAGACGCGCTACACCACCGTCCGGGAAGATGTTGAATCGCAGGTGGCTATGGCGCTCCGAAGAGCTGATCGCAAAGCGATTCTGCGCTCCTCCGGCCAACGCCGATGGCGGCAGCAACTCGGTCCACCCCTCGTGCGCTTCGACTTCTTCGGCGGAAGAGTTGGGCGGGAGGCTGCACGCTTCGAGGGAACACCGCTCGGGATAGTTACCGGTGAAGAAGCTGGTGTCCACCACCACACCACGGACTACCCCTGGTATGCCCAGCCGGATGGTGCACCAATCGTGGCCCGGCGTGCGTCTGCGACGCGTTTCCCAGCCGTCCATCCACTTTCCTGCATCCGTATATTCGCCCTCCTTCCATACGGGTGCGGCCGCGCGAAGGATGTTCTCCTTGGGAGCGAAGAACTCATCGTTGGCAGAAAGCACCTTGCCGCCCAGCCGCTCGGCGGCGAGGTCTATCAAGTCGGTAAAGTCTGTCATGCTCCGGACTGC
>JBHENQ010000036.1:0-46935 GCA_046261975.1 Gemmatimonadaceae bacterium | reverse complement strand
CCGCGCATGCGCGGGAAGACCAGCGTGGCGCAGATGAAGGTCACGACCCAAGCTCCGGTGAGCACAGCGAGCGGAACGAGCAGCCATAGCACCTGCTCTTCGGCTGAAAGCATGTTGCGCCACAGAAGCTGTCCGAGAACTATCGCGACAACCACCGTGCCCACCATAGCCTGTGCCGCCCCTCGGAGCACCCGTCGCTCGAACGCTTCCTCGACGGAATCGCCCGGGGTGGGCGCGACGCCATCGCGTGTCTGACCCCTCACATACCTACGCACCGCTCGCGACATCCACAAGAAAAGGATTATCGTGGTCAGGATACCAAGGCCGAGGCCGGCAAGCAGCGGCCGGAATGGCTCAGGCGTAACGCTCCACCACCGAGCCAGTGGCTGCACCGATTCCGGGAGTTGCCAAGACTTCCACTCCGTCGCAAACACGTCGCCCAGCCCGCGTGCGTTGCGCTTCATCGCGTCGTAAACAGTGATCGAACGGAGCGTCGCCGCCGTCTCCGTGACACAATCGGTCGCGTCGCGAGGGCAAGTGCCCGGTGTCCGGTTGGTGCGAACGATTGCGGAATCCGTGACAACCACGTCCACGTCGCGACGGATCGTATCCAGTGGAGCGGCAGGTAGCGCTGACCTCGAGAGGACTTCCGGAAGCTCCGGCGCGAGAAAGAGCAGGGCCGCGAGGTAGATCGCACTTATGGCGAAGAGTGTCAGCATGAAGATGCCGACGTTGTAAGCAATTCCCATCGCAAGCGTGCCGACAGCACGTAACGAGTCGCGCCGAAAAAGCCCGCTACGGGCGATGAGAAAGTTTCCGTGGGTGCGCAGATGGCCGATAATGTCGTGACTCGCGCGTGGGTCCGGCCGCAGGGGGTTATCTTGCTTGGGGCGCTCCTCTGACAGATCGGGGCGGAACGGAAACTCCTCTAACTCGGTCGAGAACGCGGGCCTCTCCTCCGGAGCGAAGGTGTACGGGCCACGCACATCGCCCCATTCTCGCGGCGGGTTTCCGTTCCAGGAGAGTAGCGATGAGAGACAAGCCCCGATGTAGCCCCCACCTGACACGGTGCTGAGGTAATCTACGAGTGGCAGAATTCGCATGCGCGCCAGCGCTTGCAGGATACCGAGGTTCGTGGTCGCGGACCTGATTCCGCCGCCCGACATCGCGAGGCCAACGAGGGAGCGCTTCACTAGGTCGCGATCCGTCTGATTCGGGTGCCGGTGCTCGTGGAGATACGACAGTTCCTTGTCGAGAACAGTGGCAAGGTCGACGCACGCTCCCGGTCGTTCGCGCACCGCCGTCACGTCGTTGGCGCAGCCACTCGGTCGAAAAGCCTGGTACCGAGCCAAGCTCCGATCGCGGCCGTTATCATGACGGCGATCCACGTCCCGGATGCGAGATCGTCAAGTTTGAGCTGAAGCAGGTCGAGCCCAATGGCACCCGCACCGGCGGCGAGCACCCCGAATGGCGCGCCTTTGAGGATGTCCCAGAGGAGCGAAGTGGCTCGCTTCCGCCGCTTGGCTCCGAAGAAGCGCGCAAAGCCCCCGAGGAGAATCCCGGCTAGTGCGGCACTAAGGAACGTCCATGGCGGCTCGAAAATGACGACCGTTTCCCCGACCAGCACGCCATCCATGTAGGAACGGATCGTATCGGATCCCGGCAGCCCGGAGCGCAGTCGCACCGTGGACGCTTCGCCGCCCGTCACGCGAATTGTTCCCGGGCGCACGGGGGTTTTTGTTGTTGAGAACGTGACAACCGCCGTCTCAGCGCGCGCCATCCCGCGTGGAAGGGTGATGGAGATTTCGGTTGTTGCGAGTCCGAACCCCTGGATCGAGCGCTGTTGCGGGATCATCGACACGGTAATAGCGCGCACCGGGAGGGGAATGGTGATTCCCTCCCTATCGGCGCCCGTGCGGATGCGCACACGGTTGGAGTCCGGCGACTCGATGCGAACCGAGTCGTAGTCTAGGCCCGTGTGGGCGATTGCTAGCTGAACCGGAGTGACCGTGCCCCCACTGAGTGTTGTGAGCTGCATACGGAGCGGAAGCGGGAGCGATACCGGCCCCGCGTTCGGGTGCAGCGTGTCCTCTACGCCCACGAGCGCGATACCGCGGTACGTGCGCGCCGCGGCGTCGTACGTCAGTCCGCCGCCAACGAGGATGAAGTACGGGACAAGGAGCTGCTCGACGCCGGCGGAATCGATGGAGAGCCACCGGTACGGCATGGTGTAGGTGCCGTCGCCCTCCGCCACAGGCCCAACACCCGGAGTGACAGCCCCTGCCACCACGAGCTGCGCGGTGTCATCCATCTTCCGAAAGATGAACTCGCCCGGCACGATGCGGACCGAATCGGCCGCACGCGAGATATTTGTGACGCCGTCGGCTCGGACGACACGAAGCGGCTCTGAGGATCCTCCGAGTACCCGCTCAAGCCGGGCGCGGCCGATCGCCGTCCGCGACGTCACCTGCGGGCGCGATCCCGCCGGCTGGTCGGTGACAGAGAGAAAGACCGAAGACTCGGCCACTGTCATGGTGCGCGTCGGCAGCCGGCGAGCGGCGGCCGTGTCGATGCGAACGCGAGTGGGAAGAGTCGTGGCGCGGGACGGAAGGCGCACCTCCGTGGTCTGCGCCTCCGCCTGTCGCGAAAGCAGAGTGAGCCCGAGGGCAACTAATACAGCCCACTTCACCGACTTTCTCATCGGAGCTCGTAATCGACATAGAGGCCGCTCACCGTCACTCCCGAGCGCTTCCTCGCATCGTTCCACTCCGCCTTGGATATTTCATTGGGACGCTGCTTGTCCTCCGGCCAGCCCGAATCCGACCGGATCACTCTGCCTTTCGTCTTTTTGATGAGCCTCTTGTACAACGCATTCGCCGGCATCTGCCACGGTGGTTTCCTGCTCATTGCGACCTTTCGATCCACGGGAATCATTGCGACCAGATCTTCCCGTTGCATGAGCTCCAGTCCTCCTTCTTTGACCGTGGCATTGTGACTGGAATGGTGACCTACCTTGTAGAACACAGTGCGAGCGAGGAGGTCGGCTACGTTGACCTTGCGGTCATTTCCCGTCGCATCCTTCACCGTAAATTCCGGCTCGTGCCAGGACAGCCAGTTGCCCACCTGTGCATCCGCGGGGAATAACAGCACCCGTCCGTCATCGATCAACTCTATCGCTAGAACCAGGCTGGTGTTGTTCGTGTAAGTATCAAGCTGTAGAGCCAGATCACTCCCGCCGCCTAGCCAGTCGCTGTCGATCTGGCGCCAGGCATCCTCCTCGCGATAGTAGTTCGAGAAGCGTCCTTCGCACACTTCAGGATCCGCCGACTCCAGTCGAAAACGCGGATCGAATGGTAGTCGCTGCTCGAAGCGCTGCCGAGCGACCGGATCGAGTGAATCGCGATACTCCTTGAGTGGTGTCTCGGCCAAACTGAATTGGCAGCATGCGGCGAGGTCGCTGCTCAGCTGCGCGGCAAGGGAATAGAGCTCCGGAGAACCATGGTCTCCCATATTCCGCAACGCCGACTCACTTCTGGGCGGACCCAGAACATAGAAGCGTACGCCGGGTAACCATTTGCCTTCGATAACGTCGCCCGGCTCGAGGAAGCGGCCGCCATCTCCCGCGCGCTCCGTGACATAACGCATTCCAATGTCCACTCCCTTCGCGAGAGTAGCAGCCAGGGGTTGGCCTTCGGCAGGAAGATCCGCGACGAACGAGAGCAACTTTTCGATACCAGACCTGACTTCACTGACGGCGTCGCGTTCGGCGGGGTCCGCTGTCGCGTTGAACCCGAGGGCGTCGGCTGTGAGTGCCACCGCCAGGCGAAGATCGCCTTTGTGTTTTGTGATGTTCCTCGCGAACTGATCTTTTGGATCCTCGGTCCACGCAACCCAGGCCCTGTCTACTTTGAACTCGGCGAAACGTGAGGGGTCGCCACCGAAACCGGATACATGATCCTTGTGTTCGTGCGTTGCCACAAGGACATGCAGATGGTTGGAAGTTGTCTTAGAGATATCCTTGACCACATCGGCCATCTTCACCTTGGTAGTAGTGGCACCGAGAGTGCCGCAGTCTATCAGCATATGGACAGGCTTGGGACCGGTGAAGAAGCTCACGAGGAAGCAGTCGCCGAGTCCCTGTCTATACATCCTGACGCGAACCTTGGGAGGTCCCTTCGGTTTAGCTGGCATGCTCTACCTCACAGTTGGCCGCGATGCAGCAGCGCGAACGGCTCACGTACTTCTCCGTCTTCCGGTACCGGGAAGTACGTCGACCGAATTCCGGTATTTGCTTCAGTCACTCTGAACTGCTGCTGCCTCTGGCGCCTGGTGATGCTTTCCATCGGCTTTCGGATACAGTAGGCGACCTCCGGCGCATGGAGGTTTGCGATGAGCGTTGACCCACCCTCGAACCGCATGCCGTCGGAGTCGTCTTCATCCTCGGCAATTGGTACCATACGTTCCTGGATAAGCTGGACGATCATCTGCACGTATGGGTCGCCATGCGGCCCGGTGCGGCTAGCAAAGTGCGCAGAGTGAACCTCAAATGACGCTTCGGGAGCGAGACCGAGGAACAACGCGTCGCGCTCTCCCTCCTCTCCAGTCTTGAAGTGCTTCTCAAGCCAGTCGTGCAAGGCCGCGCGCGTTCCGCGTTCCAGATTGAAGAGTTCCTTTCGGGACGCCGCATAGAAATGCTGGTTTGCATGTTTCCTCATTTCAAGCAGCAGCTTCAGCAGAGTGTCGGAAGGACGGCGGTCATCATTCTCAGGCACGCGCCAACGAAGATTCTCGGCGGAAAGAGTTCGCACGTCTCGGGGATAGAGGCCGCGGCGACGGAACGCCTCCACCACTGCGACGCGGTAGCGTCGGATATCCTCCGGAAATGCGTCATAGTCGGCGGTTATAAGCGCACGCAGATACTCACCGAAGGTGAGATCAACAGGGGGACAGTAGTCGAGTGCTCTGACACACATCGTCAGGACATGAGTTGCGGTCTTGCTCGCTTCTTCACTCATCCGGTTCACCAGGTCCGGATGGACCGCACCGGCGGGAAGTATCCCCGTGCCGGATGTGTACAATCGCTGCAGGTCGGAGACCCGCGATCTGTAGATCGAGAGGAAGGCTTCAAAGATTGCGGCGACAAGAATCGCGCCCCTGCCATGGGGCTCCGTCACATTGTCGTAATCCGCGGGGTTGGCAACATGAGGCTTCCATTCACCCGTCTTCGGATCGCGGCGGCCAATAAAATCCCTAAGGGCACCACGTGTGCCCATGGCGCGGCCGAATTGGCTAGCCAACTGTCCGAGCAGGTTCTCCTGCAATCGTATCTCGCCCCTGGTTTGAGCGATCTGGTGACGCATAATCTCCGGAAAAGTGAAATGCTGAAATAGTGCTACGATGTCGGCGAAAGCTTCGTGGAACGCCAGCATGTCCGGATTGGTGGCGCGCCCAAGATTGCGGTGCATTCCATCGAGCAGAGCGTGTGCAGTCTCGTGCGCAATGATGTCGTGAGATAGCGCGGTAAAAACGACGGCACCGGGCACATGGTCGGATGGGTCCCCGGCCGCCGCCGTGAAATAGCCGAGTAGAAGCGCCTTCTTTGCGGGACTGTAGTACGCGTTGGCCTCTCGCAGTGCGTGCGGATAGATGCGCAGTCGTTCGACGAAGTGCGAGTCGTCCTTGGGGTGCGCTCCCTCGCGAGGAGGGCCAGGCGACCAGAGCGTGCGGCGTCCGAGAGCGCGCTCGAAGTTGTGGATCGTCAGTTGCGCAACGGCATATGTCATCTGCTGGTGAAACTGCGGGGTGCCTTCCGAGGGTGGCAGCCCATCCTGCGCCAGCAGATGTGGATCGTTCAGGTCGACCGGCTCATAGAAGCACTTCGCCGCTGGATCATAGTCGATTACCTCGAGATACTCGCCAATCGGCCCAGCCTCCAGTTCTTCCCATGGCAATCGGAAGATGATTTCGCTAATGGGAGCAGTCTGCAGTGCCTGGGCGAGGCTTGGATCCAGCGCGTAGCCGCGCAGCTTTCGGAATACCGGCGGTGAAACACCACCTGTGGAAGGAGGCATGATCTCACTCGGAATGAAGTCGGGTGGCACGAGGGCTAGCCGAGCCTCACCTGCGTCGCTCGCGCGTCCACCAAAGTGAGATCAGCAGCGAGCCTCGCAAGGACCATTTTGAGCAACTGGGGGACAGTTTGGGCAACGGATAGAGCCGGGTTTGAGTCGCTGCCAAGCAACCGCTGACGGCGATCCAAATACTTTCTTGACACGGCTCAGTTGGAAACCTACAATGCCATTCTGACGCCCAATCAGCATCGCCAAGGAGGTGTGAGATGGCCCCGAGAAGAAAAGCGGGTTTCAAAGCTAAATCCGCAAAGGCGGAGAAGAAGCTCGACGTTCAGGTCAGGGAGTTTCAGAGCGCGGTTACTCAATTGAGCGACGCGATGGAGAAGCTCGGCAAGATCCAGCTTTGCGTCGAGTGCTCCTGCGGCCCTTGCAACGAGTGCAGTGTTTGCAAAGTCTGTCAGATCTGCAAAGTCTGTCAGGTCTGCAAAGTCTGCCAGGTTTGCAGAGTCTGTAAGATTTGCAAGATCTGTGACGTCTGCTTTGAATGCAGCTGCGGTCCGTGTGCCTCGGGTGGATAGCGTCGGTATGCGCTGACCGACGTCGGGACCCTCGTGATGCACGATAGTATCTAGTGGACAAGATTCGGCTTTCACCGTTCATGGCTGTCATCCCAGCCGGATCCGGGGTTTTTGTTCGCAGTGACCTTAAGTCATTCGCACTGTCAGGGGAGGGCGTAGCTGCCTTCGTTCGCCGTGCCCTCCCCCTGCTCGACGGTCGGCACAACGCTGAAGCGATTGCCAACGCATTACCCGACTACAGCCGCAAGAGCACACTCGCATTGTTGGGGGAACTTGAGCAGCTTGGCATCATCGAATTTGCTGATGGTATCCTCTCTTCTGCAGAGGAAATGCAACACCAAACACTGGCGGCCTTCTTTCGCCATTGGGGACCGGACCCTCAGCGGATGTGCTTCACCGTCGCGAAAGCTCATGTCGCGATCGTTGGGATGAACGACTGGTCGGCAGTTGCCTGCGAAGGACTCGTTCGCTCCGGTGTCGGGCGCCTGACTGTGCTCGACGTGACTGGCAAACGACGTCTGCGAAACCGCAGCATGACGGCGGCCCGGCTTGTGAGCGGACTGCGAAGGTTCCGCTCGTCAACGACCCTGTCACGCGGCATTGTCAGGATGGAGAACGGCGTACTTAGCGATTCGTTCGACGATGTCACTCTACTGCTGGTCACCGCGAACGCGGACGAGCTTCAACTACTCGATGCAGCCGCGAGAATGGCGGAGGCGAGACAGTTCCGCTACATGGTTGCTCATCTCGAAGGCCTGAGCGCCATTCTCGGGCCGGTCGTGATCCCCGGCGAGACGGCATGTTGGGAGTGCCTCCGCCATCGGCGCCTTGCAAACGAAGGGAGCTTCGGCGAGAGTGCGGCGTTGCAGGCTGCACTCATGTCGGGCGAGACTGCGATGCGGCAGTCACTGACTCCTCCGGGAGCCGCCTCCTTCCTGGGAGGCTTGATCGCGCTCGAGGCAATCAAGGTCATCAGCGACTACGCCCCTTCGCAGCTCGTCGGACGGCAGTTGGAGTTCAATCTCGTGACCTATGACGCGAAAATGCACGGCCTGGTACGTCTGCCATGGTGCACGGTCTGCGGCGGTGCCGCGGGGTTCGGAGATCAGGGACCGAGGCATTCCAATCGCGGCCCACGAAGGGGTAAACTACAAGATCAGGCGAGCGATCTCTCCGCCAGTCGCGAGCCAGCAGACTTACGCGAAGCTCTCGCTGGCTGGGTGGACAATCGCACAGGTATCGTTCAGCACCTCGTTATCAACGATCCGTCGCCGGAACAACCCCAATCACTGGCTACCACGACTGCGATCATCGCGGCCCACGCCGTGCCGGGACACAGAGCTGCGGAGCCCTTGATCGGTTCGGGTAAGCATATCACCAAGGTTGGAGCGATGATCGGCGCTGCTGGCGAGGCTATCGAGCGGTACTCCGCATCCATCTATCGCGAGAGCGACCTCTTGCGCGCTAGCCCTGTGAAGCTCGGACGTAGTGCGTTCGATCCCGTTTCGCTCAGTCTCTATCTGCCTGAGCAGTACGCGCAGTCCGGATTCTCTTACGATCGATTCGACGCCGAAAAGGAGATATCGTGGACCGAAGGGATATGGCTCGACTCCGGCAAGAAGGTGTTTGTTCCTGCCCTACCGACCTATTTCAACTATCGCGCCCCTCGAACCGAACAGTTCTGCCAGGTGACCTCCAATGGTCTGGCTGCCGGCGGTAGTTTCGAGGACGCAGCGCTTCGTGCCACGATGGAGTTGATCGAGCGCGATGCCTTCATGATGACCTGGCTGCAACGTCGTCCGCCGCAGCGGATCGAAGTCGGTGCCAGTTCCGACCTCGGGGAGGAGGTTTTTGACGTGCTATCCGAACTGCGTGAATTGGGCATGGATACGCAGCTGTACCTGATGAAGGGCGATGTTGGGATTTCGAGCGTCATGTGCGTCGCGTGGGGTGACGGGAAGAATCGGCCCTCGGCGACCGTGGCGCTCGCGGCTCACTTCGATCCGGTCGAAGCTGTACGAAAGGCCATCCTCGAGCAGGCCCACATCGGTCCTTACATAGCGCGCTTGATGGCTGACGCGAGCCAGCCTATACCGCGAACCGCCGATGATGTCCAAACCCTGATTGACCATGCGCTCTATTATGTCCCCCGGCGGCGGCTGGCCGCGTTCGACTTCATCCGAACTGAGAGAGGCAGGCCGGTCCCCATCGCCAGAATCAAGCGGACGTCGCTGAGCGGGACAGAGGCCTGTATTGCCGCGCTTGCCGATGGGGGCTTCCGAGTTGCAGTGGCCGATGTTACTGCTCCCGACGTTGAGCTCGGTCCGTTTCGGGTGGCCCGAGCACTCGGCATGCATCTCCAACCCATCGATTTCGGCCATCGGCAACGACGACTTGCTAATCCCAGACTGTTCAGCAACGGTCACGATATCAATCCGGATCCTCATCCCCTCGCCTAAGGTGACCTCGCCTGTGCAACGCGACGGCTTCGATCTCGCTGAGCTGTATCATCTGAATTCGAGTAACGTTCGATCCAAATCGGGCGACTTGATGCCGGAGTACGATCGTCGTCCAGCGCGCTTCGTACGTGTGATTGGCGCCAAGGGATTGGCGCTGCCAAAAGGGCATTTTCGAATCCGGCAGCCGCTGGGCGTAGCCCTGAGGAACCGCCGTTCTGTCCGCGATTTCGTACTGAGGGAGCTCCCGATAGGGCGGCTCAGCCAACTTCTCTTCTTGAGCCACGGTGTGCGAGGGCTTCGCACGATCGATGATGAGGTTGTGTTCGACCGATGCGCGCCGTCGGCCGGTGGACTCTATCCGGTCGAGTTGTATGTTGCGACCCAAATGGTGAAGGGAGTGCCGGACGGCATCTACCACTACGATGCCCGCTTCCACAAACTGGAGCAGCTGAAACAAGGGCTTTTCCACGACGAACTCGCAGCCCTGACGATCGGTCAGGAGATGATTCGCTCGGCCAACCTCGTAATCATAATGACAGCGGTCTTCCGGAGGACCACGTGGAAGTACGGGTTGCGGGGGTATCGCTATGCCTGGCTAGATGCCGGTCACATCGCGCAGAATATGTACCTTGCGGCGGGAGGCCTTGATCTCGGAGCGGTGACAATCGGGGGCTTCTTTGATGCTGAGGTCAGCCAGCTGCTGGGACTCCAGTCAGATGAATCGCCGATCTACCTTGCCTGCATAGGCCGGCCACGCAGGGGAGCCTGACAGTTTTCGCATTTGAATGGACGGCCAGGCCGTCTTTACAACTTAGAGTTTCGCGGCTAGGCAGTCTGCGCACGTTGTGTGAGCTCGGTCGCTACCTTGGCCAGTTCCGCAAATGTCTGGTCGAGTGACCCGGATGTGTGGGTACCCGTAATGAGGGCCTGCTTGTCCTGTTGGGCTTGAGAGAATGCTCCCCCGGTTTCGCTGATTCTTCCTGAGCACAGCAACAGCGAGGTGACATCATCCGTCAAGAGACGCAGAGAGTCCTCCATGGCGCGGAAGCGGCCACGCGTCGCCTTAAGCCGCGACTTTTGCTTGAAGTGGTACCATCGCGAATCGGTCAGTAGGCTATCAATAGAACGCGAAGTATCAATACCTGCGTTCTTGAGATCACCTCTCAGAGAAGCGAGTTCGCCCTCAATCTGCTCGGAAATCTGTAAGGCCTGTTTGCGAAGCGCATCGAGAAGGTCTCGCAGCGTGATATCGTTCTTGCCATTTCGCTGTAGACGCTGAACGATCGTGATGGCTTCCGCAACCAGTCCGAGTCCAGTCTTTCCAGCCTCAATTGCCGCAGGCAGCCCAGCATCTCACGCTCCTCCGCGTTGGTGGCAACTAACAGATGTGAATCGCCTAACATTGTTTCATATAGCGCTGAGGCTCATACGGGGGGAGCCCTCCTTACTGGAAACAACTCGCTGCGCCCTAGACCCTCGGCAACCCTGTCTTCAGCTTGAACCGCGTCACGAGTCGCGACTTACGAGTCGGGTCAGACTTCTCCAAGGCAGCCGTGAAGTTCGCCCAGATGGAAGGCGCGACATACAACTCTATTCCAGAGTTGCAAAGCCACTCGGGTCGGCGCTCCTGTCGGCCCGCGACCTGTCCTTCGACGAAGGCTTTATAGCGGTTAGTGCCGATGTAGAGCCGAGAGGACACGGTGCCTGAAGACTTGAATTCTTCCAGAGACGTGTCTCTTGCACTCGAGGCCTTGACACCTAGAAGCCAGTGCGCCCATGTCGTGCCGAGGCCGGTCGCGTAGGTCCCCCATACCGCATACTCGATCGCGCGTAACGACTGCCCAGATGGATCTGCTGCCCGCGCCCCCGCACCGGCCGCGAACTCCAGTTGCTCCGCGTTCCATTTCAACGCTTCCCACCGGCGCTTGATCCGTGCGTTAAGAGCGTCGACTTGCGCCTGCTCGTCCGCAGTCAACGTGAGCGGAATGATGTCGCCTTCGGGGGTACGCACACCAAGGCGCCGTCGGGCGTTCACATATATCGCATTGATGCTGTCCGTCATGTTCGTGACAATGAGCACCTCAGCCGAATGCCACCGCGGATCTGCTTCATCGATCACTGTCGTGCGAAGACCGAGCGCGATCAACGTCGGCGCGTCCGTCACGGTGTCGTGCTTCGTGGCGGCAGAGATGCGAGCCCGATACAGCCAACGGTTGGGCTTATAGTCTGCAAGCTTGAGGTGTTCCCCGCCGATCAGGAGACCGGGAGAGAATTCAACGGCGAACGAGTTTGGGACGCGGAAGCTATGCCCTTCACTCTGGAAGCCGGAGAAGGCTACAGCAAGTTCGCGTACCGACTGCGGGCGTAGGATCTTGCTGGGTTCGACGTCGATCAGCGAGAACGCAGGCGCGTCCGGGACTGCGAAGTTGACGCGGAAGTCGGAGGCGATTGAGCTAGCTTGGGCACCCGTGCCAGCACTGTTAGCCACGAATTGGGCGCCGAGCTGTGACGCCACTAGGCCGCTGGCGAAGGTGATGATAAGGCACCAAGGTCGTCGAGTCATTAGGCTACTTCTCCTCCAGCAAGATGAATAGGTCAACGGTGTTAGAACCCGGCCCTTCGTCGACATCGCCAGTGTCGGTGGCGAGCTTAGTTCCGTCCTGGCTAACTGTGAGACCTATACTTCCCTTCCGATTCGGTGGTGCGACTGCAGTCACAATGCACTCGACCAGCCGCCGTATGTTTGCCTTGTTCGGCAGAGGCAGATCGAAGACGTCGTCCTCCGCGTTGATAAAGTTTCCTCTATGCTCAACGACGATGATGTTCTTGCCGGCCTCCCACAACAGCAGCGTGTAAGAACCAGCCCGCACGTTAGTAGCGACGATTTGTACCTTGAGCGGTGTTGTTCCCTTTACTTCGAATCGGGCAGTGTCCACGATGACCTCCTGAAAAAATGAGCCAAAGCATAGCTGGCGCGTGAGCTCGCGAGCATGGGAATTTCTTCGTTATACCTGAGTCCAAACAAGCGACGGAACTAGTTTGGTACGTCAGTATGTGCGTCTCATGCGCCGCGCGCCGGCGGCTTCACTTCCGGCGACTTGGGCTTCTCCTCCGGTGCCCGACCGGCCGCGCGGATGTTCACGAACTTGTTCAGCACGTCAAACCAGAATGGGGCACCAAGCGAAATAGCGATCGCCGTCAGGAGCAGGCCAGGCCAGCGGAACAAGCCATCCTTGACCTGTTGCCGGAACGTCCACGAGCGGATATGACGCATTACCTCCCGCGAGACACGCGCCGAGTCGGCCGCGAGGAGCGGTGCGGACTTATCAGCCTTGTCCCCTCTGATTTTCTCTTCCCACAGTTCCCAGAGGGTGTCCGTCCACGCCTTCTTAATGCTGTCCGCCAGCAGGGGCCAGCCGAGCGGAACGCCGAGCTTCGCCAGGCTATCAATCCTCGCGTAGGCCCTGGCGATCGAATCTGTCGACAGTGGCTTGGGCTCAGTGGTCGACCGCGTCGTGTCCCTCTTGGTCGAGTCAGTCTTGGTCGAATCAACTATGGCCTCGGTCGCGCCGGTGGTGTTGTTGCGAGCGGTAGCCGTATCAGATAGTTGTACCAGTGTCGTGGCCTGCGCCACGAGCGCCGCTCGCAATGCCGGAGTCGTTGACAGGGCGCGCCAGATTCTGCTGCTATCGGCATTCGCCACGATCGTCACGGCTGCGGCTACGCCGAATGTGATCCACTGGACCCTGCGCTTGTAGAAGCCGGACACCCTTTCCATCGCGTCGTTGAACCACCGCTCGACCCCTAGCTGAAACTTCGAGAGATTTCCTTCGGCATCGTCGATCAGCACTAGCAGCGGTTGCCTGAGCGGCTCCGGCAGCGAGAGCACCTGCGCTCGGATTGCTTCCACGGAGTTCGGACCGGTGTGAGCGGGGGTGATGAGGTCAAGGAGCGTCACCACGAAAGTTCGCGGGGGGACGTACGACGGCAGCAGTCGGTGCTTCGATAAGAGGCGACTCTCTGCCCGAAGTCCCTTGACGAATGGATGAGCATAAAATCGCTCAACATTCACGTCCGTCCTCACCGTACCGGCAGGTTGGCCTGCCTTCGAGGCGCTGCGTGTCGCCGCCCTTTGCGCCGCCTGGACCGCTTCGGCGGCTTGCTCAGCCTTCAACTTCGCTCTCGAGAGCTCGGTTGCAGCGTTGACGGCTGCTTGAGCTGCCGCTTCCGTTGGCACTTGCTTAGCTAGCTCGGTTGTCACTTGCAGATTGGCCTCCGCAGCTCGTACCTCGGCCGTCGCCTGAGTCTGCTTCGCCTCGGCGATCGCCTGATTCCCTGTAGCCTCGTCTGGTATCGTCACCGTCTTCGCCGAGCCTGGTAACACCGACACACCCTCGATTAGCGCGCGGATTCCGGTGAGTAGAGTTTGGCCGCGGAGATTAACCACCTGCGCGATGAACTCATTGATCGTCGTCACAACCAGACTGAGCATGATGTAGATAAAGACGAGTCCGATCACGACGTCGAGCGTTGGCAATCCGAGCATCTGGACCTCCGAAAAAGGTCGGTCAAGGACTCACAGCAGCCGCGCCGAGGAAATGCGCCAGAGTGGACGCCTGCCGCCGTTGCCGCTGGCGCCCGCGTGCGGATAACCCCGTCAACTTTCCCACTTAGCATCGATCCATGCGACTGTCTATCGATCTGCGATACATCGCAACAACGGGCCGCCTAGTACTGTAGATCACGAACGGTGAAGGGCCGGGTCGGCGGCCGATTCATGCGATGAAGAATGGAGTTCATTGTCATCGATCGTTGTCGAATCCGCCGTGGCTATCGCTCGCAGATTGAGAGCCTGCTCCTTGTTGCGCCCCGGCGACGACGAGAGCCGGCAGACCGTCGACTTGTCCCGCCACGAGCTTAGCAATGTCGGGGTCTGCAACTGCAGCACTGGCGCCCGCTCCTGGACTGATAAAGCGCATGATCGGCGTATCTCGACGACCCTCGAACGCGTTACTCACGAGGTAGAGGAGTGACTTGCCGTACGGGCCAACATTGTCGTCGCGCTCACCAGTATCGCTCAGGACGTAGACACTCGGCCGTGGACATTTCCCCTTAGTGACGAGGGGATAGACGAGTCTCTTGAAATCATCGACGCGAATCGCGGGGGCCAGCAGCTGCAGCGACGTGAAACGGACCAGGCCATTCGTCAGAAGCGGCATCGCGTGAGCGGCGAAGATGCTTCCAGCACTGTGGCCAACCACGTGTACCTCCAGTTCACCGTCATATCGCCCATCGGCCCAAGCGATTTGGCTACGCGCTTGGCGATCAGCTGCATGCCCCCGCGTTGATCAGGACGTCCCGAAGCGAGCTTCGCATTTTCCTCATCTCGCGTCAAAGCGCCCCACCAGGTCGGGCGGCGGTGAGCTCGAGAACTATCTTCATGCTGTGCGCGCCCGGCGTCGCTTGGCGGTCTTTTTTTTGGCCCTTCGGGCGACCATTGTCTTCGACTTCGCCGTGGTGCGGCGCGTGGACCCGCTGACGCCTGTTCGCGACGCGTGGCCGCTCACGGCGCTAAACGTCAGGACTCCAGAGCCAGGAATCGTGGGTCGCAGGCCGTCGTAGAACTCGCACGCGTCCTGCACGCGAGCTGCGGCGGTATGGCCAGCCGACGACGCGGTCAAGGCGGCGATGTATGAGCGCTGCTGTACATCAAGCTGCGTGTCTCCGTACTTGTCGCGCATTCGGTTCCGGATGAGTGCATCGTAGCGCGCGAAGAGAGTCGCGTCATACTGCTTTAACTTTCCCTGGGATGGGTGCAAGTCGTCCGCATGTTCCCAGTGGTACGCGAGCCAGATGAGGTAACGCTCGTAGTTCGCCATACGTACCCTCGCAGCGGTGGGGAGACTGTTGGTTGCCGACCAATGCGCCGCTCGCTACCGGTCCAATCGGATGCCGATGCCGAATAGCCGGTAGTCCCGGTCGTTGCGGAACTGGCCGTGCGGGTTCACGCCAGAGTAGTAGCGGATATAGGGTGAGACGACCCCGAGCTCACCCACGCGTCCAGCGCTCCGCGGCACGATGCCGGCGAGCACGTTGAGCGATGGCTGGCGATCTTCCGCGGCTGCGGCACTGGCCTTGTGGTAGTCGTAGACGGTCCTCAGTCGCGCATCGAGCGAGACGAATACCCCCCAGCCTCGGAGCAGGGCTATGCGCTCCCTGCGGTACTGCACGCCGAGGTACGGCTCCACGGAATTGACGGATTCCGTGATCGTCCGTCCTGCCGTCTCGAGTGTATCGCCCTTATAGTAGGTATCGCCGAACGGCAACGTGCTGATGGCCCCTCCGCGGAGTGTCCAGCTCTCCAGTCGATCGTTGTCCGAATCGTACGACATCCCGAGGTCGATCCATTCGTAGCTGACGTTGATGCGCTCGAAAGCGGAGAAGAGGCGTCGTGCCGCCAGGGAATACTCGTCGCCGAGATGCGTGCTCTCGTGTCCCATTTGCGCCCTGAGCCCGACTCGCGACGCGTCCGATAGCGCATACTGTCCTTTCAGCATTAGGAAGCTGAAGCGGTAGTCGGTGTTCAGGATCGGCGCCGACGGATCCTTGAGGTCCTCAAGCATGTGGAAGTCGACGGTCAGCCAAACGCCAGCGCCGAAGCCATGCTTGCCAAGGGTTCCTGCCGTCTGCCCGCCCCGCTCGAAGCCAAGGATGGGAAACTCGGCGCCGAGATCGATGTCCCAGACGCGGCGGTTGTCGCCCGGTTCTTGGAGAAAGGGCACATCCTTGCTAAACGCGAGAGCGAGCGCCTGCAGCTGGGCCGCGCGTGGCTCGGCTATCAGCGGATCATAATACCGGCGAGCGGAGAAGAACCACCAGCTACCTACCGCAGCGTTCTGCGCGAGAGCTGGTGTCGCGACAGGGGCCGCGATTGTAAGCAGGATAGCGCACACCACGCAGAGCCGAGTTGGCCACGCGAGCGTGCGGTGCCGAATGCAGGTCAGGTCAGCGATCCTGCACATCATCCGTTTGTCTCCAGAGGGATTCGGAGCCATCGTTGGGCGCGGACGGCCGGCTGGCAGAGAGTGGCGCCGTCAAGACACTTGAACTGAAACACGATGGATCTTCGTCCTTGTTCTTGAGGTGAATTGCCTTATCGAACCTCGCTTTCTCCGGTGTCGGTAGCCGACGGCGCTATTGGAGTCCTTCAGTGATGTGCGGACTTGCGGTAAACACTGGTTTGTAGCCGAGGTAGGCCTAAAATGGACTTGGCTGAAAACGGCGCAAGAACCATTCTGAGCAACAGGAGGACAGTTTGGGCAAGTATCCCCTCTCTCAGCATTAGAGGAGACTTTGCGCTGTTCGGCGGTATTCCTCATGCGCGTCCAACAGCCACTCGGCAATCCCATCCACCGTGACCGGAGCTGGGTAGCTCAGTGCATGGGCCAGGCGTTTCACGGCAGTTCTGCTCGCTCTCTCCGGAATCCAGGTCTTGAGGGCCTGGTCGGTCATATCAGGAATTTCTCCGTGAGCCCATGCCTCGATCTCGGCCAACGAATGGAGAAAACCCTCACGTGGGCGCGACCTCATAGGAATCTGCTTGTGCACACCTTCCGGGTCTAACCGGCTCGCTCTGCCCAGCGCCTGAGCCGTGATGCGGATGCACCGTTCCACAGTACCTTCGTTGAAGAAGGCGGCGCCGAACTCGATCCTCGCTTCACCGATGCTTTCCCACACCGTTCGATCAACCGTCACAAGTTTCTCGGGCAGTCTGTCTATGAACTTGAGGAAAACGCGATGGCCTGGGGCCACGATGTTCAGAAAGTTATTTAGCGCTCGACGCTGACTCGCTTCGGCACGGTTTCCCGTCGAGTGGGTAACCAGCATCGTCGCTGCCGTGGCAAGTCCGCTCGCTGCCAGCGGCTTACTTCCGTGCGGGAAGCAGGATGGGCTTCCAGCCTTGTCGGCATGCTCCTCCCTTGCGTGCGGTTCCCAATGTGCCTGGCAGATCATCATCTGGCATCCGCAGCCGCACCGACTGCCGTGGAACTGCCCGTCGTCCCGGGCGCAGTCGTCGGTGCACATGGCAGCACCACAACCGCGCCGGTCGGTCGAGTACATGCAGCTAGCACAGCTGTCGTGCCTCACTTTTTCCTGACCGCAATAGAGGCATCTCATGTGGCATCGTCCGGCGAGCAGGCATCAATGGCACCAACGAGCAACTCTGCCCGCTTTCGCATTCGGTTCAAGTAGGTGGTGTCAGACGAATCCATTCCATCGTGACGCCGGCACTCGTAGTTGAATTCCCGTGCCAACTCATAAACACGCAAAAAACGGTTCAGTTTGTCGCCGTATGCTTCGTTGAGATACTCTTTGAAGTGGGGGTTAGCCAGAATCTCCTCCGAGCCGCGCATTGCGAGAACGGCTGGAGCGGTGACGGCACCCTTCAGAAACGTCATGAGATGCTCACGATTGCTGGAAACCTCCTGGATCATGATTTTGTACAGACCCTTCCCGAGAACAGCGGTTTCCTTCTTGATCTCCTGCCGATGTTTCTGTTCCTCTTTCTTGATCTCCTGCTGGTTTTGCTGATCCCGATCCTTCCGATCCTGCCGCCGCGTCCAGGACTGTTGAATCAGGAAGACGAATATGGTGATCACCGCTCCGCTAGCCGCGGTAAGTAAGGTAGACGACAGGGCGTTGCTCTCTCCCTCGCGCGTAACGCTCAACGGATCGCTGAGCACCATCTTGCGCGCCGCACGGTCAGCGGCGGTATCCTCGATCCACGCCACGATACGCGCTACGCCATCCGCGCGCGCGATGCCACAGACGAAGATGAGAAGATCGTCCCCAGCCTGGGGAGGAAGTGAAGGTTGGCCACATTTCCCGACGTCCGCGAGTTCTACCGTCGACGCAGGAGAGCCAAGCACTTCGAAACGCACGCGACGCTCGATCCCAGAATCCGCTCGAGGGACAAAGAGCCACAGACGTAATGAGTCACCCATCTCAACGCGAGATGTCGGAAGGATCCAACGTGGGGCGGCTGCGGTATCCTGCCCGAATTTCGCTTGAGCGGAGGCCACCTGCGGGCCAGCAAAGCAGAGCACGAGTCCACCGCCTACCAGGAGCCTGGATCCGCGTGGACTCATGAATGCGATGGCATCGGTCGGATCGGTGATAAGACACCAGCCGCTTGGTCAGCGGGTGGTCGCTGAGTCGTCGCCACCATATCTGGGAGGACCTCGTCAGATGTCGCCGGAGTTGGCGATAGCTCTCTCCTGGTGCACCAAAGTGGGACCAGCCGGGAATCGCACAAGGTCCATTTTGAGCAACCGGAGGACAGTTTGGGCAGACAGCCCGTGCCCTGCCGTCAGGAACAAGCTCTTGCGCCCGGTGCCGGTCTGAAGCATCGTCGTTCATTCCTCCCCCCGCTTGAGGTCACCCATGATCGCAGCCGTGCTTGTCTCGGACGGAGCGATGCGAAATCGCATCGCTGATGCGTTGCGCGGCCGAGCAACGCCACGGTTTTTTGAGAGCAGTGTCCAGTTCGACAGGATAACCCGGCGCGATGTTCCGGACTGCATCATTACCGAGCTCTCCGATGTTTCCGGCAAGTCACGACTCTCCGTGATCCGCGCAATACACACTCGGTTCCCGTCGCGCCCTATTGTCGCTTGCTGTCACCTGGAGAAGAACGCGTTCCACCTCGCTGTTGAAGCGGGACGTCTGGGATTGAGCGACGTGATTCTGATAGGTTTCGATGACGTGGGCGGCAGCATTCGTTCAATACTGGAAAGGGCTGAATCAACTCGCGCGCGTCATCGCGTAGCCTCTGCCTTGAGACGGATCATGCCCGCGATGCCATCGGTGCAAGAGTTTGTGGATCGTTGCCTCGAAGTACCGCCTAATCCAAAGCACGAGCCTTACGCGCCTACCGTCAACTACATCGCCGGCCAGTCACATATTTCGCGACGAACCCTGGCTGAGCGTTTCCACAGAGCGAATGTTCCGTCGCCGCACACCGTCCTCGCTTGGGTTCGACTCCTGGTGGCGGGGTGTCTGCTGAAGGATCCAGGCCGCTCCATTGCAAGCATCGCACACGACGCAGGATTTACTTCAGCGCGTGCTCTACGCCGCACCATGAAGCAAATGACGGGTCTCTGTCCCGGCGACGTGCGCGAGATGGGCGGATTTCAGTGCGTGCTCCAAGCGTTCCGAGCGGATGTCCACTCGCTCGCGGCGTGATCAGGCAAACCCGATAGCCGCTCTAGTCGGGCGTTACCGCCCCTTGTGGACCGTGACCAGGTTCGCATTGATCTGTTGAGCTTTACTCCCAGACCTCGTTAATAGTCGGCACGGCGCTCTCCCTGACTAATACCTCTCAGGGGGACGGGGACAGTTTGGGCAAACAGCTCGTGCTTTGGCGGCAAGAACCAGCTCTTGCGCTCCACGCCTGTCCCGTCGCGTTCTATTGTAGCTTGCTGTCACTTGTGGAAGAAGGCGTTCCACCTCGCTGTTGAAGCGGAACGTCCTGGGATTCAGCGACGTGATTCTGATAGGTTTCGATGACGTGCGTGTGGCCGTTGCCTCGAAGGGCCTCCTTACCCAGCCCACGAGTCCTATGCGCCTACTGTCAACTACATTGCTGACAAGTCTTATCTTTGGGGATGAACCTTCGCCGAACAATTTCACAGAGCAAATCATTCGTCACCGCAGTTGGCCGGTCCTACCGATGTGCGCGGATTTAAGCGCGTGCTCAGTCATTCAGAGCGGAGGTCCACCCCCTCTCCACGTGATCAGGGAACCGTTTCCCGCGACGGTGCGGCTACGGGAACAGCGGCACTTTATCGAACAGGTTGTGCGGTTTAAGCATCCACCCAGTCCACATCACCTGTGCGGTACCGTTGAAAACCCCGCTGACGAGTGTGCCATCCTCATCTCGCGGGAGGTGCAGAATTGAACCCGACTGATAGAATGCGTGGATCACCGCGTTGCGCTTCGCCGCCACCAACGCGGCCATATAAAGCACCGCGCGCACGCTGGCGCGCCCGCCCTGCACGAATCGCCGGCCGCGCAGGGTGCCGGCATCACGACTTGCAGCCGACGGCTCGCGGGATCTGAGCCGCCGCGGCTGAAGCGGCATGTTGAGGGTGTAGAAAAACTCTACTAGCCAGTGGGGGATCTGCCATCCGGGCGTGCTGGCGTTAGGCGATCGGGGTCATGTGGCGGGCTTCGCTCGTCTACTGCGCGTATCCATGGTGAGCGAGCTTCTCGATATTGTGGACCAGGCAGAAGAGCTTCCACTGCGCGTCGACTTTGATGCGGCCGCGCAGCGTGAAACGATTGAGCCCCTTGTTATAACACACATTCGCGAAGACCGGCTCCACCGTCCCGAAGCGCTGCTCATACTGCGTACGGCCCTCCGGCGAATCGATGCGACGCTTCATGCGCGCGGCGTGGCTGTCGGACCTCGGCCTCCGCGAGGCGCGGTCGTGGAAGAACACGACCTGGCGCGTCTGAGTCTTCTCGGGTGTGCGTAAGCACTGCACGCGATGCGTGCACAGCACGCAGTCGCGTTTCGCGCCCCGGAATTGCTCCCCGACATATCCGTTGAACACGAGATTGCCCCCCTTGCGGTAGAGGGACTTCCCCGCCGGGCACACGCAGGTGCGCGCCGCCGCATCGTACACAAAGTGCGCGGCTGATAGAGCGTCGCTTTCTGCTCGGGTTCGGGGCGCGATTTGTCATGCAGCGGATGGGGCGCTTCCTGACACCGACCTTGTGTCGCGAAGCGCTCGTCCCGGCGGCGCATGTCGTTGTCGGCGATGAGCGCGTCCACCTTGCGGGTGGCAAGCTCCTTCAGGTTCGCTTCGCTGTGATAGCCCGCATCGGCTGTGAGCAGTGAGTTGGTCCGTGAGCATACCCTCTGCGTCCTGCATCTCCGTCACGAGGGGCAGCAGCACTTCCTGCTCCGACCCCGTGCCGTGGGCCTGGGCTTCGACAATGATTTGATGCGTGCTATCCACGGCGGCCACGCCGGTGTAGCCCTGGATCACCCCCTTGCCTGTGGCCAGCTTGGCGCTCTCGTTGTCGGTAGTGGGTCAGTTTGTCAAACTGACCCACTACCCTCGTTGTCGGTGCGCTTGCTTTTGCGGATCGCGCCCTTCGCCCCGCGACGGTCCTCGGGATGCTGGGCGAGCCAGTTACGAATGTACGGCGTCCTTTTCCAGGCGCGCGATACGCGGAACGTGCTTCGTGCCGGCGGAATCTACGCAAGCGCCGCTTCACAGAAGCTGCGAGTTTATCTCGTAGAATGCGAGCGCGCAGCGCGAGCTACGTATTGCCCTCGTGAGAAACGTTTGAGCGTTGACTTGCGGTGGTTGTACCGTCAGCCTGGTGGGTGACATCCCAGCAAGGAAAAGAGCGGGCGTCAGTTGCTGACGCCCGCTCGCCACCGGCGTACTACGGGCTGGGCGGCTGGGTCGGGAAGGACTGGCTTATCAGGTTGAAGGTCTCGATTTCCAGGCTGGGAATGTCGTGGAAGTCCCGAATTGCGTACGTGTTTTCCGCCGGGAAGTTACGCATGTCGTTGATGAAGATCGCGGTGCGCTGCCCGAACATCCTGACACTACCTCGATTCAGGATGTCATTGGGAATGACCGGATTGCCTGCCGAGTTCAGCGCCAAGTGCCCTTCCTCCTGGATCGGCGCCACGTCCAATTTGGTGAGGCTGTGGAAGCACTCGTGGGCGATAGTCTCGCCGAAGAGACGGCCGAAGGTTTCTACGGCCAACTCTGACATGCGCGCCGTGCTGAAGTTCATGCCGGCGAGTGTCGTGACGACTTGCCGAGTGGCGTCATCGAGGTCGTGCGAAGGCGCCGAATCGTCAAACCCGCCGGGGTAAAGGAAGAGCTGTTCATTGAAGATCGCCGGGCCTTGTGGCTGGACAATTCCACCGACAACGCCTGGCGAGGGTGGATCCCCCTGGATTTGCAGGGTGGTGACGTTGCCCGCCCCAGCGCCACCAGCCTGGAACTGTCGAGGCAGCGTCTCCTTGAACGGCGGTACCTGCCAGACCGTGCGCACGTTGACCAGCGAGAGGAGATACTCGGCGACTTCTTTCGCACGGGTGACGATCATGGACTTGAGGTGATCGACCCTGAAGAGGGTCAGCACCGCGTCGAACTTTGCCTGATCCTCCGTCACCTGGAAGAACTGCGGAATCGAAAGCGGGTACTTCACGCTCTCGATAACTCTGCCGCTCGCATCCCGTGCCTCGCAGTCTATGGCGGTCAACCCCGGCTGGAGGCCGATCACTGTGACGGTCCGGCCAAAGGCGGTGTTGTTAGTCGTCGTCGGGTCGCCTGACAAGGTATAGCGCCGGGCTTGACCGGGCGGCACGCTCCAGCGAATTGACCCGCCCGCTGGGAGCTTCGGCACTCGAACCGACAGCCTCGCCCGTCCGGTCTTGTCGTTGGCGCGCGCATTGAAGGCTCGCCGGTCGGCGGTGAAGTCCGTTTCCTCGATGATGAAGCTTCGACCGGGACGCGTGGAGCGCGGCCCGAGTACTGGCCCAGGAATATCGGGCTCTTCCTCCGTGCTCTGCGTCGCATCTGCGCACTTGGTGGGCAGACTGTAGCAGTCACGGGTGTCCGGCGGATACGAGACGTCGACCTTGACCGTGTCCACAGACATCCGCATCAAGATCTTCATGATCTGATTGAACTTTCCGACGTCGTCGGGATGAATGCCAATGCAGCCCGCGGTGCCGTCGTCATTGACGTCGAGATGGATGAAGAAATCTTCACGGCCACAGATGTTGCTCGGCGACAGCGGTGCTCGATACGGCCCCCAGACCGACGCGAGCGCGCCGGACGCATAGCGCAGCGAGTCCACCGTCTTCATCTGAGTAGTCTGGCCGCGTTGCACCTTCTTCTTCACCTCCTCGAGGTTTGGACGCTGCACCGAGTGCTTCTTCACCTCGTACGTTCCGGCCGGCAGAGGCCCGCGATCCTTCACGAACTGGCATGCCTGGCGCGTGAAGTCTCGTTTCTGGTCGTTTCGTGGATTGTTTGGACGTAGACCCGACACCGCACGCACCTGGATGGTCCGCTTCTGAGCATCCTCGAGCGTCAACGTCGTGCCGTCGAAGACGAAACGCACCGGCTGCGGACCAGTTTCGGCGCGCGGCAGCACGGTCTTGTTGTTCGGATTCTCGACGCGGATGAGATCGGACACCTCCTCCCACCCTTGCGCGTCCTTCGCCGACATGTGGATGCGATAGGTTCCTGTCTGCGGCGCCCGGTTCGTCATCCCGCCGAAGGTGCCATCCCAGATAGCATCCTGGTAGCGATCCTTCGGTGAGGTCCACTTGAACTCCCGCATTCCCCCACCTTCTGCGGTTCGTTCAAGAATGTAAGCGCTGATCTCCGCGGGCACTTGCTTGAGACGAACGCTGATTCGACTCGCCTCGTGCTCCTCGATCCGAATGATCGCCGGCTCGATGTTGAACTGCTTGAATATCCGCCGATCCTTCGTCGATCTGGCCTTCTCCGCGC
The DNA here is from genome assembly GCA_046261975.1 of Gemmatimonadaceae bacterium. Lineage (GTDB taxonomy): Bacteria > Gemmatimonadota > Gemmatimonadetes > Gemmatimonadales > Gemmatimonadaceae > JBHENQ01. The sequence continues at coordinate 23,269 of JBHENQ010000036.1, read as the reverse complement.
TGACTTTGATGGCATCCGGCAGTTTGCGCGCCTTCGCGTAGTACTCCACCAATGCCTTCGCTCGCCCGCGCGTGCGCGGGCCAACTTGTTTCCGCTGGCGCCCGATCTTCCTCGCATCGTCGAGGTGCCCCTGAAAGCCGCCGAGGATGTCCGCTGCTTCGTTCGTTGCAATGAATCTTTGCTCCTCGAGCGTGCGCAGTTCCTTCTCCAGCCAGGTGACCGTCTCCTCCATGTCCTTCACCTGAGTCGCGGTGAGCGCTGGTTGAACTCGCTTGTCGTCGTCCTCGGCATCCGTCTCTGCATCCGTAAAGTGAAGATCCGGCGATGCGCCTCCGTCGCGAGCCCGGCACTGCGCGCAGGGGCACGGCCCAAACGTTGGTTCGGCTTCGGGCTCCGAACCGAGTTCCGGCAACGTTGGGCGCAGCACGAGCTGGTCGGGCGTGAGCCGCATTGACCCATCGCTCACGCGTCTGGCGTAACGATCGGCGAGCCGGTGCGGCCGAAGCCCACCCTCGACGACCTGCGCGTACCAGCCGGGCGCGTCGTCCTCCGGGGTCAGCCCCTCAGTTGCGAGCTCCTCTCGACGGAGCTCGGGCCCGGCAACTACGGCTACGTGAGTCAGGTCTCCCTCACCAAGCGCGCGGCGCACTATCACGTCACCGGGCCGAAGCTGTCCTTCCAGCCGCTCGAGCGGTCTGGCGATGATCCGAGCTCCGCCGCCGAGGAGCTCGTCGGCGACTTGTGACCCACCATTTCGAAGCGATCGGAACAGTGCGCGCACTGCGGGGAGCTCAGTGACGCATCCGGCCTCGCGGAGCCCGCGCCGAAGCAAGTCCTCAGCGCCTACGTTTGGAGTGCTAGCCGCGATCCGATCGAGAATCCGAACGAGATCCGCGCCGGTATCGTCGTCGCTGGACATGTTGTGGTCCTCCGAATCATCTGAGGGAGTGGAGTCACTTCCGATGAATGTGCTCGCTGCGTAACGCTCCGCTGGTGCGGCGCCGCGAACTGGAGCGAGATGAATGAACGAGCGGCCGACGCCGTGCTCGCGGCGCGCTGCGATCCGTTCGGCCGCCAAGACGGCGCGCCGAATGTCGAGGTGGCCGTGGCCGTAGCGGCTTGCCTCAGACGGTGAGCCCGCCGGGGTCGCAGTCGAGAGGAGCAGCTCGCGCAGCTCGCCCTCGCCGAGCATGCCGCGGGAGGCCTGAAGCATCAGCAGGGCGCATCCTGCCGCGTGCGGCGCAGCCATTGACGTGCCGGATCGCCTAATGGTTGATGTCCCGCCGGCGTCGCCAAACCATGGTGAGCGCACGGCGAGCACGCCGACGCCGGGAGCGACGATATCCGGTTTCGCGATTCGACCATCACGCGAGGGTCCCCAGGAGCTGAACGGAGCGACAGGCCTCGACGGATCGTGACCGTTCACGGCGCCGACGCTCACCGATCGCCTGCCGGTGGCGAGGGTTCCTAGCGTCACTGTTGGGTCGGCGTCGTCCCGGTGAAAGCGGCTCTGACACCTGGGGCAGGCATCGTCGCGCTCGATCCACGCGTGAAAGACGGAGCCTTCGGGCGGCGCGACGTCTACGCGGATCAGGAGGCGCCACTCCCCAGGAACGACGCCCGCAGCGACAAAAAGATCCGCGAAGTTTGACTTATTCTGCGGGTCGCGCTCGCGGTGATAGATGCGCGCGACGGTGAACCCATCCTTCTTGAGGTCGGCACGCCGGGCAAGCGGTACCCACGGCGACGCGATCCCGTCCGGGGTCTCTAGACGAACAGCGTATCTTGCCGGAGGGTCGTACCAGAGTTCGATCTCTCCCGCGGTGAGGTCCCCGGGATCGACGATTATTCGCAGGGTGTGGACGTCGCCGCGGTAGAGACGCTTCGTCGCGTGCGTCCCCTTCCCCCGGTAGTTTCCAGCGGAGAAACACACGAGCGAATCCGGCCGCGAAGCAAGCATCTGATCGACGGCGAGCTCTGCGAGGGTGCTGCCGTCGTGTGGTCCAGAATGACGGCCCAACGAGGCAGAGACGACGAAGGGCCGGCGGCCAGCGACACGACGAATGAAGTCGATGCCCTCGAGCAGACGCACCGAGTCGCCGAGGTTCTCGAGCGGCCTGTCGCTGATCGACTCGGTTGCCATGTGGACGAAGACAATGCTTGCTTCCGGAGCAACGCCGGAGGGTCCGCCGCCGCGTCCGTTGCCTGCCACCGTATCGCCTGTGTGCGACCCGTGCGACCCGTTCCGATTCGAGTCTGCTTCGGCAGGATGATAACGCAGCGCGCGGTACGGGTCGCGCGTCCGCAAGGCGGCATCGAGATCGGTTGCACTGTAGATTGTGCCGTACCCGTAGCGGTTTCGGCGCTCAGGGAAAACGGCCCTCCGCTGATCCCAGAGCGCAAGCAGCCGCGTGCGGCCGCCGGGGTGACGAAAGCTGTCGTTCGCAAACGCGATTCCCCAGTCAAGCACTCCGACGACGCACCCCAGACCTGTGTACGGCATCCATCGGGGGCGCCGTTCGTCGGTCGGGCGGAGTGCGATGTCTGCGTCATCCACATCCGAGTAAGCGCGCTCGGGCGCAAGCGCGCGAGGCGCCTTGAGACTCGCGACCTCGTCCTGCTCGCGCGTTGCGATCACATTGTGCAGCGGGAGGCGGCATGTGGCGATCGCACCGAATCGTGAGATCAGGCGGACGCCGGGAAGGCGCGCCGCCGGATCGGTGAGCCGGATAATCGCTTCGATCTCATCGCCGGTGGAACCGGCGCGCAACAGTTCCCAGAGCGCAGGATCCACCGGCGGTCTCCGTCATGTGATTTCGACTTGCGCGGGGTCGCTGCCCCTCAAGAAGACGAACGCGCGCGCCTTGATGGTCCCCTTCTTTTTCTGCGGGAATGGAGCGCTGTATTTGCTCGACTTTTTTGTAGGATCGCTCCCATCTGTCGTGAAGTAAATCTCCCCGCCCTCGGTTGACGAAGTCATCGTCACGCGTACTTCACCCCCCGAAGGGAGTGTGTCCGTGCTCGTGATAATGGTCGGTTCCATTGGCTTCTTGGCGAGATAGATCGCCAGCGCAGCCACCGCGGGGAACGCGATCGTGCTGACCGGCTTGGTGGCAATGCTCGGGGCCGCTCCGCGCCAGGATTGCGCTGCGGGCAGAAGCTGCGCTGCCGCGAGGAGATAGTCTTTCGACGCGATCGAGGGCGCGGCGTTTATCACCGCGGACGTAAGCGATTGCCGAAAGAGATCTCCGGTCTGCAGCCCCGAGGAGCGCTGCTGAAAGAACGCGAGCTGCTTCGTCTGCTCGTCCTGCTTCTGCTCGAGCCGCTTCATCACGTCGTAGATCTTGGTCAACTCCGCGCGGAAGGGCGCCGGAATGGGCGCTGGGGTCGCGCGAGCCGATGGCGGGGGTACGACCGGACGCGTTGGTCTCCGCCGATTACGCGAGAGGAGCCGTTGCGCGACCGAGAGTCCCGGGGACGGGAAGAAAAACTCCGCGTCGCCGCCAGGATCATAATTCTCGGGCCATTCTTCCCATGACTCGCCCGGCTCGACCCAATCGATTCCGTCCATGATTTCCTCCTTATGGGTAAAGATGATTCCTGCTGCCATTGCGGGAGCCCGTGCGCAATGCCGAGACGCGCCGCAACGCGGGCCTGACCAATACGTCGAAATGCGCGCGATCGGGAACCTGCCATCCAGGGGCTCCCATTCCACCGCATCGCGGACATCCCACTAGCTCGCCCCAGCACTCGCAGGCGCCGACGGCGCGGGCGAGCAGTTGATTCTTCGCACTGACGCGTTCGAAGCGCGGCTCGAATCGCGGGTCCGCCGGATCCGGCAATACCTTCGGGCTCTCGATGCGGTTAATGAAGCCGAGAAGCTGAGAGGCGAGGGCGTCCAGGAGTGGATCGTCGGGTTCTTGCGGCGCGCTTACGTCGACAGGGCGCGGCGGCATGTGTCCGGACTTCTCCAGCGCGCGCTCGAGCACGCGCGCCACAAATACTAGCAACTCAGGCGACATGTAATCCTCCTCTGTTCACCACCAGCCCTGGTCTTCGGTTGCATCACCCCCCCACCACGCGTCCTGCGGATCGTTGAGATCGTCATCACCCCAGTCCGGCTCCTCCGCCTGCGCCAGCACGCGCAACAGGGCGTCGGCGCGCTGTGACGGCACCGCGGGATCGCACAGCACGCACCCCTCGTCGTCGAGGAGGTAAGCGGGAGTCGCGTCCCTCCGCGAAGAGAGCAGCTCCTCCGCATCCTCGGCGGCTCGGTTGGCGAGCGTGCCCACCAGATTCATCATCGCCCCTACTGGTACCTCCGTGCCTTTTTCCCCGACGGGTACGGAAGGCCGGCCATGAGCACCCATGACGAGTGCCAGAAGGCTCGACAGAAGAGCGGGATTCTGCACGAGACTTAGGAGCTGTGCTGCGGCTTGCGAGCCAGCCGCCGCCGGGTCAGACGCAGCGTGGGCAATGGGCTCGCCAAGTGGCTCGGCACCAGTTGGTGCCGGAGCCTGTGTCGGCGGCGTAACTGCTAATGCGGCGGTGGGACGTGCGGACTGTACTCTCGGTTGAGCGCTCCGTCCTCCGCCGGAGACGGCCTTTCCGGCGGCGCCACCCAGGCCTCCACCAATCGCCGCACCCGCAGGGCCGCCGTACGCCGTTCCGACGAGAGTACCGACAGTCGGCAGCGCCGTGCCGGCAAACTGGCGCACCTGACTGCTCTTCGCCCAGCGACCGACATCGCCTAACGCGCCCAGGACGCTCTCTTCCTCCTGCGGCGTGAGACGCGACAGTCTATCGACGATCCAATGATCCAGCGCGCCAGCCGAGGTTAGCCGCGCGCCATCGCCGAAGACGACGGAGAGCCCGGCATCCACGTCGTCCGCCTCACTAAGTGATTCCGAGTCCGACCATTCATAACTCACGATGTCGTCCCTCCCGGCCGCGTCGCGTTGCGCGACGCCTCCAGCCGCTCAAACGCGCGGCAATCCGTGACCACAGTCGAGGTCGCTGCCATTGCGTGGATACTCCGGCTTCTCCAAGCTGCTCGGCGATGAACCGAGGCACATCGTGCAAGCCGGTCAGAGGGCGCTGGACTCCTCCAACGCAGTCGATGACGATGCCACGCAAGCGGGTTGGGGCACCGTCGATCTCCCGATTCTCGAGATAGAGACGCACGATGAACGAGCGATAGCTGCCCTCCGAGGGCGCCATGGACTGCCTCCTTCGTTCGCCCTAGCTGGATGCGGTGGAACGATGCCGCAGCGCGCACTGGTCATCTCCCGAGATGTGTGGCGACAATGTGCGCCGCCACGGTGACGCAGACAGTTTAGCGCGTCGCTCTCACGCGCCTGTCACACGCCGATCACGCCCGCGTCACTCGGCGCGAGGATTAGGGGGCGACTCGGAGACTGACGGGCTGCCAGAGTGCCCGCCGCGCGAAGCGAATCGAACCGCGAGTTGAAGGTGGGCGCGTACCTGCTCCAGCGCCTCCGCAGCCAGGTGCAACGGCTCGAGGACGCTCTCGAGAGCGGAAGACACTGGGGCATTACCGGGAGTGTGTAAGGGCGCTGGCGAATCCGCGACGATTCGCGCATGGAGCGCACGTGTCTCTTCCATTGGGGGTACGCCGAGCTCTCGTGCCAGCACCTCCCGGCAGGTTCGGTACTGGCGGATCGCGGCGGCGCGATCACCCCGGCGCAATTGGAGCCGCATGAGTTCGCGATGCACCTCCTCCCGAAGCGGGTCGACCTCCAGCACACAGCGCGCGCTTGCGCACGCTTCGTCCAGGAAACCGCGGTCAGCCTGATGATGCATTAGACGCGTCAGCCCACTTAGGTAGAGAAGACGAAGCCGCTCGCGTTCGGCAAGCGCCCAATCCGCAAAATGCGCGTCGAGAATGTCCCCGGTATACAATCGAAGCGCCTCCCCGAGATTTTTATCGTTCACAAGCTCGCGGCGAGCGCCCGTGGCCAGCGCCCGCGTCACCTCCAACTCGAAGACCTCGGCGTCGATCCAATGCTCGGAGTCAAAGTTGAAGCCGACTGCTGCCGACGAACCGGCGATGAGGTACGTGCCGCGCACGATACCGTCCGGCTCCAAGACCTGACGTAGGCGCCAAAGTGTCGTGCTAAGGCAACTTCGGGCCCGTGGTTCGCTGTGGTCGCCCCAGAACAGTCCGCTGAGCGTTTCGCGCGCATGAAGGCGGCGGCGATGCAGCACGAGGTAGGCGAGCAGTCCCTGCACCGCATGCGTCAGCCGGCCGACCGACGACCGTCCTTCGTGCGCGACTCGCACGCTTCCGAAGAGATGAATTCGAAGAAGACTCATGGGTTGCTCGTTTCGCAATCGCTCGCCGGCAGGACACCAAGGTGGCAGCAGCGGAAAACCGCACAAGGTCCTTTTTGAGCAATGGGAGGACAGTTTGGGCAACTATCTCGTGCTTTGCGGCAAGTACCAGGTTAGCATCGGATGGAGCGACGTTGAATCGCATCGCTGCTACATCACGCTCCTCATGACGCGCCAGTAGTTATCGGAGCAGCAATTCCAGGAAAGCTGTGCCTGGCACGGGGTTGAATCGATAGGCTGCATCGGCGCGAAACCCAAGGATAGGTACAGCGACTGTGCTTCGTTCATGGCTGGCAGTGTATCGAGGCCAAGACGAGTGTAGCCAAGCTGCTTTCCCAAGGCAACGATTCCCTCAGCCAAGACGCGTCCTACCCCGCCCCCCCGCGCGGCAGGCACAACATAGAGGCGTTTGATCTCACCCGTGTTCTCAGAGAATTCGCGGAGCCCCACGCACCCGACAACACGCTCGCTCTCCTCAGCTAGTAGGAACGCGCCCTTGGGCGGACCGTACTCTGTCGGGAGGTGCTCCATTTCGGACGCGAAGTTCTGAAACGAAAGGTCGAGGTTCAGCGAGGAAGCGTATTCCTCGATGAGGCGCCGCGCTTCACCCCACCTTGCCGTGCTGTCTGCCCGCAGCAGTTGGACTGTCACCTTGCACCTGGAAGCAGTCTTGTATCTTCCAGCCCGGCGAGATGCCTTCGCGCTGCCCGCCCGAAGGTCTGATCGAGAAAGATCTCTGGGCGCGGCTCAGTCTCCTCGTAGCCCGTCACCATGATAGCGAGCGAGTCCCACGAACTGACTCGCTCACCCCTCACTTGTCGCACCACCCAGTTGCTACTGCACCTGCACCGACATGCGCCCGATCGTGACCTGTGTCCTCTGACCGAGCGTCCGCGCGGGGTCCTGTCCTTCGGTGAGGCTGCGCGGGATGAACGTCACCCGAACCGCGTCGTCCGACCAGTGTTTCGCCTCCCGCAGACGCAGGTAGGCCAACGACAGCGGCACGATCTGATTTTCTCGCTTGGCGGCATGCGGACCGCGCGGTGACGGACCGAAAAGGTTGACGTTACCGACGTAATGCGGGCTGGTGTAAGCCGGGCTGCGCACGTCGGCCGGAAGATTGACGTATATCTCGTAGGCGACCCTCGGCGTGCCCTCGACCTGAATGTTCTCGAACACGAGGGTGATCTGTCCGCCGACCTGCGCGTCTCGTGGGAGCGCTGCCAGAATGCGCTTCCCTTCGGCGGAGAACGGCAGCGCGACATTTACCGCCTGTCCTCCCAGCCGGACCGTCTCCGGTGCCTGAGCCAACGGAAGCGGATCCGGACGCGGTGGCCGGGTGCCTAACGAGTCGAGCCTGGCAATGAGCATCTCGGGCGGAATGGGGATGCGGGAAAAACGCCGCCACCACCGTGGATCGAAGACGATCACGCGGCCGCAGACGTCCGACTCGTACTGGTACCGGAGCTGACAGGCCGTGTCCACGATTTGCGCGCCCGTCAGGGAGACCGTCGCGCCATTCTCGTCATAGAAGCTGAACGAGGTGGTCATCCAGGTGGTGTTCGTCGTCGGATTCGCGCGTCCACCGCCACTGGCGAGCCAGAGTTCCCAGAGGCGGTCGATGTTGCAGTGATGGAGCCAGAATATCGGATCCCTCCCCGCTTCCTCGAAGGACGACATCCCTCCACCCACGGCAACGTGCACCTGCCCGTGAGGAATTGAATTGACCGAATTGGTGAAGTCGAAGAAAGCGGTTTGTGCCAGCGCGCCTCCCGCATCCACCAGTGACGCCGTGATTGGATTGCCCGCGTTGATGGACGCGTTTCGATTCGAGGTGTAGAGCGGATTGTTCGCGGTCGCCGGAGAGCGGAAGAACGCAGGAAGATTACGGGCCCCGGTGGGCGAGTACCCCCAGTATGGCAGGGCGAAATTGGCGTCCCCTGACATCTTCCGCACGATGCGCTCGAAGAAGTACACGTACATGCGGTGCCAAGACAGGAAGAAGAGCTGTCCGTGCTCGCAGACGTCGGTAATCATCCCGGCGGGCGGCGCGGTCGCCCCGTGGATGTTGGCCTGGGCCATCCAGCTAATGCCGTTGGTGTCCGGGAGCGCACGCATCGCGTTGATCGCGGCCTTGTAGGCGACTATCTCACGGCTGTACGCGTTGAGGCAGTACACGTTGCGGCGCGTGTAGACCGTCGCCGTCGCCTCGGGTAGAATTGAGGCGAGAGCGGAGCTCGTGCCGAGGAGCCCGCTGGCTCCGAGGAGGCCCGCGCCTCCCAATGCGGCGATCATGAAGTCTCTGCGGTCCATGTCTCCCATGGTACATCCTCCAGTGCCAAAGGTTCACGACACGTCCGAGCTGGGTCGCACGTTATGCCAACGCAACCCTTATGTGCCCAGTCGGCGAGATGCTCTTCCACCTGATCGTGGAGAAGCTCGATGTCGTCACGACGCCAAACCTCCCTTGCTTGATCACCAAAGTGGGGCTAGCCGGGAACCGCACAAGATCCGTTTTGAGCAATCGGAGGACAGTTTGGGCAACCGGCTCCTTCTGTGTGCTGAGAAGAACTCTTGCGCTGGGTGCCCTCCTCCAGCATTCCAGTTCTAAGACATCAACTGGCGAGGTGCGAAGAGCCCGCCAAGCTCCGGATCGCGTGATCCTCCCGATCGTGCAGGCAGCTCGTAGGAGCTCGCGACCAAGTACCCTGCCCATCACCGCCAGGTTGCCCTCCGACAGCGCGGAGGTGCGGGTGCAGCCGCGAGCGGGGCTGTCCGCTATTCCAGGCGCATGGCGGCGAGTCTCATTCGGGAGGACCACACGATTCCCTCAGCCATGCGCGTCCGGCCCCGCACCCGCGCGCGGTAGGCACAACATAGAGGCGCTTGACCTCACCCGTGGTCTCAGACGATTCGCGGAGCCCAATGCACCCGACAAGACGGCCGTTCTCCTTGGCCAGTAGAAACGCGCCCTTGGGCGGACCGTACTCTGTCGAGAGTTGCTCGATTTCGTTCGCGAAGTTCTGAAACGAAAGGTCGAGGTTCAGCGAGGAGGCGTATTCCTCCACGAGACGCCGCGCTTCCACCCAACTTGCTGTGGTGTCTGGCCGCCGCAGTTGGACGGTCATCTTGCGCGTTGAAGCCCACTTGTTTCTTCCATGCGGAAGCTCGAACAGGTGTCCGCGAAGGCTATGGATGTAGGCCATGAAAAAACTGACGCGGCGCATCTCTGGGTTCTGGCTGAATCTGCAACAGTCGTGGGAGATTTACCACACTTTCCACTCTAGCCGCCGCCGAGATTCGCTATTGCGCGATTCCATTGATCGCGTGCAGTATTTCCGCGGACTCGTCACGCCACGATCGAGCCTCCTGCCGAGTGAAACATGAACGAAAGTCACTACGAGCAGCACACCCGTAACTGGTTGAGCCTCGTCCTCAGCGACGTGCAGTTCTGGGTGCCGATCGTGGTGCTGATCGCCGGGCTGATCGTGCTTCGCTGGATTCATTGACAGAGCTCGGATCGGCGGACGTGAGCCGGCCGGCGAATCAGCCAGCTCTCGACGCCCGACGTCTTCGAAGCTTGCAGGCTGTCGGGATACTCTGCGGCCTGACCGCCGGCGCGTGGCTCGGGGCGGCCGAGACGCCGACGAAGTTGGTCACGCTCGGCCTCTCACCCGTGGTCATCTCGCTCACCATGGTCGTCGGAGTATTCCTCGCGCGCTGGAGCTTGCCCGCATTGATACAGGGGACGTCGTACATCGCGGCCGATCTGCGGCAAGCGCCCCACCTGATTGTCTGGGCAGTGTTGGCCGGCTGCCTGTGGGCGGTAGCGAATACGCTGACGATCTTCGCCGTGCGGGACGTCGGCCTCAGCATTGCCTTTCCCCTGTGGAACAGCAACAGCTTGCTTGGAATCCTCTGGGGCATCGTGTTCTTCAACGAGCTGCGAGATGCGGACTGGCGCCGCTGGTTCGGAGTGCTGGGTGGCGCGCTGCTGATGTTCGCCGGAGCGACCGCTCTCGCGGTCGCCTCATCGGCTCAGGCGCCTCCAGAAGACGCGCTGCGCGGCGTGGTCGCGGCGCTGTCCGCAGGCGTGCTCTGGGGGACGATGTACATCCCTTATCGCAAGGCTTACCTGACCGGGATGAGCCCTCTCTCGTTCATCACGTTCTTCACCGTCGGAGAGCTCGGGATGATGACGACGCTCGCGGTGGTCTACAGTGGCGGCGTGGCGCCGCTCTGGCATGAGCTGGCGGGCGCGCGGCAGGTGCTCTTCTGGCTTTTGCTCGGCGGCTTCGTATGGGTCGTGGGCGACCTATTTCAGCAGTACGCCGTCAAGTATGCGGGAATCACGCGAGGGATCCCGCTGTCGAACACCAACCAACTCTGGGGCCTGCTGTGGGCGGTTCTTGTGTTCGGCGAGCTGCGTGGCGGAACGCGCGGGCTGTACGCGCAGGTGATCGGTGGCTCGCTGGTGATGGCGCTCGGCGCAGGCGTGATCGCATTCTCTTCAGTGAGTCGAAGAGAGCATCTGCGCTGGCAGGAGGCGGCGGCGCGCGAGGGCGAACGCTACCGAGTCGATCGCGAATACACCCGCGCACGCGGTGCCGGCCGCGAGGTGACGACTACCAGACATCGGCGGACGTGGGTGGACTGGCTTGTGGTGAGCGGTGCGACGGCGACACTCATCGGCTTTGCCGCCATGGCGCAGGCTCCGCGGCTGGCACTGCAATGGCAGTGGGCCGCGGGCCTCGCGCTGGTGACGCTGGGAGTTCTGGCGGGCTGCGGCGTGGTTCTCTGGCGAACAACGCGCTTCAGCTAGCCGTCACCGCCCCCACCTGCTCCGCCGCTCGGTGGTGGTGGCAACTGCTGCTGCATCGACACCGCCGTCGTCTGCTTCAACGCACTGAGCGCGGTACTAACACCGGCGAGCGCCGCGGTTGCCGACTCCTTGTCCTTTGCCTGACGAAACGCCTTCAGCCCTCCCTTCACCGCGCGATACTCGCCGGGCAGCTCTGCGCCCATGCGGACCGCCGCCAAGAGCAGGTTCAGGTTCTTGTACTTGCCGATGAACTCGGGCAGGGTCTGCGACAGGGCGCCGAGGATAACCTCGAGCCGGCTGAACGACTTCTTGCAGCACTGAGCCGTGAATTGGGACGCCGGTGGGAGCGGCGCGTTCAGTGGCTCGCCGGCGGTAGCCGCGGAGCCTCCGGCGGCACCCGCTCCAGCAGGGTCTGTGGCGACGGCGCCTGCGACAGCATCTGCCGCAGCCGCGCCTCCTTGCGCACCGCCTGCCGCGCTCAACGAGGAGCCCAGCTCTGTCACGACCTGCTCCAGCTCCTTCACCTGCTCATCCAACGCCGATTCAAACGCCGGCATGGCGGGCATCGCAATATCGTTGGGTCCGAGCGAATGCGACGCGGGAACGACGCGGTACCGAAAGATCATACCGTGGTCGCCAACCACATACGCACGGTCGCGCCGCGGTAACGAAAACCCTCTCGTGACGGCCGGTAGCCTCACCTCGCGACTGGTCCAGCGCTTTCCACCGTCGGTCGTGTAGGACCACCGGAAGTCGGTCCTTCCGAGCTCCACTCCCCAACCGACCGTCGGATCTGCGAATCGGAGCGCCTCCCCAGGCGAGGCCACGATTCCTCGCCACGTTTTGCCGCCGTCGGTCGTCATGTGCAGCTTTTTGCTGTCGAGCCGAGCAAAACCGGTCAGCTCATCCAAAAAGAAGATCGCTGACACCGCATCTTCCTCCGTAACGCCTGGACCAGGCAGCAAGGCCCACGTTTGGCCGCCATCGGTGGTCTTGGCGATGAGGGGCGGCGGCCCGCAGCCGACGCACGAACTGCGGCGCGCCACAGCGTACCCGACCTCGGGTGTGGGAAACCGGATTTGCCCGATCACACAGTCGAGGTTTTGGTTCAGGCCTCCCATGGCCACCTTGGCCTCGCACGTCCAGACCGGCTCCCAGGTGCGACCGCCATCGCTCGTTCGGAACATGACGTTGGGGCCGTTCACGGCCATCCCGGGATTCCCAGCGGCGAAGCCCGTTTGTGGCGACGTGAATGCTATGTCGTCGACGCCGTAGGGCGCACTGCCGATCTCTTCCCAGCTTTCGCCGTCGCGCGTGTGTAGCGTCTTCCAGCTGCCGCCCGCCTCGCCTTGCATGGCCCAGCCACGTCGCTCGTCGAGGAAGTGCAGGACGCGCACGGGGTCCGCACGATCGCCCGGATCGCCGCCTAGCTGCGCCTCCCACTTCGCGCCGCCATCGGTAGTACGGAGAATGGTTCCTCCGTCGCCCGCGACCCAGCCGACATCGACAGTGACGAAGAAAACATCGCGAAGGGGGAGGTCTTCGGTGTAGCTCACAGGCTCGAGGATGCCCTTGAACTGGACGGTGGTGGATTTCGCCTGGGCCTCGAGCGCGGAGGCACTGAGCAGCAGTACGAGCGCGGGTGCGACCCCGATTGGGATGGATGATATGGCACGAGTTGGTGACGGGCGCATGTCTATAGCTCCGGGTGAGTGGGCGGTGTTGTGGTCGGCGCCGCTCCCTTCGCCAGCGGCGTGCGGATGATCGGGCAACATGGAGTTGCCTCGTCAGGTCTGAGCGAGATCTTGAGCTTCGTAAAGTCGGCCCATACTCTGTCGCCGATCTTGAGCGACGCGAGCAGCTTTCGATTGCGTACGGTGAAGCGGAACGTGTAGCCCGTCGCTGTTTCGCGAGCCGTGACGATTGCGCGCGCGACATCGACCCTCACCACGCTGCAGCACGCAGTTGTGTCCGCGCGTGTCGGCAGGCGATGCCTGGACGAGCGGGCCTGCGCGCCGTCAGCGAGTGCGAAGGACAGAAAGCTCGCGCACAGAATGACAAACCGGGTCACGGAGCGACGATACCAATTGTTGCCGTCTGTCCCGCCTGCACTGCTCCCAGTGAGACAGCAGTGCGAAGCTGGGCCCTCGCCGCGCCGAGTGAGGCATGCAGCGCGTTGGCCATCTCGGTGGTGATAGCCTTCCCGAAGTAGATGCCGGGTCTGCCACAGTCGCAGATGTGCCGGTTGGGATCGTCCGGATAGTCGTCCTCACCGTCGTTTGGTACGCCGTTGGTGTCATCGAAGTAACGGTCGCCGTCATCGTCTATGTCCGTCTCGTTGGCTTCACCATCGCCGTCCGGGTCCGCCATTGGATCGTAGGGGGGCGTCGCAGGCTCAGGCGCATCTTCCGACGCGGTGTAGTGATGCAGGAACTCGGTGAGGATCGCCCCCGTGACGACGCCGACCCCAAACACAAACAGAACTCCTATCACGGCATTGTCAGTGACGTTGCCCTGCAACGCGCCCGGGTTCATCGAGGCGGTGATTTCCTTCGCCAGGTCGCCCATCATCAGCTGCCCGAGCTGTTGCGGAGTAAACACGAGGAGAATCCGCGCCGGATCGAGTATCGCGGCGTCAACGAGAGTCGGCCCACTCTGGCCGAGGCTTGCGCTGAGGGCAGCCCGAACGGAGGGATTCCCGTACACCAGCCCCAGATCGACCAGGGTGACCCAGGTCCCTGAAATGAATGCCATTGGACGGTTTGCACGGAGTTGCCGCTGAATCTCCGCCTTCGCAGCGGCACTCACCGCAGGTTGAGCAAGCGAGGTGAGGAATGCCGCACGCACCGCACTGGAGGCAGCGGCCGGAGTCGCCGTCGACGGTGGCAGGGCTTTGGTCGGTGGTGGCGGGGCCGCTTTGACAGAGGTTCGGGGTCGAGGAAGCTGCGCCGCCGCTGCTGAGAATGCGCTCAAATGCGCGGCGAGACAGGTGAGCACCGCAATCGTCGCGTGGCGCGCAACGAGTATGGCAATACGCATGGGGATCTCCGGTGATTGGTGAAGTTTCTACGGCCCTGACTGCGGTGATACGAAGGCGGCTCGTCTCTTGTGGTCTCGGCAATTGCGGCGTAATGTAGGAGCGCTGGTCACACCGCTTTCACCAACGCGTCAAACGGCATATGACGTTGCGGTTGCGAACTTTCGGCGCGGTTTATCTCGAGCGCGATCACTCTCCGCTCGGCGGAGCGCACAGCCGGCGGCGCCGATTGGCGCTGCTGGCCTACCTCGCGGCAGCTGACGGGGCCGCGATCACGCGGGACAAACTGATCGCACTCCTGTGGCCCGAGAGCGATGAAGCCAGCGGGCGCCACTCGCTCTCGCAGCTCGTTTACTCTCTGCGGCACGACGTCCCGGCCGGTGCGATCGATGTGGATACCGAGACGGTGCGGCTCAACGCCGCGGCGCTTCCGAGTGACGTGCATGCGTTCGATGAGGCGTTGCGAACGGGGAAATTAGAAGACGCCGTCGCGGAGTATCGCGGACCGTTTCTCGACGGCTTTCACGTGGGCGAGGCCCCGGAACTAGGCAGATGGATCGAGGAGGAGCGTGGGCGCTGCGCGGGTGCTTGCGGCCGCGCGCTCGAGCGCCTGGCGGATGCGGCAGAAAAAGCCGGGGACTGCCACCGCGCACTCGAGTGGTGGCGACGGCGCGCCACGATGGATCCCACTGACGGTCGAGTGACGCGACGGCTAATGCAGTCACTGGCGGCGATTGGCGATCGTGAGGGCGCGCTCCGCTCCGCGCGTGTTTACGAAACCCTGGTACGGGAAGAGCTGGAATCCGAGCCAGACGTCGCCGTCACTCAGCTCGCCGGTCAGCTTCGACGCGTAACCCAGGCGCCACGCGTGGCCACAGTGCCTGACGCAGCGGCTGTGGCGCCCGCGGCCGCAGCCGCGGTGCCAGTGCCGGCACCCGTGACCGCCGACCCCGCGTCCGTGGTGTCCAGAGTCCCACGCGAGGTGCGACGGCCGGCGTGGCACTGGACGCTGGCTGTGCTTGGGGTAGCCACGGGCTTCGCCATGCTCGTGTCGCAACTTGTGGGCGGTCGAGCTACTGGTTCTGCCATCCTGGGCGATGCTCGGAGCGCCACCGTAGTCGTGGGTGACCTGGAAGGGCCCGATTCAGTGCTCTCCCTGGCTGTGCGCGAGGCGCTGCGCGCCGAGCTGGTAAACACGAACGGTGTAATTCTCACGAGCGATCTTGGCATTCGCGAGCTGAAAACGCTCATGCGCCTGCCGCGCGACTCGCCGCTGCGGCCTCCGCAACTCCTGGCTCTGGCGACTCGGAGCGGCGCGCATGTCGCGGTGACGGGTTCGGTCGTGCCGGTCGGGTCCGGCGCACAGATCGTGCTCGAACTGCTCGATCCAAGCTCTGGTCGTCCGATTCGCACCTTCGCCGAGCGGCCCGTCAACGGCGCGGCGATACTCGCAGCAGTCGAGCGCATCGGTCGCTCGATAGGTGCCGCGATATCGCAGGCACCGCGCGATTCCAGTATTCGGCCGCTACCTGCGGTGACGACTGCCTCGCTGCCGGCGCTCAAGAGCTATGCGCTTGCGCGCCAGATCGCCGCGTCCGGTGAGCGACGCGACGCGGTGGCACCGGCCGAGCGGGCAGTCATTCACGACAGCACATTCGTGCTCGCGCACTACTTTCTCGGCGACTTGCTTTGGTTCGTCGACGAGCAGAGCCATTCAGAAGCACACCTGACGAAGGCTTCCCAACTGATCGGCACGGTCCCTGCGCGAGAGCAGCTCGTCATCCGCGCGCGCTACGAGCAGCTCGTGCGCGATCACCCGGACAGCGCGCTGGCTTACTGGGACTTGTTGCGTGATGCGTCTCCGGGCGATGTGCTCGCGTACGAGGGGCGTGCCTGGGCGCTGAGGGCCCTTGGCCGGCACGAGGAAGCGGCCGCGTCAGCGGACACGGCAATGTCCCTCGATCCCGGTGCGTTCTTCCCGAACGCCTACAACGCGATCTATTCGTGGCTGGCTGTCGGTGACACTGCGAGCGCCCTCATGATGGCCGACCGCATCGCGGCGCGCTACCCGGATGCTCCACTCGAGGCGCGTTACTTCGCCGCCCTGTTTCGGGGGGATCTCACATCGGCGCTCGCACTGGCCGACAGCTGCCGTCCCCGTCCGAATCGCCGGTGGCGTTTGCATCTCGTCCATCTCGCTCGTGGCGACATCGCAGCCTCACGGGCGACGCTGGACTCCATACGCGCTGACAACGCAGTGCAGTACTCGCCTAACGCGCTGCTGAACCAGGGGTGGACGGAACTCGCATTGGGGGGCGACCCTGCCATGCCGGCGCGCTACGCGCGCGATGCGCTCGACTGGCTGCGCCTCCGCGACCTCTCGCCGCCGGCAGTCGGTCGTCTGTCGGAGCGCATTGGCGATCTTGCCGCCCGCGCGGGCGACGAGAAAACGGTGCGAGCAACCATCAACCTGGTCAGACAGCACGATGCAGGACGATCCCAGCGGAGCTACGTGATGACGCTGCGCACTCTCGACGCCGCGCTGGCCTACGTGCTCGGCAACTTCGCCGATGCCGCCCGCCGCGCCGAGTTGGCGCGCCACGGCGTTTACTTCTCGCGTTCGTTGGCAACAATCGTCCAGCTAGAGGCCGACGCGCGACGTGCCGCGGGCCAAATCGCGACCGCTGATTCGCTCGATCGCCTCGTCGCGACGCATCAGATCGTCGACGGCCACTTCGAGACATGGGCAATGTTGCGCGCCGCGAGCGCGCAGCGTGCGATAAGACGGGCGAAAACGTAGTCACCCGGCCCCGACCAGCAGCAGGACGCGAAGTTGCACAAGGCGCGCTCGAGACTCTGCCGGATGTGCTCGAGGTGCGACTGCCGGATCTTACAGGGGAAGAGCGTACGCGCGGACGCCCTCCGACACGGCCGCCGGTGCTGGTCCGGCGTCGATCAGCCGCTTGCTCACCGGGTCGATGCGAAGATTCAGCCCTTCAAGCGAGCGCGAGCCCAGGAGCACCAGATCACCGGGCTCGCCGAATACGACTTCATCGACCGTTGCGGTATCGGCTAGATACACCAGGGCCCATCCGGTTGACCGCGACAAAACCGTACCGTCCGCCTGGCGGAAATGCCAGACTTTACGCCGTTCGATCCCGAGCGACTCCAGGGCGTCGGTGGGAAACCACGACAGCTCAGCCCCGGTGTCCACTAGCACGGTCCGCAGCAGGCGTCTTTCGCCCGGGTGTGCGGGGTTCTCGATTTCGACGTCGACGCGGAAGGTTCCCATGTCTTCGCGCATGTTAGCTCCTGAGCATATGCCGAGTAGTACCATTTGAACGCTGGTTGTGTCAATCGTGCGCAACAGGATTCTCAACAGCAGGCCGATGTCCGCCGGTTCAACCTTCAGGGCTCCCCCGTCAGTGCGCCTACCGCCAGCAGCAAGCTCTGCATCAGCGTGCGGTGTCTTCCCTCGCGAATGACGCCGGCATCCAGCGCACGATCGGGAGGGAATTTTTCAGTGACACGCGCGTTGGGACGGGCATCTTCTCACGCACCCTGTTCGAGATACTGGCCCACATTCTTTGCGAGCCGCCGAGAGGCGAGGTTCGCCTCGAACAGGTGCCCGCGGAGGCTGTGGATGTAGCCCATGAAAAAGAGTCCGGGACGAGCGGTCGGATGTCCGGACCGATCGATCGGCTCATGCGAGGCGTCCAGCACTTCTTCCGCGTCGCTCGTGTCGAGAAGCTCATTCAGTCCGGTGCTGAAGCCTGTCGCCGCGATGATCGTGTCGAAGGATTCGGCGCTGCCGCCCTGGAAGACCGCTCCTTCGGAGGTGAGGCGGATGAGTGCAGGCCGGATGTGGACCAAGCCTCGCTTCAACACGTTGACGAACCCGACGTCGATGACGGGCACGCGTCGAGCCGAATATGGCGACCACGCGGGCCTCGGCAGACCGTGGCTGGTGAGATCGCCGAACACGAGGCGCGAAGTCAGTCGCCCGATCCGATCGGCGATAGTTGCCGGCAGGAAGCTCAGCAGAATTCCAGTTCGCTGAACGGGGAGGCCGAACGGATCGCGCGGAACGATCGGTGGCGGCGTGCGGATGCTCAGGGCGACGTACGACGCTCCGTTCTCGACAAGATCGGTGGCGATCTCGGTGCCGCTATTACCCGCGCCGACGACGAGCACGCGTTTGCCCGCGTATGCCGACCCGGTCGTGTAGCGCGCAGAGTGCACGAGATGACCGTCGAAGCTCTCGTGTCCCGGCCATTTGGGTAATATCGGAATTCGGTATTGACCGGTGGCGATCACGACTGCTCGGCAGTGCCAGTCGCCGCCAGTAGTTGCGACTGTCCAAGTTGCCTGTGCATCCGGGTCCATGCGGATCTTGTGAACCGGGTGGCCCGTCATGACGCGCAGAGGGAAGTGGCGAGCGTACTCTGCAAGATAGGCGGCGTACTCATCGCGCGAGAGATAGCTGGAATAGCGACGCGGAATCCGGTAGTGGGCCAGTCCGGAGAAACCGCGCACTGTGTGGAGACGGAGCCGGTCATATCGTCGTGTCCAGGTGCCGCCCAGCCGCTCATCCTGCTCGAGAACGACTGCCTCGATTCCACGCCGGTGTAGCGCGCCGGCGGCGGAGAGCCCAGACGCCCCTGCGCCGACTACAACGACGGTGGCTTGCGGCATGGCATCATTCCCAATAGAGGTGCGGCGAAAGGGCTGCCAGAGACGACTTGGCTAGAGCACGGTCGATACTCTCAAGCTACCATTTCCATATTTATCCCAACTCCGCCGCCTCCGCCAACCGCCGATCAGCCGTGAGGAGTTCCACGTCCCCCAAGCGTCGCCGCGCCAGAACAAATGTTGCGAGATGGAGAGCGTCCAGCGTGCGGAGAGGCTTCGTGGGAACGATTGCTGCCGCGAGATCACAGACCGCAGGAGTCAGTTCCCATAAATCGCACCGCGCCCACAGAGCGTCGAGGCCGCGCTCCGTATCCGCGAGGCGCGCTTCGGCAACGCTCGCCGATTGCCGGAGCCGAATTAGCGCGCGTGCGGCCTCCACCAACGTGAGGCGAGATGTTAGCAGGACGCTGGCATCGCCTAAACGTCGTTCAATTTCGGGGCTCACTCCCGTCTCGAGAACCGCTCGGAGAATCGCCGATGTTTCGAGATAAATGGCGGCGGACACGGCTTACGTCGGGCGATCGGTGCGTAGGTCGTCGAGTAACGCTTCCGCTGTGCCGGGCGCCAGGCCGAGCCCGGGAGGAGCCCAGGTCCAGCCCTGCTTTCTCCTGCTGGCGCGCGTGACCTCCCCGGTTTCAGCTAACGCCTCGATAGCCTCTTCCAAGGTGTCCGGCGGGGCTGGGCGCCGGGCAGACGGACGGATCTCGGCGATTACGACATCACGGTCGGTCACCAACAGAGTCTCTCCCGCCCGAACGGCTCGCAGGTAGCTGGAGAGACGCGCCTTGAGCTCCTTCACACCGACAGCCTTCATGGACCAAAAGTAGTCACTGGTGGTCACGAACGCAAGGCCGGTCCCGCCAAGCCGATGGTGGTCGGCAGGAAGCTCAGGAGACTTCCCGTTCGCTGAAACGGGAGGTCGAACGTGTCACGGAACGGTCAGGGGGCGGCGTGCGGATGCTGAGGGCGACATACGAAGCTCCGTTCTCGACGAGATCGGTAGCGATCTCAGTCCTACTGTTTCCGGCCCCGACCGGTCCGTTATGTCCAGGTCGCAGTATTAGCAGCTACCAGTTTAGGTAGTTGAAGGATTGGGGTCGCGAGACCCGTAAGGGCGGAGGCGGTGCGTGTCGGCCACAAATGTGTCCTCGTCGTCGCCAACTACGGGTGTCGCGCAACGTAAGGTCAAGTGCTCCAATCTGCGCTTCATTTGCCCTTTAACAGGATCCTGGGAAGAGTTTTCAGCTTCTTGAAACTTCGCTGCCTGTTGAGACCACTCGCCTGGGAGTCTCGGCCATAGATGTGCCTAAATAAACCCTCCAGTTCTCTGATCTCTTCCTCCCGTATGTTGTCCCACACCTCGAAAACGGAGCAGTGCGTCCAGAGGTCCTTCTTCTTTCTCGAGTGCTTGCGCAGTCGTACAACGATGCCACCGCGGCGTCCGATCCCGGCCATGCCTACGTACACCACGTTGTAGGCCTTCGCGCGCCGACGGTACTTGTACAAAACGTAAATGCCACGAAGACCCCGTGGCAGCGTGTTGATATCACGCTGTGGTACGAATTCCCTCCAACACTTCACGAGCCTTAGCGGGCTTTGCAGCATCTTGGGGATTCCCGCTGATGTGCGTTCTTCTGCCTAAGAATTATGACTCCGCCGGCCGTTGGGCGTAAAGTTGGAGGGATCTGGCTTGGGATACATTGTGCACTCCCTCGGCGAGCATCATCTGCACCGCCAGCACGGGCGTCCGCTAACGCAATCTAGATCGCCTTATGTAAAGAACGAACGCTGCGAAAGTTCGTAGCTTGGTCTAACGGTGACAATCAGTATCGGAAGCCCCATCACCCTCTCCAATCGCTCAGAAACCTCACCGGCCGAACGCAAGCGCGGTTGCGGTCGCAGTTATCTGCTCATCAAGCAGTACCCGCACCAGCGAGAAGCGAGTCACGTGCGAGGTCCAGGGCCGCCAACGCGTGCTCACGCGTTACCGAAGGGAATTGACGGAGGAATTCATCAAGAGTGTCGCCGCCGCCCAGGTAGTCAAACAGAGTCTGGGCGGGGACTCTCGTGCCCACGAAGACTGGGGTGCCGCCGAGGATGTCGGGAACGCTGTGGACGATAACTGACTTGTCAGGCATAAGGCTCCTTCTTTCAGCGACTCTCAATAATACACGATGCATGGGATCGACGCCCTTATGTGTCAGAATTGACACAGCTCGCTTCAACTCGCTCTTCCTCGCTAGCATCTCACGCACCTCCGAACCAACTTAGCCGGGACTCCCATCTTTATTTGCGAAAGGCACGCATGTAATCCGATTGACTTGGAGCGAGGTGGGGTTCCGAGTAGCTTCACGGCAGCATGTCTAGACGGTACATCTTCGCTGATGAATCCGGGAATTTTGACTTCTCGCGAAAGCCCGGCGCATCGAAGTATTTCATTCTCACCACCGTCACCGCCGATGGCTTCGATGCGGGACAGGCACTCCTTGATCTACGCCGAGAGCTAGCTTGGCACGGTGTCGGATTAGATAGGGAGTTTCACGCTACTACTGATTCTCAAAAGGTGAGGGATTACGTATTCGCCGTTCTTGGTCAGCACGAGTTCCGTGTGGACGCGACGATATTGCAGAAATCCAAAGCCCAGCCCTCCATCCGAACGACGGACGAGCGGTTCTACAAGATGGCGTGGTATCTTCATATGAAGTACTTGGCGCCATTAGTCGTCACCCGCGATGACGAGCTCTTTGTTGTGGGAGCTTCAATCGGTACAAAGAAGCGACGCTCAGCATTCCACGGAGCCGTTGCTGATGTGTTGCAGCAAGTATCCCCGACGACCCGATTTCGTGTTGCTTCCTGGGATGCGACAAGCGATCCCTGTCTCCAAGTCGCCGATTACTGTTGTTGGGCCATTCAGCGTAAGTGGGAAAACAACGATGCCCGCAATCACGTTTTGATTGCGGGCATTATCAAATCGGAGTTTGAGGCGTTCCGGGTGGGGCCGGTCGAGTACTACTGAAAAGCAGAACGGCTGACTAGCCAAGCTTTCGCTTGGCAGAGCCCAGGGGCTCTTGTCGCCAGCCGCAATTCCTGCATCAATCGGGTTGGATTTGAACCGACTGACCGTCGGTTCGAATTCCGTATATCACAAATATATCATTCTACCTTGCAATCGCAAGGTAGTTTCACCTTAGCATTCAGCTGTGCCGGACACGCCTAATACGTTATCTTGCACCGTCTTAGCAGCTCATTGCAACAAATTGGACTACTGTTATCGAACCTACGCAGGCAGATGGCAAGGACGTCGGCGCTCCAGCTCCATCGTTGGTCACCGCGCGAGGAAAGCAGCCGGCGCCGCAGCGGTCAGGCTGCCAGTGCAGCTGCCCTGACCCGATCGAGGATCGCCAGCAGCTCATCCAGCTGAACTGAGGTGAAGAGCTCGTCCGGGCCTCTGGGTGTGACGTCGGTAAACGGTGTCTCGTACAGCAACGCTGCGCCCATCACGCCGTGCTCTGTCAGGTGATCCACGATCAGGTTAATGAACTCGATCTGGTTCGCGTTCAGCGTCTTTCCAGCCAGGAATCCGGCGAACGCTTGTTTAGCAGCCTCGCGGTCCAGCCCCACCAGCGAACGCACAAACAACCCCAGGCCGTTGGCCTCCTCCTTGGCCTTCTGCACGTCACCTGCGCCGCCAATCCCGCTCGCCGTCAGCATCCGTTCAAGCTCGTCCAGGTCGGACCGCGTCAGCGGTTTGTTCATGCGCACCTTGTTGATGGCGATGTGGTTCTCCTGTTCCTTGAGGAACGCACGCGCCTTGACGCGGAAGCGCTCGAAGCTGTCAGGCGCGCCGAAGCCCGGCAGGTCCACCGACGCCTCGCTGCCCATCTGGTCCTCGAAGTCCGTGTAGATGAGCTTGCGCTTTTGCTTGTCGATGAGCTTCACCAGCGCGCGTAGCCGCTTGCGCGCGGTCTCCAGCATCGGAGTCGTTACGTCCTGCCACCACTCGTCTGACTGGATCTCCTGAATCAACGGGAGCTGCTGCTGCACCATCGGGATGCTGGCCTTCTCCTCCAATAAGCCGGCAATCGCCTTCAACTGGCCGCTCAACCGCTTGAAAGCCGGTTCCACGCGCAGCACGGCGAGTTGTAGGCTCAGAATCAACAGGTCAAACCGCTTCGCCTCCTCATCCTCGGGTTCCTGCTCCGATGGCAAACCAGCCACTTCGTGCGCCAGCTCGGCGAACGAGTCTTCCTTCAACGCGCCCCATGCCTCGCGTTTCGCGTATTTCTCCACAAGCTGCCGCTTCGGGCGCACTACGAAGTTGTTCAGGTTCATCGCCGCAACGTGACCGTGCAGGAGCTCCGCGA
>JBHENQ010000035.1:0-79184 GCA_046261975.1 Gemmatimonadaceae bacterium | reverse complement strand
AGCGAGCGCGCACAATCGGCATTCTCCAGGATGCCACCACCGTCGGCGGCGTCCACCTCGTGGAGACCCAGACGGATGGAAAGCGCCTCTTGCATCTCGACGAACTCAGGGCAAGCTATCGTGGCTGGCAAATCTCCATCGAACAGGAGCTGCACGCCCGAGAAACCTTCATGGCGTGCAAGGCAGTCGCTTAACGGGTTCAGTCCCGAGTTCGTGTCGAAGTGCAACATCCCAGGATATGGCTGAGCGTGTCGTTTTGTGACATATACTGTGGAAACAGCGCGGCGCCATCTCCTAAATGGCCATCTGACAAAGACTTAGTTTATCCACACACCGTGGCATGGACGCTGCTAAAGATGCGTTCGGCCCTCGACCGTTCCGGGGGCCGATTTCTTTTTCGGGTGGTAAGGAATCATGGCCGAAGTTCATTACGACAGCACGTCGGGCGATCCAGTCGGAATAATAATCTCGCGCGGCAAGCGGGATGAAACGCTGCCGCTCCTGGCTGCCTACGTTTGGGGTCCGGCTCCGGAAGTGGACGCTGCTGGAGAGCCTAAAGCGGCGTAGCGCACCCGCCTTGATCCTCGGCTTCGGTCCACGAAGCGCCGGCGTGCTCTCCCGTCGGCGCTTCTCGCATCCTGCAGCGATTTCGCGCGGTACGCCGCTTGCCCTATGTCCGGCGTGAACGAATCCTTCGAGACGTGGGAGGGAGAACGGCGGCAGCTACTAGGTCGCCGAATTTCAGAGCTCGGTCTATCAGTCAGTGGAACTCTGGTGGAGCAGCTCGTCACAAAGCTCTACGACGAGCTGGCGAGCAAGGGCCTGGCGTTCCGCCCCCCAGTCTATCTCAGCGATGAGTGGGGTTGCCCCGACGACACTCCGCTAATTGGTGTGCCATTCTACCTCGCCGATCCCAAGTTGGCGCGAATTGAGGAGGAGTTCGCGACGGAGGTGGAGAGCGAGATCGACGCCATGCGTTACCTCCGGCACGAAGCCGGCCACGCCTTCAATTACGCGTATCGCCTGTACGACCGGCCGGAGTGGCGCCAGACCTTCGGCCCATACTCGAGGCCCTATCGTGATCGTTTTCGCGTGGATCCGTTCTCACGCAGCCACGTGCGGCATATTCTCGGATGGTACGCGCAGAAGCATCCCGACGAGGACTTCGCGGAGACGTTCGCGGTATGGCTCACGCCTGAGCGGGACTGGCGCGCCGAGTATAAAGGGTGGCCGGCGCTGGCGAAGCTCGAGTACGTAGACCATCTCCTGCGCGATATCGGTTCGGAAGTGCCCGAGCCGCCCGCGCTGACGCCGGACGACCTGCCAGTCGAGAGCATGGACTACACTGTCGCGGACCATTACCAGGCCGTTCAGGAGCCTCTTCCTATTCAGGACGAGCGATACTTCGACGGCGACTTGGGGCTTATCTTTGGAACCTTCTCGGACACTCCGGCCGGGGAACCTGCAGACGCGTTTCTTCGGCGGCATGAGCGAGAAATCGTCCGCCGAATCGCCTACTGGACGGGAGAGAGCGCTAGCACTGTGCGCGCGTTCGTGGACCTTCTAGCGTCTCGAGCTGCGGAACTGGCTCTGAAGGTGAGGGGCCTGGAAGCATCGACGCTGATCGAGCTCACTGGTTTCTGCACCGCCGTAATCATGAACTATCGCTACACCGACGCACTCGACGTCACGCGGACCGACGACGTGGAAGACGACAGTCGGGAGGGGAAAGAGGAATAGTGAAGGTCGTGCTACTGCACACGGCGGACGCCCTGGAACCGCCTGTCGATCCGGTAATCGAGCAGATTTCGCTTGCTCTCAGAAGTCACGATCACGAGGTCGAGACGATGGCTGTGGATGCCTCAGTCGAACCGGTGGTTTCGGCTCTGCGTGCCGCCGAGCCGGACCTGGTTTTCAACATGGCGGAATCGTACGGCGGAAAGAGCTCGCTCGAGTCGAACGTGGCCGCGCTCCTGAACCTGCTGCATCTGCGCTACACAGGATCCAGTCCGTCGGGGCTAATAATGGCCGGAGACAAATCACTGACGAAGAAAGTCCTGACGTTCCATAGCATCCTGACGCCGCAGTTCGCGACGCTCTATCGGGGTGCTGTGGATTGGGCTGGAGACATCTCTTTTCCGGTGATCGTGAAGCCGCCGCAGGAGGATGCTTCTCTGGGAGTCTCTTCCAAGTCGGTAGTTCACGACATCAGGCAGCTACTCGAGAGAATCGGGGAGATGCAAACAGAATTCAACGGACCGGCGCTGGTAGAGCAGTTCATCGAGGGACGTGAGTACTACGTGGCTGTGCTGGGCAACGTGAACGTGAAGCCACTGCCCGTGATCGAGCTGGATTTTACCGGTTTCCCGTCCGACCGTCCGAAGATTGCGAGTTGGGAAGCCAAATGGGGAGAAGACGGCGCGGGTGGCGGGGCCGAGTTTGCAGGAACGAAATCGGTATTCCCGAGCGACCTTGGCGAGGAGCTCTCGGATCGCATGCAGAAGATAGCGGTGGAAGCGTTCCATGCGCTTCGCCTACGGGACTACGCTCGGATAGATCTCAGAGTTACCGATGAAGGCAAGATTTACGTGATAGAAGCGAATCCCAACTGCTACCTCGAGCGCGAGAGCGAATTCGCCCGCGCGGCAAAGCAGGATGGTCTCGAGTACGAGGAATTGATCGCGCGCATCGCCGAGTTGGCGCTCGCGAGATACGCAAGATGAAAAAGCCAGCTCACAGGCGACAGCTGACAGCTGACAGTTGATTAGATGGCGTCGCTCAGGCTTGTGAACGCAAAATCGCGCGTCTTGATTGGCGGCACGACAATCGCGAATCCCGGACTGCCGTCCTCGCTGGCGCTTACACGCATCGGGCGGCCCATCGCCTCGAGATTGTTGAGCATGAAGATCGGCGACTCGTTGAACCGGAAGTTCTTCACCGCCCTCGTGATCTTGCCATTCTCGATGAGGAATGTTCCATCGCGTGTGAGCCCGGTGTAGAGAATCGTGCGGGGATCTACGGGCCGTATGTACCAGAACCGCGTTACGAGAACCCCGCGTTGGGTGGAAGCGATCATCTGCTCGATCGTCGAATCTCCGCCCGACATTCGCAGCGTGCCGACCAGGGGCGTGGGTTGCTTTCCCTGTTTTTGCGCCCAGTACCGATCATACGCAAGGTTCTTAACCACTCCATTCTCGATCCAGACGGTTCGCCCGGCAGGCAATCCCTCGCCGGTAAACGTGTTCGCATACGCGTCCGGATCCAATGGATCAGACAGGAGTGAGACCCGCTCGTCCACCACTTTCAGTCCGATCTTGTTCCCGCCGCCGGTCTTGGTGAAGAAACTGCGGCCCTCATCGGCGTTCCTGGCATTGAGCGCGAAGGCGATTAGTTGCACGAGATTCCCCACGGCCGTCGGCTCCAGTATCACCGTGTAGCGACCGGGCTCGATCGCGACAGGGTTGGCGGAGAGCTTGGCCTTCTCGATGGCGCGCGCGCCGATGGACGCGGGCTCCAGACGGCTCCAGTCGGAGTGAGCGGCGCCAGCCCATCCGGACCCCGTTCCGTCAGTAGTGCGCACTGTGCTGGTTAGAGCCGTATCCGTGCGCCGGCTATACGCAAACAATCCCTTCGAGTTGGCGACCCCTAACGATCCGGCCGTGATCTCGAGATAGCCGGTGGACATGAGATCAGCTGCGCGCGCGGGACCTGTAATGCTCTGCACTGCCGTGGCACGGACCAGCGGATCCACGTTGGCCGTAGACTCGCTCCAGCCCAGCGTGT
Source organism: Gemmatimonadaceae bacterium (assembly GCA_046261975.1). Taxonomy (GTDB): domain Bacteria; phylum Gemmatimonadota; class Gemmatimonadetes; order Gemmatimonadales; family Gemmatimonadaceae; genus JBHENQ01. Next base: position 75,401 of record JBHENQ010000035.1, on the reverse strand, counting down.
CCTGATACTGTTGAGGCTCCAGCTCTGGCATGGCCTCCGGATCTTCCGGCGCGAGCCGAGCGAGGCGCTCGGAAACGTCCACCACTGCGCGAAGCGCCTCGTCTTCGAGCTTGTTGGTCGTGGCGCTCGCGCTCCGTTTGCCGAACGAGCTTCGCACGGTAACACTCGTATCGTAATTGTCGCCTGCGGTGGAGATCTGGTTCACCGCGAATCGCGTGTTGCCCCTGGTGCCGCTGTTAATGGTAACGCGCGCTTCATCAGCCTTGGAGAACGAGAGCGCGCGTTTGGCAAGTGCCTCGGCCTCCGACCTCGACAGGTACCTCGCTGGCTCTATGAGAGAGTACGGGCGCGTCGAGCTGCTCATGCTTTTCTCCCTGTGTTGATCACGTTCACCTGGCGGAAGCGCGACGGCACGCATCCGTGACTCACCGCGTTCGACTGGCTGGGCTGGCCCTTACCGTCGCCAAAAGCGCCGCCTAGCAAGTAGCTACTCTTTCCCCCCAGCATGTCCATGGAGTTCCAGAACTCCGGCGTGCGCATCTGGTACGCGACATCCTTCAACATTCCAGTGATCTTGCCGCCGCGAATCTCGTAGAAGAGCTGTCCACCGAATTGAGCGTTGTAACGTTGCTGGTCGATCGAGAATGATCCGTCTCCAACGATCGCAATGCCGCGGTCGGTGGCCGCGATGATCTCGTTCCACCCGATATCCTGCTCACCGGGGAGTAGCGAGACGTTGGGCATGCGCTGGAACTGCACATCCGCCCAGGACTGCGCATACGAACAGCCATGCGATCGCGTTTCCATGCCCTGGCGTTTGTACCACCAGTCCAGCCAAAGGGCCTGCTCGCGCGTGGTCTGATAGTCGTTGAAGACACCGTTCTTCACGATCAGGAAGTCCTCGGGCTTGACGCCTTCGTCGTCCCAGCCTACCGCTGACAGTGAGCCGACCTGGGAACGGTCCCCCTGCACATTCATGATCTCGGGGCCGTATTTGAGAGCGCCAAGCTGCTTCTCCGGCGGGAAGATGAAGCTCGTTCCCGCGTAGTTGGCCTCGTACCCCATTGCGCGATCCAACTCCGTGGGATGGCCAATGGATTCGTGAATGGTGAGCCAGAGATGCGTGGGATCAAGAACGAGATCGTAACGACCAACCTCTACCGGCTTGGCGGCCAGCTTCTGCACGGCTTCTTCAGCCCAGCGTGTGGCGTTCTCCACGATCTTGCCGTTCACGACGTGCTCGTAGCCGCGGCCCATCGGCTGAATGTCGGTAGACTGGCGCGTTTGGAAGTCGGAGAAATCCGGCGCCACGGCCGTGACTGTCACCGTGGGCTGCGCGCGATAGATGGTCTGAACCGTATACGTACCGTCTGTGGTAGCGAGAGTCTTCTCTTCCTTCAGAAAGAACATGGAGGAATTGACGAAGCGGGCCCCCTTCACTGCGAGTGCGGCTTCATTCGCACGCAAGAGGAGACCTACCTTCTCCTCGATCGGCACGTTGAAGGGATCGATTTCTGCTGGACCTCGCCATGTACCGTCCGGAGTAGGCTTGACCGGAGCGAGCACCACGGGTCGCACGAGCGCAGCGCGGTTGGCGCGGGCCTGCGCGACGGCCTGCCGGGCAACACGGCTGACTTCGTCGGCGGTGAGCTCCCTGCTGCCGGCGAAGCCCCACGCGCCGTCGACGAGAACGCGGATGCCGAAGCCGAATGTCTCGTTATCCACGAGAGCCTGCACGCGTCGTTCGCGGGTGAAGATCGCCTGGTTGCGGTTCCGGTTTATGCGCACGTCAGCGTAGCCTGCGCCGGCGGATTTGGCTGCATCGAGCGCGCGCATTGCAAGGTCCCTGAAGGATGCGTCGCCCGAGGAAGGCGGCGGTGCCGTGGGAGACGCAACAGGCGCTGGTACTGGCGGACTCGCTGCTGATGGTGCGCACGCGCTCAACCCCGCGGCTGCGACGACAACTGACGCGTCCTTGAGGAACTCTCGGCGAGATTGCTGGGCTTGCTGTGTCACGGCGTCACCATCCGTCGGAGTTGGGGTGGGGGCGCGAATAATAGCGCGGGAATCGGGAATCGGGAATCGGGATTACCAGCCGCAGTCCACGCTGTTCCCATTCCCATGTTTCGGCTTCACCAACGCCGCACTATAATGTCTGAGTGCCCACTCTAACCATCGACGGCCGGAGCGTGACGGTAAACGCGGGCACGACGATTCTGGAAGCGTCGCGTGCGCTCGGTCTCGCCGTGCCAACTCTCTGTTGGTACCCAAAGCTTCCAATAGTAGGCAACTGTCGAATCTGTCTCGTCTCGGTGGACGGGTCGCCAAAGCTGGTCGCGGCGTGCGCCGCGACGGTTGTGGACGGTATGGTGGTCACCACTGAATCGGCCGCTGCTATTGGGAACAGGCAGGCTGTGCTGGGCATGCTGCTGGAGCGGTATCCGGCTGGGAAGGTTAGATCCAACGGTGGGAGTAACGAGTTCGAGAAGTTACTCGCGCGATACGACGTTGTTGCGGCGAGCCAATCGGCGCTTCCGCTTCGCACTGGCGACGAGCGTGACGGGGACCCGCTCATCCAGCACGACATGTCAACGTGCATACTCTGCACTCGTTGCGTTCGCGCGTGCGCGGACATCCAGGTGGTAGGTGTGCTGGACGTGGCGTATCGAGGCGAACAGGCTGAAATAATCGTAGGAGCTGACGGCAACCCGGAGCACGCAGGCTGCACCTGGTGTGGCGAATGCGTGCGCGTCTGTCCCACCGGGGCTATTCACGACGTCATTCCTCTGGCGCAGGTGAAGGCTGGCTCCAGGGCCGCAGTAGCCAGTCATGTGCGCAGCGTGTGTCCTTACTGTGGCGTCGGGTGCCAGCTCGATCTCGAGGTGAACAATAACGCGATAGTTCGCGTGACCAGTCCATGGATCGAGGAAAATACTCCCAACGATGGCTCCACCTGCGTCAAAGGGCGGTTCGGCGTCGATTTCGCTACCCACCGTGACCGGTTGACAATCCCGCTCATTCGCCGTGGCTGGTCGAAGAGGGATGGGGAATCGCGCTGGACGTATGACACTCCGGATGGCGCGAGCGAGCAGTGGGGGCGGCGCGGTGGGCCGTGGCTGGACATTGTCGGAGAAGGCAACACCACTAAGCGGAGGCCCGCCTCGAACCCGCTTCGCCCGCTGCAGACAGGCCTGGGTTCCCTTGGTGATCCGCGGGATCGCGTTGCAACGCCCGCGGATTGGTACGAGCCGTTTCGGGAAGCGACCTGGGACGAAGCGCTCGAGCTGACAGCCCAGGAGCTCACCAGACTCCGGGATGAGCGCGGAAGCAACAGTCTGGCCGTGTTCAGCTCGGCAAAGTGCACCAACGAGGAGAACTATCTTCTCCAGCGACTGTTCCGCGCGGCGATCGGAACGAACAACGTCGATCACTGCACGCGCCTCTGCCATTCATCGTCGGTCAGCGCGATGCAGCGTGCAATGAATACCAGCGCGGCGTCCGGCTCGATGCGCGAGGTCGAGCACGAAAGCGATGTCATCTTTATTCTCGGCGCGAACACCACGGAGTCACATCCGGTGTTCGGTGCTGCGATCAAGCGTGCACAGAAGCGGGGCGCCACACTGATCGTGGCTGATCCCCGCCGCATCGAGCTGGCGGGGCGCGCCGACATTCATCTGCAGATGCTGCCGGGAACGGACGTCGCGATTCTGAACGCGATGCTGTGCCACATCCTGCACACTGGGCTCCACGATGAGCCTTTCATCACATCGCGTACGCACGGATTCGATGCTCTTCGCCGGGGGGTGGCGGCGTACACACCGGAAGTAGCCGAGACGATCTCGGGAGTGCGTGCCTCGCTCATTCGCCGAGCGGCAGAGATTTACGCCCGCGGGCCGCGTTCTGCGACCCTCTGGGCGATGGGGCTCACACAGCATCACACGGGAACTGACATCGTCACGTCGCTGCTGAATCTGATTCTCTCGACCGGTATGATCGGGCGTTGGGGAGCGGCGATGATGCCGATTCGCGGACAGAACAATGTGCAGGGCGCCAGCGATGTCGGTGCGATCCCGATGGTGTACACCGACTACCAGCCGGTAACGGACCCCGATATCCGGCGTGTGTTCGCGCGCGAGTGGGGCGTTGACGAGGGAAGGTTGTCTCTGGAGCCAGGACTCAAGGTTACACAGATCGTGCAGGACGGGAGCCCGGTTCGCGGCATGTTCATCATGGGTGAGAATCCCGTCATATCCGATCCCGACGTGTCGCACGCCGAGCCCTGGTTCCGCGAGCTGGAGTTTCTTGCAGTTCAGGATCTGTTTCTCACCGAGACTGCACGTTATGCCGACGTAGTGCTCCCGGGTGCCAGCTTCGCGGAAAAGGATGGAACCTACGTGAACACGGAGCGGCGTATTCAGATCGCGCACAAGGCAGTTGAGCCACCGGGGGCGGCACGTTCGGATCTGGACATACTGCTCGAGTTGTCCAACCGGATGGGTCTCCCGACGAAGCACAGCAACGCTTCGGAAGTGATGGACGAAATTGCGCGGGTCACGCCGTCGTGGCGCGGGGTATCGCACGATCGGCTTGCGGGCGCCGGCCTTCAGTACCCGGTACCCGATTTGGACCATCCCGGCACTGACTACCTCTTCGACGACAGATTCCCAACAAAAGACGGCCGCGCAGTTCTTGTTCCGGTTGAGTTTCTGCCTCCTGCGGAGCTGCCGGATTCCGAGTATCCGTTCTGGATGAACACGGGGCGGCAGCTCTATCACTGGCACACCGGGACGATGACGCGCCGCTCACCTGGTCTGGATGCCCGGGAGCCCACGCCAGTAGTGGAGCTTTCCCCTTCAGACGCCGTGGCCCTGGGCCTTCGCGACGGGGATCCCATCCGCCTCTCTTCGCGACGCGGCAGCATCGAGATCGCAGTGAGACTGTCGCCGCGAGTAGCGCAGCGACAGGTGTTCGTGCCAATGCACTACCGCGAGGCGTGCGTCAACCTGCTCACCAACCCTGCCCTGGATCCGTATGCAGGCATCCCGGAATTCAAGGCGTGCGCGGTGAGGATCGATCGAATCAGGAACGGCTCATCACCGTGAGCCCACACGCGATGAGCGCATTTTACTCTTGACCCCATCCGCTCCCTGACACACCATTCGTTGAATGGGAGCCGCCGCAAACGCGATCCGGATAGAACTGGCGTCAGGCCGAATACACGTTCGCGCTCTCAAATTCTCACCCGCCTGGAGACCACCATGCCCAACGTTGTGTCCACGTCGCCACACCATTTCTCCGCACGTTATTTCCGGTTTTCCACGCTACGATTCGGAGGTCTCTCACTCGGATTGGCTTCGATAGCCTTCGCCACCTCACTACACGCTCAGACCGGAACGGTTTCGGGACGCGTGACGGAGGCCGAAACGTCGCAGCCGATCGCGGACGTTTTCATCCGCATTGCCGGCACGCAGCAGGTTACCGTGTCGCGCTCGGACGGATCCTATCGACTTCAGGTGAGTCCGGGCTCGTACAGCCTGCGGGCAAACCGCATTGGATACGGCACCGTTTCTCACGCAATTGTTGTCAGCGCCGGCCAGACTGTGACGCAGGATTTCAGTCTGGTGCGGGCCCCCATCAATCTCGATCAGGTGGTCGTAACGGGATCAAGAGCGCTGGACCGTTCGGTGCTTGAGGCCCCGGTCCCGATCGACGTGCTTTCCGCGGCCGACATCAGACAAACGGGATTGACAGAGACAAGCCAGGTCATCCAGATGCTGGCACCATCATTGAACTTTCCGCGACCCTCCGTCAACGACGGCACCGACCATATCCGTCCAGCTACCTTGCGCGGCCTCGGGCCGGACCAAACGCTGGTACTGATCAATGGCAAACGACGCCACACAACCGCGCTCGTCCACGTCAATCAATCAGTTGGTCGAGGCTCGACGAGCGTCGACCTCAACGCCATTCCAGTGAGCGCCATCGAACGCATAGAGATCCTGCGAGATGGCGCAGCGGCGCAGTACGGTTCGGACGCGATCGCAGGCGTTATCAACGTCATCCTGAAATCGGGTGAACAGACATCGTTGTCTGCAACGGCCGGCCAGGTTCGCAGCAAGCCGGACGGCGCCGACGTGACGTACGACGACGGTGAGGTGGTGCAGGCGGACGCGAACTTTGGACGGGCGATACGCACAGATGGTTTCTTTCACTTGAGCGGTGAGTTCAGGAACCGTGGTAGAACGAACCGCGCGCGCGTGGATACGAGCCAGCAGTGCCTTACTGGAGATACGAGATGCACCAACGTACCAGCTGGTGCGAACATTTACGACGAGAAACTACGTCAGAGCTGGCAGGGTGATAGCGAGTCACGCGACTGGTCGCTCTTCCTGAACAGCGAGATCCCCTTTGAAAGTGCCACGCGCATGTACGGCTTCGGCGGATTCAGCATGCGCGACGGTCTGGCGGCCGGCTTTCTCCGCCGCTCCCGCGATGACCGCGTTGTGCGTGACCTCGCTCCGAATGGATTGCTGCCGCACATAGCCAGCGATATCCGCGATGTGGCAGGGACGGTCGGTTTCAGGGGTAATTTGCGGGATTGGGGCTGGGACCTGAGTGCCGGCTACGGCGGCAACTCTTTCGAGTTCACCGTTGACCGGAGCCTGAACACATCAATGGGGTTGGCCAGCCCAACCAAGTTCAACGCCGGTACCCTCAGATCCAATCAAGCTGCCGCAAATCTGGACTTCGTGAGACGCTTCCCCGAGACATTTGCGGGTCCGTTGAACGTGGCAGTAGGAGCGGAGCTTCGCCGAGAGGGCTACAAGATCGAGCGTGGGGATGAGAATTCCTACAGGGTTGGTGATCAGCGTATCCTGGACGGCCCGAACGCGGGCAAGCCCGCCGCGCCATTCGCTCAGGTGTTCCCTGGCTTCCGGCCCGAAGATGAAGCCGATGAGTCTCGCACGAACGTGGGCGGATATCTGGATATCGAGGCGACACCTATCGAGCAGCTTCTTCTTGCGGTGGCCGGCCGCGTTGAAAACTACAGTGACTTCGGCTCGACTGCGGATGGCAAGATGGCCGCCCGTCTCGAACTGTTTCCCGGCGTCGCTGTACGCGGAGCAGCGCAAACGGGATTCCGGGCTCCGTCGCTGGCACAGTCCAATTTCTCCGCTGTCTCAACCAATTTCATCAACGTTGCCGGTGTGAGCACCCCATTCGAGATCCGGACCTTCGCCGTGGGCAGTCAGGGAGGAGAGCTTCTCGGAGCGAAAGCGCTGGAGCCCGAGCGATCGGTGAACCTGAGCGGTGGGCTAACGCTTCGCCCGATCGCAAATCTTTCTCTGTCGGCGGATTACTACCATATCACGATCGACGACCGGATCGTTCTGTCCGGCAATTTCATTCACGACTCCGTGCGCGCGCTGCTGGAACGCAACGGGATCGTGGGCGTGAGCGGCGCGCGCTACTTCACGAACGCAATCGACACGCGCACAAAGGGCTTGGACGTGGTGTTTAACTACGGACTGGATCTCGAGAGCGCGGGTCTAGTCCGGTTCACCGCAGGCTACAATCAGAATAAGACGGAGGTCATTCGCGTTTCGGAGACTCCACCACAGTTAGCGGCTGTAAGTACAGCGCTGTTCGATCGCGTGCAACGAAACCTGTTCGAACGCGGCCAGCCCAAGGACAATCTGAGCCTCACATTGAACCACGCGCTTGGAAACTTCACCTGGAATGCCCACGCTCAGCGTTTCGGGGAGTTCAGAGTTTTCCAGCCCGCAACCACTGGCGCCCAGGACCAGACTTTCAGCGCCAAGTGGGTTACGGATCTGTCGCTGTCGTATCGGTTCCTTGATCAGCTTACCCTGGCCGTTGGGGCAAACAACATTTTCGATGTTTATCCGGACACTGTAATCACCGCCAACCAGACGCGCGGCATCTATCTCTATGCCGGCGCTTCGCCGTTCGGGTTCAACGGCCGCTACTTATATGTAAGAGCGGCGTACGATTTTACCGCTCTGCGCAGCCCGTTCCGAAAAGAACGGCAAACCAGGTAACACAACAGGTCACAGGTCACAGGTCACAGGTCACAGGTCACAGGTCACAGGTCACAGGTCACAGGTCACAGGTCACAGGTCACAGGTCACAGGGAATCGGGGGCAGGAACATGCCTCCCTGTTCCCTGTGACCTGTTAGCTGTTACCTGTACCCGCTCAGACTCGGGCGAAACATTGCGCCGCAATCTGGCATTAGCAGCCCATGAGTGCGAGTTTTGGGCGCGACTTTCCCCAATAGCGGAGTAGAAGACCGAGTGAAAGCTTTGGTGAAGGAATCAGCCGAACCAGGTTTCGTGCTGAAGGACGTTGCAGAACCAACGATCCGCGATGACGAGGTACTGATTCGAGTGCGGCGTGCCGGCGTGTGCGGAACCGATGTACACATCCATGATTGGGACGACTGGGCCAGCGGGCGCTGTAAACCCCCATTCATCGTCGGCCATGAGTTTGCGGGTGAGGTCGCGGCCAGAGGAGCGCTCGTAACCGATGTGCATGTAGGAGATCGCGTGACCGCGGAGGGTCACATCGTCGACGGGCGTTGCCTTCTCTGCCGAACGGGTAACGCGCACGCATGCCCTTATGCGAGGGTCATCGGCGTGGACCGCGACGGATGCTTCGCGGAGCTGATAGCAATGCCGGCGACAAACGTCTGGCATCTTGACGACGACATCTCGTTCGATGTGGGGAGCATTCACGATCCCATGGGCAACGCGTTCCACGCGGCGCTCGCCGCCGACATCGCGGGCGCGACTGTGCTGATCACTGGGTGTGGACCGATTGGCATCTTCGCGGCAGGCATTTGCCGTACCGCAGGCGCTTCACGCATAGTCGCCTCGGACGTGAATGACAAGCGCCTTGCCCTCGCGCAGCGCATGGGAGCGCATGACACCGTGCATCCAGATGGTGTCAGGACGGCGGTCGATCGATGCACTAGGGGATTGGGCGTCGACATCGCCCTGGAGATGTCGGGCGCGCCGGCGGCGATGCACCAGGCGTTCGACCTGACGCGGCCTGGCGGCCGCGTCCACATGCTCGGTGTGCCCAGGAAGCCCATGGAATTTGACTTCGCGTCGGAGCTCATCTTCAAGGGGATCACCGCGTACGGGGTTACGGGCCGGAGGATGTACAACACGTGGCATCAGATGAGAAACTTTCTGCGCTCCGGAGAGTTCGATCCAACGCCGGTGATCACTCATCGGTTTCCACTCGAAGCGGCCGATGACGCGATCCACGCGATCAAGTCTGGTGAAGCCGGAAAAGTAATCTTCGAGGTGGCGTGAGGGGGCGGGCCGAGAAACTGCGGGTGTGGGGTGTAGAGTGGGGGGTGTCGGGTATGATCTTCCGCAGCCGATATCCCCACCCGACACCCGACACCCGACACCCGACACCCGATTCATGTCTCTGAACTCCCGATTCATCAGCGAGCTCACCGGCTCCCTCGACCAGCTCAAAAACGATCGAGTCTACAAGCGTCTCAACCACCTGGAGTCTCCTCAGGGAGCGCGCGTCACGATGGAAGGGCGAGGCGAAGTTCTGATCCTTTCATCGAACAACTACCTCGGTCTTGCGAATGAGCCGAAGATTGTGGAGGCGGGTCGGTCGGCACTTGAACGCTTCGGTGCCGGAACAGGCAGCGTGCGATTCATCTGCGGTACTTTCACCGTTCACCGGGAGTTGGAGGGTGCGTGCGCTCGATTTGTCGGCACGGAATCGTCGCTCAGCTACGTTTCCGCGTGGAACGCCAACGAGGGACTGACGGCGACCGTACTTGAGGCCGGTGATTTCGTGGTTTCAGATGCCCTGAACCACGCATCGATCATCGATTCCATGCGCCTGGCGAAGGCGATCAGCAAGTGCGACACGGCAGTCTACAAGCACTGCGACATGGATGACCTCCGCTCAAAACTCGAGTCCGCCAGGGGAGCGCGAAGGCGACTCATTTGGACTGACGGGATCTTCTCAATGGAAGGCGACATTGCCAAGCTGCCTGAGATCCTCGATCTGGCGCGTCGGTACGACGCAATCGTGGCCGTGGACGATTCACACGCCACCGGCGTGCTCGGGGCTCGTGGCCGCGGAACTGCCGAGCATTACGGCGTGCTTGGCGACGTGGACATAATCACTTCCACGCTTGGCAAGGCGCTGGGTGGCGCCGCGGGCGGCTTCACCGCCGGCTCAGCAGCGCTTACCGATTACCTAACACAGCGCTCACGCCCCCAGCTGTTCTCCAACGCCCTGCCTCCCACAGTTGCCGCGAGCGCTCTGGCGTCTGTGGAATTCGTGGAGGCGCATCCCGAGCGGGTCGATACCCTTCGCGAGAACGCGCGCTATTTCCGAAGTGCGATTGAAGAGGCTGGATTCAGCCCCATCGCGGGCGAGACGCCCATCGTCCCAATAATTGTCGGAGAGACCGCACTCGCAATCCAGATAAGTGAGATGATGCTACAGGAGGGCGTTTTCGTCACCGGCTTTGGATTTCCGGTTGTTCCTCAGGGTCATGCGCGAATCAGGTGTCAGGTTTCGGCCGCTCACACACGGTCTGATCTCGACCGGGCTGTCGAGGCCTTCAAGAAGGTGGGACGGAAGCTGAAATTGAAAGGGATGCAAGGAGGAAAATGAGATCCGCGCCCCTCACTCCGAGGTTTCGCAGCGCACGTGGATGATCAGACGCCTCCAGCTTGCAACGTCGTCGGACTCAACCTTTTCGACTGACGCCCCGCATCTCCCTCCGTCCAGCATCCATTGTACGAGCCAACCTGAAAGCGCGTAGGGCAAATGGCCCACCACATCGCCGCCGCGGGCGTGCACCCACACCGCCGGATTGTCTGTTCCCGGAGGATCGGGCACCAGAATAAGGCGGTCACCCGCGCGCAACCGGTGGACAACATTCATCCGGTCGCCGAAAACGGTTCCGTATACCGCGGTCCGAAAGTGCTCGTCGCGCGGCCGAGCGAGCGGCCTCTTCATGCGACGCCACTTGGCGGAGAGGGTGACCGCAACGCAAGATTCTCAAGCTCATTCGCGCACGTTGCTTTCACAATCACCTCCCGGATGCTCATGCTATACTCTCTCCGCTTGTTCCGAAGCGTGGCTTTCGCGGCCCTGTGCGCACTCCCCTCGAGCACGGCGGCACAAGGAGTTCCCGCGCCTGACTCCCACCTCGGCTTCCAAGTGGGCGCCGACCGAAAGCTCGCCGACTGGAGCCAGATCGTCGCCTACTTCGGCAAGCTTGCGGCCGCATCGCCCGCCGTCAAGCTCGAAACGCTCGGGCCAACCACGCAGGACCGTCCCTTCATTCTAGTCACCGTATCGTCACCCGAGAATATGGTCCGCCTAGAGGCCATAAGGAGCATCCAGGCCAAGCTCGCTGATCCTCGCAGCATCGGCAGCGCCGAGGAAGAACGAATAGTCGCCACCCAACCCGTTGTACTGCTGATCTCGTGCAATATTCACGCGACGGAAATAGCATCGTCTCAGATGGCGATGGAACTGGCCTACCGTCTCGCCACCAACGATACGCTAAAGAATGCGCTGAAAAACGTGGTCGTGCTTCTGGTGCCATCCATGAATCCGGACGGCCAGGACATGGTCACCGACTGGTACCGAAAAAACCTCGGCACCAAGTGGGAAGGTGGCAGCCTGCCGTGGCTATACCACCACTACGTGGGCCACGACAACAACCGCGACTGGTACATGGTGACACAAAAGGAAACCCGGCTCGTGACCGACCTCCTCTACCGGCGCTGGTATCCAGAGATCTTTTACGATGTCCATCAGCAAGGCGATGAAGGAATGCGTCTCACCATACCGCCGTTCGTGGACCCGATCAACCCGAACGTGGACGCTCTTATAGTGCGAGGGATAAATCACATCGGCATGGAGATGGCGCTGGCGCTGGAGGAACGAGGCAAGTCTGGTGTGGGCGACGGCGCTACGTACGACCTGTGGTGGCACGGCGGGGCCCGGTCGACCCCAACACGTCACAACATGGTCGGGCTTCTGAGCGAAGCCGCCAGCGTCAGGATCGCAACGCCGATCACCCAGGACACATCCAAGCTGCGTGGTCACGAACGCGGCCTACCAGAGTACGAGCGGCGTATGAACTTTCCCAACCCGTGGCCAGGTGGCGTCTGGCGACTCCGAGATATCGTCGAATACGAGCTGATCGCCGCGGAAGCGTTGGTGAACATGGCGTCGCAGCAGCGAGGGCAATACGTGCGCAACTTCGTCAAGCTGGGGAGAAAGGCCGTGCGCCTTGGCGAGACCCAGCCGCCCTACGCTTACGTAATTCCAGCGGAACAGCACGACCCTACGGCAGCTGACAGACTGGTAGAGGTGCTGCGTATTGGCGGCGTCGAGGTGGAACGGGCGTCAGCCAACGTGACACTCGCCGACAAGAGCTACGGCCCTGGTTCATTCGTCGTGAGGATGGCTCAACCATATCGCGCACATGCCAAGGATCTGCTGGAAGTGCAGCGCTTTCCGCGAATGGAGAAGTGGCCGGGTGGACCGGTCGAACGCCCATACGACGTGGCTGGCTGGACGCTTCCACTTCAGATGGGCGTCCGGGTGGTACCTGTCAACTCGCCTTTGTTGCGCGCAGGTTTTCAATCCGTCTCTGCGATGCAATCCGATGTGCCTGTCACCACGTGTGAGACGCTCCGGGGGTCGCCGAACGGAGTACTGCTGGACGCGCGCGACACGAAGACCTACACCCTGCTCGCGCGTTCTCTGGCCGCTGGGGCACGCGTTCAGGTGACGGCAAGGGGATTCGTTGTCGAACGTGCTCCACGGAACGTCGCCGGCGCATGCCGACGCGGTGCGGGCGGCATGACCATTCGCTCTCTGTCGACGATCACCCGGATGCCGCGAATCGGCCTGTACAGGGGCTGGACAGCGAACATGGACGAGGGATGGACCCGCTGGGTACTGGAGCGGTTCGACATCCCGTTCACCAGCGTGCCGGACTCCATCGTGAAGGCGGGCAACTTGCGTGACCACTTTGACGTGCTCCTCGTCTCAGACATGAGCCTTCGCGAGCTGCGCGATGGCATGTCCGCCGAGGCTGTGCCTCCTCCTTATTCGGGAGGAATCGGCCCTGGCGGTATTGAGTCGATAGCGGGGTTCGTGAAGGGTGGTGGGACGCTGGTACTGCTTGGGCGTTCGGCAGAGCTGGCAACACAGGCTCTGGGAGTACCGGTAAAGCAGATCGTTGTTCCTGCGCGGCAGGATGACTGGTACGACGACGAGTTCGCGGGTAGGCCGGATAGTGCGCGGCAGCAGCGCGTTCCGCTGTACGCTCCGGGTTCGATCCTGCGCGTGTTGATGAACCTGGAGCATAGCGTTGCGAGAGGGATGCCGGATACAGCGGCAGTGTATTTCACGAATTCCGTGTCTTTCGACGCAGCGGCCGGATCCGCGGTTCGAGTTATCGCCAGATATCCAGAGCGGACAGAAGACATTCTGCTCAGCGGTTATTTGCAGGGCGGTGAGGCAATCGCCGGCAAGGCGGCAGCAGTCGAGGCGAAGGTTGGTGACGGCCGGGTGGTCATGTTTGGCTTCAGACCGCAGTACCGCGGGCAGTCGTACGGCACATTCAAGATGCTTTTCAATGCCCTTCTCGCTGGTGGAGACGGAAAGAGAGGGGTCGCAAACGCTCGATAGAAGTCGATCCACTCTCAATCACACGAGGAGCTCCATGATGCGCACGGTGCGGTGGTTGGCTACGGGATTAGCCCTGACGGTGTTACTGCCGTCCGTCGGCACGGCCCAAATGGTCGGTGGAAGTGGTCGTCTGTTCAAGGACTCGTGGTTCTGGGGCGCAAAGGCCGGCACCATGTCGTTTTCGACGAACACCACCAAGAACGCGATCGCGCCAATGCTCGGCGCAGATTGGGTGATTACGCGCACCCGGGGCGCCCTTTACGTGGCATTCGAGCAGTACCTCTTTAACGAGACGGCAGGCCTCACGGACTTTCAGGGCGCTCCTTTCACGATCAACATTCGCGACATGCGCCGGTTCTCCGTCGCGGCTCTAGCCTTCCCAAAATCATTCGGAACGCTCCGGCCCTACGCCGGAGTGGGCCTGTCGCTCAATCTGATCCAGTCAGCGCGCGCGGCCGATCCGTTCGACAACGCGTCGCAGGAATTCCAGATTCGCGACCAGATCGAGGAGCTCAAGGATCGCGCGGCCGCCAGCCTGCTGGGGGGCCTGCAGGGACAGTTCAGACGCTGGACAGTGTTCGGCCAAGCAACGGTGATGCCGGCCCAAAGCCGCTTCTTCTTTAGCGAGCGCGCCACCTTTATCTTCGAAGGCGGGATACGTTACAACGTCGGAAGCTCAATCGAGCGACCGCAGTAGGGCTCGGGAGTCGGGAGTCGGGAGTCGGGAGTCGGGAGTCGGGAGCATAACGCGAGGCGAGCACCGCCTCGCGTTTTGCTTTACGGTTCCCTGCTTCTTCGGGAGACGTGGACCGAGCTCTTCACGTACCAGCGCAGTGGCCAGTCGGAAGCACGCGTGATTCCGATGCGGGACGTGAGCGCTACTTCATCATTGGGCACGTTAACGCCGCGACTGATTGTGAGGGGCGACCTCGATTCCTGAAGCAAGAGGCCGTTGTGCTCGCCGGTAATACCCAATGCTTCACAGAGTTTGCCCGGCCCGTTTGCGAGATCGCGGTCGGACCGCGGGAACCGCCGCCGCTTTCGCATCAGGGCGATGCCCTCGAGCGGTTCCAACGCGCGTATCAGGACGGCGCTTCCATGTCCTTCTTCCCTGGTTACGGCGTTGACGCACCAGTGGACACCGTAGACGAAGTACACGTAGGCCACTCCGGGCGGCCCGAAGAGCCAGAAAGTGCGGCTCGTACGCCCCGCCACCGCGTGGCAGGCCGGATCATGCGGACCAAGATACGCTTCCGTCTCGACAATCCTGCCGCGCGCTGTCCCGGCACTGGTCTTGCACGAGAGAACCGCGCCGAGTAGATCGCGGGCTACGAGTTCAGTTTGACGGTCGTAGAAAGACGTTGGGAGCGGAGCGCCAACTCGCGGGCGCCGCGCGGTATGCGCGGCGCTTTCGTTCATCCTTGGTCACCTGGCGCCGCAGGACCTTTCTTCTTGGCGCGGGACCGGCGCGCCGGCTTCGCTGTCGCTTCGCCACTGGTTGCACTTTCTTTCGCGGATAGCGGAGCCGATTTGCTACGAGCGCGCCCTCGCCCGCCACGTCTGGTCCGGCGTGTCTTGCTTAGGGCCGCGGTGCCCGCAACCTCGCCGGCATCGCCAGGCGCCTCGTCCGGAGTAGCCGGCGGAGCCGACACCGCGGAAAGCTCGGTCGCTGTCGGTAATGGGAAGGCGTCATCCACGACGCCAACAGAGAAAAGATCGGGCGGCAGTTCCAGGGTACGGCCACCCCGCGTTCCGGCTCCCCGATGGCCCATCCCCCGACGCAGCGATGCTGCGTTCGCCGCGCTGCGCGCGGCCTGACTGGCCGGCGCCGTGCCCGCCGCGCCGGCGGGTGGCGGCGGTTGCAACTGGTTGCTGATCGGTTCGGCGGCAGCGGCAGGCGCCACTTCGTAGTCATCTCCTCGCTTGCGCAGATCGATGACATTTGCGTCGTGCGCATCTCGTAGGATGCGAATGAAGTGTCGCTCATTGAGTGTTTCGCTATCGCGACCTAGCATCTCGCGCGATGCGCGTCGCACCTCACTCGCGAGAACAGCGTCGTCGCCGCTGGGGACGAGCGATGCCACTGCGCGGCGGACCAGGTCGAACGCGTCCTGCCTCGTGAGACGTTGGCCGGTGTGTTCCACTGCTGAAACGTGAACTGGTGCTGGCATCGCCTGGGGCGGGTCCGCTTCGGGCGCGGACGAAGCAGGACTCTGCTGCAGGACGGCCGCGACGTCGGTGGGTACTGGCGTTGTGGCGGCCGGGGAGGGAGCGAGGGGGAGGGCGATCCTAGGCTCGCGGTCCCTTCTTCCTCTGCCGCCACGCCGTGACCGCCTTCCGTTCGGTTCCGGGGATTCGGCAGGCACTGCCGGCGTGCGCGGACGAGGAATGACCGCGCCTTCGACCGGTTCGACATCCATCTGACCGTTCTCCAGCTTGGTGATCCGTATTATTCCTCGTTGCGCCGCCTCCTGGCAGAAGCGCGAGAACTTCGACATGCCGAGATTCTTCTCATCGAACGACTGATCGATGTCCTGCATGACTTGCTTTAGCCGGTCGGATCGCATCACGTCGCCGTTGCGCTGCATGCGCGCGATAGCTTCCGCGGCCAGCTCCCAGGGATCCCTGGGCACTTGTTCCTCCTCGGAGGACTTCACGAGGCCGGCCAGAGCGTTGTAGCTGTAGTACTCGTCGCAGTTCTGCACGAGTAGATCGCTGGACGACTCGCGAATGCCGACGCCGATCACGTACTTGCCGTACTCCTTAAGCTTGATGACGAGACTCGAGAAGTCTGAGTCGCCCGAGAGTAGTATGACTGTGCCGATCTCGGGCCGCGTGAACACGAGTTCCATCGCGTCGATGGCAAGACGTATGTCCGTTGCGTTCTTCTTTGATGAGCCGTATGCGGGTGCCATGATCATGTCGATCGAAGACTCCGCCAGAGGCACTATATACTGTGGATAGCGCCGCCAATCGGCGTAGGCGCGCTGCACTGCCACCTTGCCCTTGATGATGTCGGACGAAAGGAGGGCCCTAAGCTCGGACTTGAGCTCCTTCTGGATGCCCATCGTGACATTGTCAAAATCGATGAGCAGTGCGGCATTGGGGGCGTGGTGAAATGGTGCACCGCTGGCTGGAGCCGTGGCCGTGGCCGGACCCCTGAACATGGGAGCGACCGGTCCTTTGACTCTGGCCGCTCTGGAATCGCGTGGATTCATGTACTTCCTGGTGTGTACGTGTGATGGAGCGTGACGACGCGCTCCAGCTCCCGCCGTTTCACCTTCCCGCTCCCGGTCATTGGGAAGGCATCAAAGAAACGGACTATATCGGGAATCTTGTAATCGGCCAACGTGTCGTGGGCGAAATCCTTGATTTCGCGCCCGGTGATGACCGCGCCTTCGACAGGGACGATGCACGCGCAGACCAGCTCTCCCAGAATGTCGTGGGGGACACCGATCACGCAGACATCGTCCACCGCGGGATGCGCACGGAGTTGATCCTCGACTTCGCGCGGATAGAGCTGGTAGCCCCCTCGCACGATAGTCTCCTTGCTGCGTCCCACGATTCGTAAATACCCTTCCTCATCGATGATGCCGAGATCACCAGTGAGGAAGAACCCCTCCGGGGAGAAGGACCGAGCCGTCTCCGCCGGCATGCGGGCATAGCCCTGCATCACATTCGGCCCGCGGACGGCGATCTCCCCAACCGCCTCGGGTCCGTGCAGTGCTCCAGTTGTGTAATCTACTGCCTTGATCTCGACTCCGGGGAGGGGGCGCCCTACGGTTAGGAGCCTTTTTTCGGCCGAGTCGCTGAAACGGGTCATTGCGACGGTAGGACCCGTTTCGGTAAGTCCGTAGGCCACTTGAACGTCGCACCACCGCCGGATCCGCCGGACCAGATCGTCTTGGACCGGACTACCGGCCACGATCCCCGTTCTAACCTTGCGGAACCTGCCGGGATCGAACCCGGGCTCGCGCATGATCAGCTGATAGATCGTGGGAACGCCATGAACAATCGTAATCTGTTCGCGCTCGATGAGGTCGATAGCTTCAGCTGCGTCGAACTCCTCCTGCAGCACCAGAGTTGCTCCTGCCGCCATCGTGCCTACGGCGACGCTGAAGCCAAAGATGCTGAAAAGGGGCACCGGAACCAGGACGCGATCGGTAGGCTCGATCTCGAGAGCTTCACCGCTGCGCACAGCGGTCTCCACAATCGTCCGATGCGAAAGCCGGACGCCCTTGGGCTTTCCCATCGTCCCGGACGTGTACAGCAGCGCCAGATCGTCGTCGTCCGAAACGATCGCCTCAGGAGCGGCGCGGCCCATAGTGCGCGCAATGACGTCAGTATACCTGAAGATCCGGTCGTCAAACCACAGCTCCCCATCGCCCACAGCTATGAGGTACTGAAGGTCGGGCAGCTCGGCGAACATGTCCTCGAACATCTGCAGATAGTCGACGGCGCCGTATTTCTCCACGGCAAAAACCACCGACACCTCAGCGTGCCGCAGCTGGTACTTCAGCTCGTGATAGTTGAGATGGTGATTGATGGGAACGACCGTCGCCCCCAGCTTCGCCGCAGCGAACAACGCGACGATCCACTCCATCCTGTTGGGCATGGCGACCGCGATTCGGTCGCCAGACTCGATCCCCATCTCGCCGAGCGAGGCCGCCAGCGCACTGGCCTGAGCATCAACCTGAGCGTACGTGAGACACCTGTCTCCCGACACCAGAAAAACCCTCTGCGGATAATCGTTGACTCGGGCCGCGAGAACGCGTGGCAGGGTCCAGGCGTCTGACATAATTGGAATGTACTTAGAAACAGGGAACGGGTGACAGGTCACAGGTCACAGGGGACAGGGAACAGGTGACAGGTCACAGGTCACAGGGGACAGGGGACAGGGGACAGGGAACCGCTGCTGTTACCTGTTACCTGTTACCTGTTACCTGTTCCCTGTCACCTGTTAGCTTTTTTTTGGCTATGTTTCGTTTCGAAACAACCGTCTTCCCCGATCGTAGGGCATGAATGTGAAGCGGCTGGGTTTCCGCACTCGGGTTTTTCTGCTGTTCGTCTTGTTCGCCGTGGTCCCGTCGACCGCTCTGGTGATTGGCGGGGCTTACGTGGCAGGCCATACTCTTCCGGTTCTGGGCGCGAACAAGGCGTGGGAGGATGTGGCGGAATCGGGGAGACGAGCCATCGCGGCGATACCGCGGTCGCGACTGACGCAAGAGCAGCGACGAGCACTCGACGCCCACGAGCAGCAGCTGGAGGCATCACTGACGCAGGCTCGCAGATTCAGGTTCTTGGCTTCGCGTTCCGCGGCGCCCGTCGTGGTCATGGCGCTGACTCTTACTCTCGTGGTGGCAGTACTCGCATCGCGCTTGGCGGGTCACGTGAGTAGGCAGCTGGGGAGGCCGCTGAACGAGCTGGTAGGATGGACAGAGCTCATAGCGCGTGGTAAGGCATTGCCAGAGGGATCTTTGGGAAGGGGGGCGCCGGAGTTCGAAACTCTACGACGACGGATGCGGAAAATGGCGCGCGAGCTGCAATCGGCCAGAGCGACAGAGTTGGAGGCTGAGCGGCTAAGCGCGTTCAGGGAGACGGCTCGGCGCGTAGCCCACGAGCTCAAGAACCCCCTTACGCCAATTCGGTTTGCGGTAGAACGATTGAAGCGCGAAGTCCCTGCATCGCTCGGGGAAACCGTGGAAGTACTGGAGACAGAGTCGCGGCGACTCGAGGAGATGGCGCGAAGCTTTGCGCAGTTCGGGAAGCTGCCTGAGGGTCCAAGTGCCGATATAGATATTGGTGAGCTTGCACGGTATTCGGCACGGGCGACGGTTCCGAGCCGCATACCGCTGGCGATGAACATCGAGAACGGACTGCCGATGGTACGCGGCCATTACGAGGAGCTGGCTCGAGCTGTATCGAACGTGCTGATCAACGCGGTCGAGGCTTGCACAAATGGAGGCGGTGTGGACGTAAACGTCTCGCTCCTGCGCGTGAACGGGAACGATGCGGTGAGGTTGACAGTGCGAGACACCGGATGTGGCATTCCGAAGGATGTTCTCGCGCGCATCTGGGAACCCTACGTGACAAGCAAGGCAGGGGGAACTGGACTTGGGCTAGCAATAGCCAGGCAAACGGTTGTGGCCCATAAGGGAGAGGTATCAGTCACCAGTAGTGTTGACGGCAGACCTGGAACGGAGATCAGCTTCGTCCTGCCGGCAAGCGGAGCCACCTGATCTTGGGGGAATGGATCGTGCCCGGTGAACTGATACCCATAGTGTTGTTCATTTCGATGGCAGTAACGATCATCGGATATCCCATCGCGCGGGCATTCGGCCGGAAGCTGGACCGGCAGTCGTTGCAGCCTAAGGTGCCAACGGAAGTCCTTCAACGCCTGGAGCGGATGGAACAGGCGATTGATGCTGTGGCGATCGAGGTGGAACGGATTTCCGAAGGGCAACGGTTCACAACGAAACTTCTGTCGGAGCGCAGTGGCCACGTCTCGGCGGGCGCCGAGGTGAAGAGTTGAGGCGAATTCTCGCTGGTGACACTGCATGAGGAGATACCGACATGGATCCGATTAAGGCGGAATTCCTGACCATCATTTTCGTGAGCATTGGCTTTTTCACAAGCGTCACCAGCATTGCCTACTACTGGTTCAACCGCCGCGGCGGAAAGATGGAACTGCCTCGCGAGCTCGCAGGGATGGACGAGCGGCTCAGACGCATCGAGCAGGCGGTGGATTCGATCGCGATCGAGGTGGAACGCGTCTCAGAAGGGCAGAGGTTCGTGACGAGGCTGCTCGCGGATCCCGGCCAGGCACCGAGCGGAGTGGGCGCCGAATCACCTGAGGGTGCGCGCGCCCGTCTTGGCCGCTCGATTTAGACAATCACCGGGTGCCTTCCGTACTGATAGTCGATGACGAGCCGAACATCAGGCGCATGGTCGGCGCCCTGCTCTTTGCGGAGGGTTACACTGTGCGCGACGCAGGCGACGGCGTTGCTGGACTGACGGCGGCACTGAGTGAGGAGCCGGACGTCGTCCTGCTCGATCTGATGATGCCGGGGGAGCTTGACGGAATGGCGACCCTGGCCAGATTGCGCGACCAACTTCCGGACGTACCCGTAGTGATGATGAGCGGACGCGCCGGCTTATCCGACGCCGTGAGAGCGACGAAGCTGGGCGCGTTCCACTTTCTCGAGAAGCCGCTGAGCCCGGAGAGTGTCCTCCTCGCATTGTCGTCGGCGCTCGAATTGTTGAGTGCCAGGCGGCAGGCGCGGTCGCTCCGGGAGGACCTTGGTATAACGGGTGAGATGGTTGGTTCCAGTCTGGGAATGCAGCGCGTCCGCGAAATGATAGAGCGAATCGCACCGACCGAGGCTCGAGTGCTTATCGTCGGTGAATCCGGGACTGGAAAGGAGTTGGTGGCGGCCGCTATTCACACCGGGAGCTCGAGGAGGGAGCGGCCTTTCGTGCGCGTAAACTGCGCCGCGATCCCGCGCGATCTCGTCGAGAGCGAGATGTTCGGACACGAGCGAGGTTCCTTCACCGGAGCGACCGAAAGGCGTATCGGCCGATTCGAGCTCGCACACCAGGGAACGCTGCTGCTCGACGAGGTGGGCGATCTTGGCCCCGAAGCTCAGGCCAAGCTGCTTCGTGCCATAGAGTCGAAGGAAATAGAGCGAGTTGGCGGCGGCAAACCGATCCCCGTTAACGTACGAATAATCGCTGCCACCAACATGGACTTGCGGCGCGCGGTGGTAGAGGGAAGGTTCCGCGAAGATCTTTTCTTCCGCTTGAACGTGATCCCGATGCTGGTGCCACCGCTTCGAGAGCGACGCGACGACATTCCAGCACTGGTCAGCCATTTCTCGCTTCTCTATCGCGCTCGAAGCGGTCGCCCTGCGCCTGTCTGGGCAGACACAGCGCTGGATCTCATGGTGCGCTACGAGTGGCCGGGCAACGTGCGGGAGCTGGCGAACATCGTCGAGCGGCTGGCGATTCTGCACGCCGGCGGAAGCGTGGAAGCGGCCGACGTTCGTGCGGTGTTGTCTCTGGAGACCAATGCGGGAGCTGGCGGCACCGGAGCGCCGTTGTCTGTGGCTCTGACGAACGGTGTTTCGCTCGGCGAATCTCTGGACGAGATGGAGCGAAGTCTGATCGCCCGAGCGCTGTCGGAGGCAGGAGGCAACATAGCTGAAGCGGCGCGACGCCTTCGGACTGACCGGCCAAATCTCTACAGGCGCATGCGCAGGCTTGGCATCGCGCTTCCGGGAGCAACCGCTTAGACGATCACTCGGGGCGTCGCATTTCGATACGAAGCGCGTCCTCCCGCGGCGACGCCGCCACCCTCAATCCCCCCGCCGCCAACGCAATCCGTTATGATGACACAAGTTCGCGAACTGTTGTCCTGCGGTATGGGGATTGCCGCCGCCAGAAGGCAACTGCCACTGAGGATTGGTATGCGACTCTCGCTAGTAGCGTGCTTATCTGCCGTCTGCATTTCATCCGCGACGGCACAGCGCGACAGTGTTCCTGAGGAGCGAACGCTGCCGCGAGACCTCGCGGACAGCCTAGTCAAGCTGTACAACGCGCCAGCGGCGCTCCGTGCTTCAGGGAGCCTGAATATACCAGCGCAACAGCGCGTATCCGGAAACGTGGCTGTCCTGGGCGGGCCTCTTGTTTTGGCGGGTCAAGTAGCCGGTAGCGTGGTGGTCATCAACGGGGACGTAGAGCTTGTGCGTGGCTCTCGCATAGAGGGCGACCTCGTGGTGGTGGGGGGAATCATCGAAGGCCGTGAGCAGGGAGATATCGGCGGCGAGGTAAGACTCTACCGCCCCGTGCTCCGGTATCACGAGGAGGGAGAGAGGATTGTGGCCGACCGCGAGCGCGAAGTCGACTACGCCGCGGGGATGAGACGTCTCCTTTTCGGCCGAAGGAAGAGCACCAGCTCGATTGCTCTACACACGCGTGGGGCCTACAACCGAGTTGAAGGTCTTGCCATCCAGGCTGGTCCATCATTCCGGTTCAGCACCGGTCTGCTCCGCACACGTGCCGAAATCGACGTGCACGGCATCATTCGGTCGGCCGATAATTTCAAGTGGGAGAACGAGAACCTGGGCCACGATGTACGCGCAGAATTGCGGTCCGACGGCCGAGGCGGAATTGCGATCGGAGGGCGGCTTTTTGATGTGGTGGGCGCGGTGGAAACATGGCAACTGCGGGACACCGAGATAGGCCTGGCTTCATTCTTCCTACACCGGGACTACCGCGACTACTTCGACAGGCACGGTTCCACTGGGTACGTGTCACTTTTTGGCTGGAGCGGGCTGGATCTAACCCTTTCGTACAGCTCTCAGAAGTGGCGATCGCGCTCTGATCGCGACCCATTTACACTGTTTCGTAACTCGGACGAGTGGCGGCCCAACCCACCCATGGAAGAGGGGAGATTTCGAATCGGAACGGCGGCATTGACACTGGACACTCGGAACGACGAGCTGGACCCTTGGACCGGTTGGCTGATCGCCGCTGACGTCGAGCACGGACGGAGCTCAGCGGCGTTCGATGAAACGGGCAGTGGCCCTAACCCATTGCGTTACACTCGCGGATTCCTGGACTTAAGACGATACAACCGCGTTTCCCCCAAGGGCCAGCTGAACATGCGACTGGTACTCGGCGGCTGGTTGGGCGGCGACAATCTGCCCTTGCAACGGCGGTTTTCCGTGGGCGGTGCCGGCACGCTGCCGGGGTTCCGATTCCGCGGCGGCCCTAGCAACACGGTTGATGGCACAGATGTCTTTACGTGCGCAGGCCCTGTGCCCGGAGCAACGCGCCAACCTGGGAACCCGGCTCTTTGCGAGCGGCTCGCGCTTGCCCAGCTTGAGTATCGCGGTGACCTCCGCATCAGTCTTGGCGGTACCGGCGATGATGACTACGATCAGCAGGGCGAACGCGACTTCCGTTTCGGTTTCGACAAGTCTGGTGCTTGGGTTGTGTTCGCGGATGCGGGTCGGGGATGGCTTGTCGGGCCACGGCTAAGCGATCTCCAGTACTCGTCGAAGGCGCTGCCCGGCCTCCACACCTTCAAGACCGATCTCGGAATCGGGCTGGATTTTGACGTCTTCGGGGCATTCGTGGCGAAGTCGGTTTCCGATACGAACGAGCCTGCCCGCTTCCTCTTGCGGTTGAGGCACCGTTTTTAGTGCAACGATGCGCGCGTCACGCGCTGGTGGCGTGCGCTGTTGGTTTTCTGGTAGCGGTGGCCCCCGCCGCGGCAGCAGGACAACGCGGGGTACGACTGGAGGTAACTCTTCCACCGGCCAGCCAGCGAGGCACTCAGCCGCCGGTGGTGCAGAGCTTCAGCGTGCTTGCCGACTCTCGCGTGCGGGATCTCATGCACAGTGGATTCCCGGCGCGACTGCACTACAGATTGGAGCTGTGGTCGCGACGAGGCTGGTTCGACGATCTCAAGACACGCGTCGAATGGGATGTCATAGTGCAGTACTCGTCTCTCGAGAGGGAATATGTCGTAATTCGCCTCGAGGGCGACCGAGCGATCCCGCTGGGAACCTTCGCCAATCTCAGCGCGGCCGAAGATGCAATCGCGCGGCCGTATGCGCCGCCCATGCGCTTGCCGGCGCGTCGCGATCGATACTATTACAACCTCACGCTGGATATCGAGGCGATTTCGGTAAGCGATCTCGACGAGCTGGAGCGTTGGCTCCGTGGGGAGCTCAGACCCGCCGTGCGTGGAAAAAAGAGCGCCGGCACAGCCGTGAGTCGCGGCATACAGACCCTGATGATAAAGCTATTGGGAGGTGAGCAGCGGCACTACGAGACGCGCTCGGCGACGTTCAGACCATAAACATAGCTCACAGGTCACAGGTCACAGCTCACAGGTACAGCGCACAGGGAACAGGGAAGCACTCCTGTTACCTGTTACCTGTCACCTGTCACCTGTCACCTGTTAACTGTCAACTGGTTCGATGACGCCTGCCGATTCCGCGTCCCTCCAATTCCTCGAGCTGGTGCAGCATGTCTTCTCCGTAGAAGAGACGAATGTAGCGAGCCTGAATTGGCGTCAGTCTGCGCACGGCCCAGCTCAGGTGCACGAAGTGTGGTTCCATTGGGTGGGTGAGGGGATGCATACCGATCTCCTCAGGCATTCGGTTCCCCTTCTTAGTGTTGCAGGGGCTACAAGCTGTCACGACGTTGGTCCAGTCATTGGTGCCGCCGCGTGAGAGTGGTACCAGATGGTCACGCGTGAGCGACTCACGCGGCCTGAGGTCGGATGCCGGCCGGCCACAGAACTGGCAACGATAGCGATCGCGGGCGAACAGGAATGTGTTTGTCACCTGCCGGCGGAAGCGGCGTGGAACGTGAATGAACCGCATCAGGCGAATGACAACCGGACGCGGCAACGTTAGCCGCTCGGAGCGAACCACCCGATCGGCGTCCGCCTCCACGATCTCCGCCTTGCCATCCAGTACGAGCCTCAACGCCCTACGCATGGGAACCATTGTTAGCGGCTCGAACGACGCATTCAGCGCGAGGCACCCGACGATCACTCTATCAGCCTCCGGTAATGCCAGTCATACAAAAAAACTCCCGCCTCGGGACAGCCGGGCGGGAGCGCGCAATTGCAGGACGCTTTCCATCCTCGGTTGCATCGGACTGTGGTACCAATGCTCCCTAATACACGGACGATGGCGGCTGGGTGCCGCAACCATGCGTTGCCTGTCTCTCAAGGGGGTGGACATCATCTCGCGGCCGGGACCGCGTCGGGCACCATCGTCAGCCAACCGTAGCGATCTTCGACCCTGCCTTTGGCGATATCCATGAACTCCGACTGAATCGCTCGCGTGATCGGCCCAGGCCGTCCCTCGCCCACCTGTATTCGATCCACGCTACGGATGGGTGTCAGCTCAGCCGCAGTGCCGCTAAAGAAAAGCTCGTCCGCGATGTAGAGCATCTCACGCGGAATGACCTGTTCACGCACCTCGTAACCGAGATCCCGCGCGATCCGCGCCACCGAGTCACGCGTGATTCCCTGCAGGATTCCTGACGCCAGCGTCGAAGTAAACAAGACGCCGTCGCGCACCAGGAATAGGTTCTCGCCGCTTCCCTCCGATACGAAGCCGAAGGAATCGAGCATTATTCCTTCGATGTACCGATTCTGCCGAGCTTCCAACTTGGAAAGTTGCGAGTTGAGGTAGTTGCCGCCTGCCTTCGCGAGCGCAGGAAACGTGTCAGGCGCAGGGCGGCGCCAACTGGAAACGCAAACATCCGCTCCGTGCCTTAGAGCATCTTCACCAAGATAGTTCCCCCACTTCCAAGCAATGATGAAGGTCTCCACCGGCACATCTATCGGATATACTCCCATTTGCTGGCCCGTGCGGGCGACCACCGGCCGCAGGTAGCAATGGCGAACATCGTTCGCAGCTACCGTGTCAATGCACGCCTGGAGCAAGGCTTCGTGGCTGTGCTCCAACGGCATCCGGTAGATTTTGCACGAGTTACGAAGCCGCCGAAGATGGTCCGGCAGCCTGAAGATCGCCGGGCCATTTGGGGTTTCGTAGCAACGGATACCCTCGAAGACGCTCGATCCGTAGTGAACCACGTGGCTCATCACATGGATCGTCGCGTCTTCCCAGTTGATGAACTGGCCGTCCCGCCAGATCCTGGTGGTACGCTCAGAGACCGTCTCCGCCATGGGTGGATGATAACTATCGAACGGGCAAGTCCGCCAGATGAGAGGAGTAGCGAAGCAGCGCGCGACACGGTATATGTTGAGGCGTTCGTTCGGAGGCGTTTCGGTGACTCAACGGCTCGCGAGTACGGTAAGCCTGTGCCTTTGTGCGGTTGTGATCGCGTGCAGCGATTCCAGCGGCCCTCGTGCCGACTCTAGCGAACTGGACGTCGTTTTCCTGGACGGCGGCGCCAGGCTCAATACTTTGCACAGCGGTGATCCGCCCGCGATCACAGGACTTAAGAACGCATTGCCGTTCGCGTCGACGAATCGAGCCGTGCTGCTGCTCACAGAAAGCGGTAGCGGGCCCAGTAAGGTGCGTCGACTGAACCTGTTTCACCTGGACGGCAGGCTAGATTCGCTGGCCATACCAATTCCCCACATCACGACGGCGGGCGCGATCTCGCCTGATGGATCTCGCCTGGCCTTCGCATCAGCAGTATTCGGTACAATCGACAAGGTGTTTCTGCACACGGTCCACCTCTCGACCATGGCGCGGGACTCCTTGGACGTCTCGGACCGCGACGATGCACCGGCTGCGCCGTTCATAATCTTCAGTACTCCGGTGTTCTCACCGTCCGGCGACTCCGTTGCCTTCCTGCTTCCCAACTCCATCGGGGTTCAGGTTCTGCTCTACGAGGTCAGCTCCAAGCGAATCGAGGTGTTCCCAGTTCCGGTGCCGGTTACGACCTTCGCGAGATTGCTTCCCGGCTGGCCCCGTTGGACACGTGCCGAAGGAATCAGATTCCTGGCACGGCGCTTTTCGGGCAATAATGGTACCGACACGCTGGTAGTCATGTCAGTTAATCCCCGTCAGAGACAGTCGCACGCTCAGATACTTTACCGTGCCAGTACGCCCGACTCGCTGCCCATTCAGGATGCAGCGATCTATTCCTTCGATGCGCGCGGCGAATCAGTGGCGTTCGGCATGCAATCCAACGGAAGGACGGGCGTTTTCGCGATACGTGAGGGGACAGGTATTGTCGAGCCACTGCTCTACGACCGCGCCGTTTCGCCGAGCTTGCCGCTTATCGTACCTTAGAAGCTCGGGAGTCGGGAATCGGGAATCGGGAATCGGGAATCGGGAATCGGGAATCGGGAATCGACTCAACGGTTAACGAAGTTGTAGAGCTTGCGCGCGGTTTTGGCCACGCGGTTAGCTATTCCGATCTCGTCAACCAGCGCGCGGCTCTCCCATACGCGTAACTCGCCAGCAACTGTCACGAACTTCGCCATTTTACACGCCAGCGCGAAGACGAGCGCGGTCTCAGGGGCGTAGAACGGTGAACCAGAAGCACCTTCGAGGCTGAAGGCCACCAGGTCGGCTTCCTTTCCGGGCTCCAACGAACCAATCGTGTCAGACAATCCAAGAGCGCGCGCGCCACCAAGCGTCACGAGCTCAATCAGGTCGGCTGCTGAAAGCCCCGCGGCGGCGTTCGAGCGTGTGCGTTGCATCAAGAAAGCGATGCGCGCTTCGTCTAGAAGGTTCATGCAGTTGTTGCTCGCCATCGAGTCGGAACCCAGTCCGACCGGGATACCGGCAGCGAGAAATTCTGTGATCGGCGCGGTGCCGTGTCCCAGCTTGGCGTTGGACACCGGGCAGTGTGCAACAGCACATTGCGTCTTCGACATGATCTCCACGTCTTCCGCGTCAGCACGAACCGCGTGGATAAGTAGTGGACGGCAGCCAAGCACGCCTGTGTCGTTCAGTAACGCTATCGGCGACCTCGCGCGGCTGGCAACGTGGATGCCGCGCGCCCTGAGCGCTTCGGCGAACGGCCCGTCTCCGCATCGAACGTATTGGAGCTCCGCTTCACTCTCGGCGATGTGAACCGCCAGAGGAAGACTCTCCTCGATAGCGAAGCGAGCGACGGCGGCGAAAAGCTGATCGGAAACCGTGTATGGGGCGTGCGGTGAGACGCCCAGAGTCAGGAGTGAGGAATCGTCATTCGAGTGCGCGGACTGCTGCCGAAGCGCTGTGATCTTCCGTTTCAGCACGGCGAGAGATCCGGCGCACTGTTCGGGAGACGGACCAAACACCTCCTGGTACATTACGCCGCGTACGCGAAACTCCCCCATGACGCTGAGCGACACTCCCGAGTCACACGTGTCACCGAACGTGGTGACGCCACTGTAGAGACCTTCAAGAATGCCGAGCCTGACTGAATCAACGTAATCGGCTTCCGTCATTACGCCGATCTTCGCCGCCTGAAGGCGAAACACCCACTGTTCAAAGGGCATTTCCTCGAGCAGACCACGAAACGCTGTTAGCTCAAGGTGCGTGTGGGCGTTAACGAGCCCCGGAAGAAGAATCGAATCACCAAGATCCACATCGTTACCCGGTGGTGCTGATTCCCGTGGCCCAACGTAGACGATTTCCCTTCCCTGCACTGCTACGGTACCGCTTGGGACGGGTGGACTCGTCACCGGCAGCACCCATCGCGCGTTATACCGAATCAACGTGGCGGGAGCTTGAACGGATTCGGAGTGCGAGACGTGTCGCGCCGCGCTTTGGGGGTTGCCGGTTGCGGCACTGGTACTCCGCCGGGTGACACACGGGTATCCGACGGAAGCTGCCCGGGAAGGATTGGCGCAAGACCTGTGCTGTCCAGAGGCAGCATGTTGAACGGCGAGTGAACGTCGCACTCGCGTATGGGCTCGGTGCCGGAAATGAATGTTTCGGCAATGACCACGTCTCCCGGGCAGAACGGGTTCCTCAACAGTCCTGTGGTTTTGTCGACTTCGCGCACGGTCATCTGTTCGGGTCGCGGCCAATCTCTCGGCGAATCGCGGCGTTGGTAGACTTCGGTCATGAACGATGCCCAGGCAGGCGCCGCGAGCCTGCCTCCCTGTGCATTCGACTGAATTTTCTTCGGGCGGTCGAAGCCCATCCAGACCCCGGCCACCAAGTCCGGAGTGAAACCAACGAACCATACGTCGGTCCCGTCGTTCGTCGTGCCTGTCTTACCCCCGGCCGGAACCCTGAACCCGCCGCCCCATATGCCGGCCGCGGTGCCGCGACGAACGACGTCCTTCAACATGTCGATCATGAGCCACGATTCCTCGCGCGACAAGACCTCGTGGCGGACCGGCGACGGCTCCCAGAGCACTTCGCCGCGGGCGTTCTCAACGCGCGAGATGGCGTTGGCCACGGACCTCACGCCCATGGTCGGAAACACGGTATAGGCAGCAACCAACTCCATGGGATATACGTCGGCCGCGCCCAGGTGGATCGACGGATATGCCGGGATCGGCGTACTCAGGCCGAAGCGGCGCGCCATGTCGATCACCTGATTTTCGCCCAACTCCATACCGAGCCGCACCGTCGGCAGATTCCGCGACTGGTAGAGCGCGCGCCGAAGCGGGAGGAAACCCTCGAACTTGCCATCGTAGTTCTGAGGCGTCCACTCCGTGCCATTCACTTGTGACACGGATAGCGGCGCATCCTCGAGGAGGTAGCTGGGTGGGCGCCCGTTGCGGATGCCGGCGGCGTAAACAACGGGCTTGAACGTCGACCCGGGTTGGCGAAGCGCCTGCGTCGCACGGTTGAACTTCGAGTCCTGAAAATCCCTGCCGCCTACCAGTGCTCGCACCGAGCCAGTGCGAGGATCGAGTGCTATGAATGCTCCCTGGAGGTAGGGCGAGTTCGGACCGGCATCGTTCTCACCTACGGCACTGCGCGCGACATACTGCTCATACGTCGCGTGGCGGAAAGTGCCGTACTTGCCAGATTCAATTGTCTTGAGCTGTCGCTCCAGCGAACGTTCTGCGGCCGACTGCATATCAAAGTCGAGGGTAGTGAAGACCTTGAGACCGTCGCGGTATAGGCTTCTCCCGAACTGCTGGTCGAGCTGCTGCCTGACCCACTCGACGAAGTAGGGTGCAAGGTCACCGGATTCTTCCTTGCTGCCCAGGGTGAGCGGATACGCCTTGGCAAGGCTTGCTTCCTGAGCGCTGACGGCGCCCTGACGGCGCATGAGCTCTATCACGGTGTTGCGGCGCTGAATGGCACGCTCACCGTAGCGTCTAGGGTTGTAACGCTCCGGAGCTTTCGGAAGCGCCGCCAGCGTCGCGGCCTCGGCGAGGTTGAGGTCCCGAACGGACTTTCCGAAGTAGCGTTGCGCAGCGGTCTCCACTCCGTGAGCACCGTTACCAAGGTAGATCTGGTTCAGATAGAGCTCCAGAATCTTGTCTTTGGAGTATCGAGCCTCGATCGCTCGCGCCACCTTCGCTTCTTTGAGCTTTCGCGTAAGAGTCTTGTCGCGCGAGATGCGCTCTGGGAAAACGTTGCGGGCCAGCTGCATGCTGATTGTGGAAAATCCCTGGACATAACGGCCCGCACGGACGTTTCTGGCCGCGGCACCGAAAACGCGCACCCAGTCTACGCCCGCATGGTCGTAAAAGCGCTTGTCCTCAGTGATGACGAAAGCATCGCGAGCCATCTTGGGAATCTCGGCGAGCTTGATGAGAGTCCGCCGCTCAATTCCGATCTCTGCGATGAAGCGGCCATCCGCGGCGAACAGCTTGGATGTCTGCGTAGGCGTGAAGTCTTCGAGCACCGCGATAGATGGACATTGCCCGCCGCGGCACACGAGTGACCAAGACGCGTACGCTATGCCGAGCGTGAAGGTGACTCCGAACACGAACAGGAGCAGTACGCCCCGTCTTAGTCGCGGGCGCGAGCGCCAGAACGAACGCATCGACAAATAGTTGAAGGGAGAAAGGAAAGTAACGTCGCGGCTGTGTACCAGCAAACGCGGTCCGCGTGACGCTTGTCACTACGGCGTGACACGCGGCGACCAACGCTCTATCTTGCGCCAATGACAAGCAAGCGTTCGCTGATGGACGAGCTCACCTGGCGCGGCCTCGCCTACCAGTACACTGAAGGACTCGTGAAGTCGCTCGTCGGCGAAGCTGATGCCAGAGGAGGCGCCTCCTTGACGGCTTACTGCGGCTTTGACCCCACCGCGCCGAGCCTCCACGTTGGGAACCTGGTACCGGTCATGGGCCTCGTGCACCTGCAGCGTTACGGTCACCGCCCCGTAGCCCTCGTTGGCGGCGGCACCGGCATGATCGGCGACCCCAGCGGCAAGAGCAGCGAGCGGCAACTCAATTCCGTCGAGACCGTTGAGGAGAATGGGCGCGCCATCGGCGACCAGCTCTCGCGCTTTCTCGATTTCACGGGGCCACGGGCGGCCCTCATGCGCGACAACGCGGAGTGGCTCAGGAATCTCGGCGCGATCGAATTCATGCGCGAGGTTGGCAAGCACTTCACCATCAACTACATGACCGCGAAGGAATCGGTGAAGGCGCGGCTCGAGAGTGGGATCTCGTACACGGAGTTCTCATACATGCTGCTTCAGGCGTACGACTACCTGGAGCTTCACCTGCGGGAAGGCGCCACGCTTCAGATCGGCGGAAGCGACCAGTGGGGGAACATTACGGCCGGCATAGAACTCATCCGCCGAACGCGCGGAGCGGAAGTGCACGCGCTGACGTTGCCGCTAGTGACGACTGCCACCGGTACCAAGTTCGGCAAGACCGAAGCTGGCAGCGTGTGGCTGGACGCATCTCTCACGTCGCCCTATCGGTTCTATCAGTTCTGGATAAATGTGGACGACCGCGATGTCGGAAGATATCTGCGTTACTTCACGTTGATGGAGCGCGATGAAATCGAGGCACTCGAAGCCGCGACCACCAAACGCCCAGACCAACGCGAGGCTCAGCGTGGTCTCGCCGATGAAGTGACATCGCGAGTTCACGGCCCGCAGGCTGCCCGCGTGGCAAGAGAGGTATCCGGAATACTCTTCGGCACGGCGGACCTATCCGCATTGTCTCCTGCAGGCCTCGAAGCGTTATCGCGCGAAGTGCCCTTCGTGGAGATTCCTCGGCCGGCGGGAGGATCGCTGGATACCGTGGAAGTCTTCGTAACAGGAAGCCTCTCGGCTTCCAAGGCAGCCGCCAGGCGACTTCTTGAACAGGGTGGACTGTACGTGAACGGCCGCCGACTCGCGGGCGCAGACCGGTCAATCGCCACCGACAACCTGCTACCTGGGGGATATCTCTTGCTGCGAAAGGGCGCGCGGGAATACTGTCTCATGCGAATTCGCGAGCTATAGTTCTTTTTGAGGACGAAAGTGCACTCGCCCTCCTAGATACGGCTTGTTAGCTTTCGTTGGTCTCCTCCCAGCCTAGATGGCCAGCCGTCTCATTTAGCCGATCCGACTGCGAGTCGCGTTATGTTCAGTGTTAAGGAAGAAGTCGAATCACTGCTTCGCAGGCTTCCTGACGATTGCACGCTGGAAGACCTTCAGTACCACCTCTACGTGCTTGGAAAGATTCGGCGTGGCATGGAGTCGGCCGAGCTAGAAGGCGTAGTAACCCAAGAAGAGGCAGAGGCGCATCTGGCGAAGTGGGACCGCGAGTAACGGTTGCGTGGTCCTCCGCTGCGTTG
Organism: Gemmatimonadaceae bacterium; assembly: GCA_046261975.1. Classification (GTDB taxonomy): domain Bacteria; phylum Gemmatimonadota; class Gemmatimonadetes; order Gemmatimonadales; family Gemmatimonadaceae; genus JBHENQ01. The sequence continues at coordinate 42,469 of JBHENQ010000035.1, read as the reverse complement.
GACGATGTCGATGAGATCGCGGCCTACATAGGCCGAGACTCGGTGCACTATTCCAGCGCGGTGGTTCGTAGCCTAGGCAACGCCGCGCGCGAGGCAGGCCTATTCCCGCGCTCCGGGCGAGTGGTACCCGAGCTCGCAGACGAAACTTTTCGTGAGAAGTTCGTCTACAGCTATCGGTTGATCTATCATGTCGAGGCTGAACGCGTGCTCGTCGTCACTGTTATTCACGGGGAGCGACGACTGGTATCCGATTCTGTCCTCCGTCGCGTGTCGCCTACTAAATAATGAGGCCTTCGACCCCGTCGTTCAGATACCCATACTGGAGACAGATCCTGCGGCGCAAGCGTTTCTCTTCGGAACTGCCTTGCGCACGTCTGTAATCACCCGCGGATGACTGGCACTGTGATGGACAGAGATTCAGTACTGGATCTCGTCGAGGCTGCCGTACGAGCGGTTTGTGAGGGGGCGCACGTTAGGGCAGTTGAAGCTCTCGAGCACCACTTACCCTTTGCACACGGTGGTGGCTCGGACGAGGCCAATCTGATTACCACCTGTTACCAATGCAACGATAAGAAGAACTGCGTTCGCGCGGATGATCTGGGTTGCCATGTTCGACCACTGGAGCCTCAGCCTTGGGACGGACTCGAACACTATCTCGCGGAGCTACAGCGGGCTGCTGCTATCGGCAACTGCCGCCGATCAGTTCCAGGGCGCACCGCAGCTCATCCCGGGTGTTATAGCAGTGAGGAGCGAGCCGGATGGCTCCTTCGCGAAGCGAGTGCACGACCCGTCCGTGGGTGAGCCTTGCTGAAGCGGAGCGGGCATCGTCTGGAGCAACCGACAGGATTCCGGCGCGCAGCGCTGGATTGGAGGGCGTAACAAGCCTCATGTCCCTCCTTGCGTGCACCCAATCGACTGCGAAATCGAGCAACGCTTGAATATGCGAGGCAACCGCTGTCGGTCCCATCTCGTGAATTAGTTCGAGACTCGCGTTGAATCCAGCAAAGTCCTGAAATGGCAGCGTTATGACCTCGAAGCGGCGTGCGTCGTCGAAATACTCGAACTCGTAGTCTACGAGCCGGGTGAAATCCTCCGAGCGCTTCATCGCCAGCCAACCTACGGCCTGCGGCTCCAGCTCACGCACCAGCTGCTCGCGCACATAAACGAAGCCAGTGCCCCAAGGAGAGAGAAGCCATTTCTGCGCTCCACACGCCAACACATCCACGAAACACTCCTTCACATCCAGAATCGCTGGACCCAAGCCCTGAATCGCATCCACGACAAAGAAGACGCCGCGCTCGCGGCAGGCCCGGCCCAACGAGGCAAGGTCCATGCGGTAGCCCGTGGCGAACGATACCCAAGACACGGTCAACACCCGCACCTTCGGGCGATCCAGTGCGCGCAACAGAGCTTCGAAATCCGGCAGATCGCCATGACACGGAATTAGCTCAAACGTTACGCCTGAGCGCTCAAGTGCCATCCAAGGATAGACGTTTGCCGGAAACTCGCGGTCTGGCGCAACAATGATGTCTCCAGGTTTGAGCGGTAGCGCGCGCGCCGCCAGGTTGATGCCGTAACTGGTATTCACCATGAGAGCGATTTCGGCGGGAGACGCACCGATGAGCTGTGCGACAAGTTCGCGGGTTCTGCGGATCACGCCAAACTGATGCTCGTCGGTGATGCGCCACGGCTCGGCGCGAAGCTCGTTGAATTCGGCGACCGCTTTCACGGTTCGCGCAGGGAGCGGCCCAGTCGATGCGTTGTTGAGATATATGGCATCACCGCGCGACGCCCACGGGAACTCGCGGTCGCGTAAGGCATGCAGATCGTACGTCACAATGCGGCCTGGTGCCTCGGGTCGAGCGCGTCACGCAGAGCGTCCCCCAAGAGGTTGAGCCCCAGTACCGTCGCTCCTATGGCCAGTCCGGGAAAAACAGAGGTCCAAGGCGCGTTGCGAAGCTGATTGAGATCGCGGCCATCTGCGATCATGGCGCCCCAGCTTGGCGTGGGCGGTTGCACGCCGAGGCCAAGGAAGGAGAGCGCCGCCTCCGCCATTATCGCCGCGGCCATTCCAAGTGTAACTGCTATGACGACAGGTGCTATGACGCTGGGCAGAACATGCCGCAGGACGATACGCCGATCGCGCGCCCCAAGGGCCCGGGCGGCGTGCACGAACTCGAGCTGCCTGACGACGAGAACCTGACCGCGCACCAAGCGCGCAATGCTTGCCCAACCGACGATTCCTATGGTCACGAAAACGACGCTGGTTGAGGGGCTCAGAGCCGCGACCATGGCGATCAGAAGCAGCAGTGTCGGAAACGCGAGCGTGATGTCGGCGAGCCGCATTACAGTCTCATCTACCCAGCGGCCGTAGTAGCCGGCGATCAGCCCCAGCGTAAGGCCGAGAGCAAGCGCGACTCCCTGCGATGTCAGACCCACCGCGAGCGAGATGCGCGCGCCGTAGACGAGTCGCGACCAGACGTCACGTCCCTGAAAGTCGGTGCCCATCCAATGCGCTGCCGACGGCGGTTCGAGCTGCGCTGCGAGGTCTATCGCGACCGGATCATGCGGCGTGACCAGCGGTGCAGCAGTCGCCGCGGCCACCAGCAATCCAACCACTGCGAGGCCTATCTGGGCGCGCCTGTCCCGAGTCAGCCGCTGCCACGTGACGGAAGCCATCAGCCGTGACCATCAGCCGAAGGGTCACCGAGCTCAGCCGGAGTACCGGGTTCCTGCCATTTCCACCGCCGGTGCTGCCAGAAGTACTGTTCGGGGACGCGGCGCACCCAGCGCTCGAGCGCTCCCGTGAATGCCGCGACGACTGTATTGACATCACTTTCACGGTCACCCGTGTCGTGCACCGGTATCTCCTCAAGCGCGAGATGATAGCGCCCGTTCTGCTGCCGAATACAAGCAAAGAAGATCATGGGGACGTTCCAGCGGAGCGCGAACACAGCGGGCCCGCGCGGCGTCTTGGCCGGCCGCCCGAAGAATGGCACGTACGTTGACGCGAGGTTGAGCACGCCCTGATCCGCCATCAAGCCAATAGCGCGGCCTCCCGGTATCGCACGCGTGATGTGTCTGACCGCTTCGCTGTCATACACCACCTTCATTCCCAATCGCAGACGCGTTCGATTGATGTAGGCGTCGAAGAGTGGATTGCTCATCCGCCGAACCACCACGTCGAGCGGCAGCCCACGCGCCGCAAAGTAGGCACCGGCGAGCTCCCAATTACCGAGATGCCCACCGACTATTATCATGCCGCGGCCGGCCGCGAGGGAGCGCTCCAGCAACGACCAGTTCTCGGTACGCTCGAAGAGCCGCAACACATCATCCTTTGCCAGGCGAGACATCAACGCACTCTCGACGGTGACCCGTCCCAGGTGCTCGTACGACGCGCGTGCTAGGTGAGACAGCGCCTCTCTAGAAAGTCCCGGAAACGCAGCGGCGATCTGCCGTTCTACCACGTGCCTGCGGATGCCCAAAGGCTTGTAGCCCATGGCACCTAGCCGAGCGCCAAGCGCTCCAGCGCGCTCCCAGTTCATAGCGCCAAGGCCGCGAAGAACCCCGCGCAACGCCAAGTACTGCGTGCGGTGCGCGAGAGTCGCGGTCATACGGTCTCCACCTCGGCGCCAACCGCCGGGGCGGAGGCGGCTTTGCCTCCAACCCATCGGCTACGTTTTCCGGCCGAAACAATCGAGCGCTCGAAGCCATCTATCATGGCGCCTTCCTCGAACTCCCTGTCGACGCGCGCCCTTGCCGCATTTCCCATCGCGGACCGTTCGTCATCGTGCGCGAGCAGTCGCGCAACCGCGGCGGCATTGTCACTCGTGTCGCCCGGCGCAAGCAGCACGCCGGTGATTCCATCCGCCATATACTGCTGCGCCAAGAGCGACCGATCGAGAACCAGCGGCACTCGAAGGGCTGAAAAATCGAGTACGGCAAACGCGGCTGAATCGCCGGACGCCACGACCCAGCCCAGGTCTGCGGCTCGCAGACATTGAAGATAATCTTCACGCTCGCCAAGAAACGAAACAATACCGGCAATCCGGAGCGCCGCAGCATGCATCCGCAGGTCCTGGCTATCCGAACCGGGCCCGATGAGCGCAAGCCGGAGATCGGCGTGCAACGGGGCAAGCATTGCGACCACTCGCAACACGGTCGCAGCGCGCGCGCGGCTTCCGATGTCGTGGACGCACACGATGAGCCGCGATCCTTCAGGCACGCCAAGCGCAGTCGAGCCGGCAGCACGTTGCGCGTCGTGTTCACGGACGTCGACGCCGAGTGAGACCACGGTCGTCTCGACCGGGCGAAATGGGCCGGGAGTCTGGCGACGCTCGTAGTCCGAAGCGAAGAGCAGCGACGAGTGAGCCAGTCGCATGGCGATTCTCTCTCTTCGCCCATCCTGGAGCGGCTGCTCGTGAGGAATGCGGCGAATTATCGTCGCGCGTTCGGCGATCCTCGCTGCCAGAGCCGCAACCACGTGGTCCCTTTCGGAGCTGACCAGGATAGCTTCGATGAAGCGTCCCTCTAAGGCGCGGCGAAGGCGAAGAACCTGGAAGAGGAACGAGCCGGAGGCTATGGGCAGTATCTCATACGACGTGTGGTCCAGTCGTCGTTCGATCAGTGAGTCGGCCGCGCATGCATACGTGACGGTATGGCCGCGCTGGCTCAGCCCGCGCGCTGTTGCAGCGAACACGCGCTCGTTTCCCGTCCACGACCGGGACGCTGTGAAGAAAAGGATTCGCAAGAACTTTAGAGCGCGAGCACCGGCTCCGGGTCGCGAAATTGCAGGGAGTGAAGGCGGTAGTATGCGCCACGTTTCGCGAGCAGCTCCGAATGCGTTCCGCGCTCGATTATTCGCCCGCGGTCGAGCACCAGAATCTCGGTGGCGTGCACGATGGTGGACAGCCTGTGCGCGATAACGAAGACCGTGCGGCCGGCGAGCAGCCGATCGATCGCCTCCTGAACAAGGCGCTCGGATTCCGTGTCGAGCGCCGATGTGGCTTCGTCCAGAATGAGGATGGGCGGATCCACGAGCAGCGCGCGCGCTATTGCAATTCGCTGCCGCTGGCCGCCGGAAAGCCGGGCGCCGCGCTCGCCGAGCGGCGTGTCGTAACCTTGGGGCAACTCGCTGATGAATTCGTGCGCGTTCGCCGCGCGCGCGGCCGCCTGAATCTCCTCCTCCACGTACCGCTCTGGCAATCCGTAGGCAATGTTGTTCCGGACCGTGTCGTTGAAAATCACGGTTTCCTGGCTCACGATACCGGTGAGCTCGCGCAGCGATGCCAACCTGATGTCACGCAGGTTCACTCCGTCCAGCAGGAGTCGCCCGCTCTTGGGTTCATAGAAACGCGGTATCAGGTCCACGAGCGTACTCTTCCCTGCTCCGCTTGCGCCGACGAACGCTATGATGTCGCCTTTGCGAGCCGTGAAGCTCACATCGCTGAGGACAGGTTCCGAATCGTAGGCAAACGAAACGTTCTCGAACTGCAGGGTGTGGCGGAACGAGTCGACGGAGATCGTGCCCCGATCGGCCTCTACCTCGGTGGGCGTGTCCAGGACCTCGAACAACCGGTCAGCGGACGCGAAGGCGGCTTGCGCGGTTGATGGGATGTTGGAGAGCGCCTTTATCGGCGTCAGCAGCCGCATCACGAAAGTCAAGAACACCAGGAACGATTCTGCCTGAAGCGTGCCATCGACAAGCACCAGGCGTGCGCCGATCCACAGCAGCAGCACGGTGATGGCCGTGCCCGCTGTCTCGCTGATGGGCTGCGCCAGGAGCGAAATCCGCGTCATCCTCACGAGCCCCGATGAGTACTTGTTGGAGGCGCCTAGAAACCGAGTTTGTTCGTACCCTTCCGCGCCGAATGACTTCACCAGCCGAATTCCGCTCACGCTCTCCTGAAGCACGCTCATCATCTCGCCGTGGTCGTTCCGGAGATTGCGGTAGCCAGTTCGCAGCCGCCTCAACAGCGGCTGCAGCGAGAGCACGAGCAGCGGCGCAACCAGCAGCGCTATCAGCGTCAACTGCCAGGAGATGCCGAACAAATAAGCCACGTAAATCAAGACCACGGCGCTGTGCTGAATGGCCTGGGTCACGATGGCGGTGATGAGCATCTTGGTCTGCTCGGTGTCTCCAAGCACACGAGACAGGATCTGGCCCGTCTTCGTGCGGGTGAAATAGCCGATCGGGAGCCGCTGCAGATGGCGGTAGACCGTGTCGCGCAGATCCCGCGTCACGTACTCCTGCAGTTGAGCGCCCTGGGAGCCCGCGAGCCAGATGAAGAAGTTCTTGACCGAGACTGTCGCGAGCAGCACCAGGATCACGTTCCGCAGCGACGTCATCGGATCTCCGGGCACCATAAGCCCGCCAACCGTGACGTGAAGGAACTTGTTCACCCAGCCCTGCTGAATGGGCAGGGGGGGCTGGTCGAAGAGCGCGTTGAGGAACGGAATCAGGAGCGCGAACGCATAGCCGTCGAGCGCCGCGGCGACGATGTTGCACCCTATTGTGGACGCCATGCGCCACGAGTGCGGCCTGAGGAAGCGCAGCAGCCTTCGGTAGAATCTCATCTACCGGATAAAACTATATCGTCTACCGCTTTGGCGTGAGCAGCGCCACGGGCAGAATCACTTCCTCAGGCGTGACGCCGCCGTGCAGGAACGATCCGCGATAACGAGCCTGGTATTCGCGCAACTTCGTGGGATAAACGAAGAAGGTGTCACCCGTAGCGAGCAAGGTGTTCGCGCCGAGTCCGCGGCGCGGCAGCTTCAGGTCGTCCGAGCTCGTGAACAACAGTGCATGATCTGGTCGCTCGGCACGAAGGTCCTCACCAAACTTGTAGCGGAGGTTGGCTGTGGCATCGCGCTTGGCGAAGACCGTGGCGGGCGTCTGACAGTGGATGGATCCATGATCGCTCGTGACGATCGCGGAGATTCCGCGCCGCGCCGCTTCCTTCAGGACGTTCAGTAGAACGGACCGCTCGAACCACTGCCGCGTGATCTGACGGAGCGCGATCTCGTCCCGGGCAACCTCGTAAAGGATGGCGGACTCGCTGCGGCCGTGCGTGAGCAGGTCGACGAAGTTGAACACGAAAGCGCTCACTCCGTCCGCGCCGATGGCACTGGACACGCGCCGCTCGAGCTCGTCGGAGTCGAGCGACGAAGAGATCTTCTCGTATCGCACGGGCGTGTGACCCCGAAGCTCCGTCAGATGAGCCTCAAGAAGTTCGCGCTCGTGTGCGTTTAAAGTGTCCTCCGATCGATCTTCCCACCAATCCGGGAAGCGTGCAGCGATCTCACAGGGGAAAAGGCCGCTGAATAGCGAGTTGCGCGCGTACGGCGTGGCTGTTGGAAGGATGGAGAAATAGTGCGTAGTCTCGACGTCGAACATCGGCGTGATGAGCGGCTGGAGGATGCGCCACTGATCGAGACGCAAGCAGTCGATGACGATGAAAAGCCCCGCCTTCTCCCGCTGCAGCACCGGCAGAAGAAACTCGCCGACCACGTCGATCGAGAGAGCGGGCCGGTCGCCCTCAAGGCTCCGGAGCCACGCCGGATACGCCTTGCGCATGAAGTCGGCAAACTCGCGCCGGAGCTGCGGGTACAGTCCGCGAAGCGACTCCAGGAGGCTTCGCTCACCGGCCTCGGCCAGCTCGAGATCCCAATCGGTGAGCTCCGAATAGCGGGAGATCCAGCCGCGCCAGTCGAGCGTCCTCTCGCGCTCCAGCTCCATCGCACGGAATCGTTCGACGAACCTGCGAGCGACGGCCTGTTGACGGATGCGCTCGCCGTCGAAGATTCTCATCACAACGCTGAGGACCTGCCGTGGGTTCACCGGCTTGACGAGATAGTCTTTCACCGCGGCGCCAATGGCTTCCCGAAGCGTGGAGTCCTCCTCGCTCTTGGTCACCATAACGATCGGCATGCTCGCGTCCAGCTCGCGAATGTCCCGGTACGCTTCCAGACCGCGTTTGCCCGGCATCTGCTCGTCCAGGAGTACCAGTCCGTAAGGACGGCTTCGGAGCATCTCCACCGCGTCCTCGGCATTTGTAGCCGAGTCTACCTCATAACCCCGGTCGCGAAGGAAAAGCCGGTGCGATTCGAGCAGATCGGCCTCATCGTCAACCCACAAGATGGCTCTGGCAGGGAGTGGCATGATTCCCAATGTAGTCGCGGGAGTCGGGAGTCGGGAGTCGGTTATCGGGAGTCGGGAGTCGGGAGTCGGGAGCCGAGGACGGCAAGACCGGGCTGGATAAAGAGCCGCTCACCATTCCCTGCTCGCCGTTCGGTCTTCCCGACTCCCGACTCCCGACCCCCGACTCCCGAGCATCCCCGACTCCGTCGCCCGCCATGCCTCCCGCCAGGTCATCCGACGCGAACTAAGAAGTGTCGTGCCGCGAAAGAATCTGGCGGCAAGGGACAGCATCAGCAGCGCGGTAATCGCCGTCAATGTCAGCGAACCCGCGATCTCGGAAATTGTGATCGCGTTGAAGGCGGAACGCAGCAGCACGAGCGTAGGCGTCATCAGCGGGAACCAGGTCAGCCGCTGCACCAGGACGTCCCCGGGTTCGCCGGCCAGAGCAGCGGTGACCACCAGCGGTGCGATGAGGACCAGCCCCAACAGTTGCTGATACAGCACAGCTTCGCGCTCGCCGCCCAGCACCGCTCCGACAGTCGCATAGATACTCGCATACAGGAGGTAACCTGCCGCGTAACAGGCGGCGAACAGAATCAGGGTTTCCCAGCCGGCGTTCTGGTAGAACCGCATGGCGAATGGAAGTCCCGCAACTTTCGAGAGTGCAGCTCCGCTCACGAGCCAGAACGCGAATTGCGTGGCAGCCACCGCCGCATATCCGATGATTTTCCCCAGAAGAAGTTCGAGAGGATGAATACTAGAAAGGATGACTTCGATCATCCGGTTACCGCGCTCTTCTATCACACTTCGTAGAAGGGCCTGTGCCTGTGACGTGATCCCCAGGAACAGAAAAACCACCAGAACGAGCCCAAGCGTCGTCTGGTTTGCGAACAGCGAATCGGTGGGCGGAACGGAGATTCCGCGGCGCTCGAGCAGAACGCCCGGCAACACCATCATACCGAGCATCATCCCCGGGATAATCAGAGAGATCAAGAGAAACGTTCGGTTCCGAACTGTCTCCATCCATTCACGCATCGCGACCGCTCGGACGCGTGTGAATCGAAGAAGTGGCTTGGCGTGCATAGGACAAATGCTACCTACGCCGCGGCCGAAGGGAAATGGTCATCAGCGAGCGGCAAATCGACAGCTGTTTGATCGCCCCACCACCACGTCGCGCCTTCTGGGAGCAATTCACGTTGGCCGGGGCCACTGCGACGGCTATATTGAAAATCGAGAGCCACAGGAGTGCGCATCTCTGAGCTTGCTGGCGCCCATTCGATACGCCTTACCATACACCCGCTTCTTATTTTCCATGGCAGGCCACAGTAAGTGGAAGCAAATAAAGCACTACAAGGCGGCGACAGATGCAAAGCGCGGCGCCCTGTTCACGAAGCTGATCCGTGAGATCACCGTTTCGGCACGCACCGGCGGCGGCGACCCCAATGGCAATCCCAGGTTGCGAACAGCTATCGATGCCGCGCGCGCCGCGTCCATGCCAAAAGACAACATTGAGCGCGCAATCAAGAAAGGCACGGGCGAGCTGGAAGGGGTGGACTACCAGGAAGTGATGTACGAGGGCTACGGCCCAGGGGGCGTGGCTCTCCTGATCCAGACTCTAACAGACAATCCCACACGGACGGTGGCGGACCTGAGGCACAAGCTGTCGCGCGCCGGCGGCAATCTGGGCAGCAGTAACTCGGTGGCGTGGATGTTCGAGCGAAAAGGGCAGATAATTCTGGATGCCGACTCGCTGGAAGAGGACCAAGCCCTCGAGGCCGCTCTCGATGCCGGCGCCGACGACTTCAAGCGCGAAGGCGATCAATACATCGTTACCACGGATCCTTTGCAGCTGCACGCAGTGAAAGGAAAGCTCGATGCCAAGGGTATCCGAATGCAGGAATCGGAGATCGCGATGATCCCCAAGACGACGGTGAAAGTGGAGGGAAAACCGGCCGAGACTCTACTCAAGCTGCTCGACGAAATAGAGGAGTTGGACGACGTGCAGAAGGTTGCCGCTAACTTCGACATAGACGTCACGGAAATGGCGCAAGCGTGAGAGGGGGGGGCGCAGCGAGCTTGGGGCGGTGCACGGCGTGATCGTGCTCGGCATCGACCCAGGTACGACCGCTACCGGTTACGGAGTCGTCTCCGGCGACGCTGGCGGTAGGGGCGCCGCCGGCCCTTCCCTCGTTGAATGCGGCGTCATCCGCACGACATCACGAGAGCGGCTTGGTCTGCGCCTGAGCGAGATCTACGAGGAGATACGTTCGCTCATCTCTCGCCACCAACCCGATGCACTGGTGGTTGAAGATGTCTTCTATGCGCGGAACGTCCGCACAACGGTGGTGCTGGGGCACGCTCGCGGGGTCGTGCTTCTGGCCGCAGAGCAAGCCGGCCTGATGGTTCACGAATATCCGCCCGCAGCGATAAAGAAGGCTGTCGTCGGCACAGGAGCGGCTTCCAAGGAACAAGTGCAATTCATGGTGATGCGGCTCTTGCGGCTCAAATCGGCTCCCCAGCCGTCGGACGCAGCCGATGGCGTCGCCGCCGCCCTGGCCTACGTGATGACTGCGCGGTTGCCGCGGGTCACGCTGTGATCGCGCATCTTCGTGGAACACTGATCTCGAAGGATCTGGACCGCGTGGAGATCATGACTGCCGGTGGTGTGGGGTACGAGCTTTTAATCCCTTTGAGCGCGTTCGAGGCGTTACCACGGGTCGGCGAGGAGGCTGCCCTGCACACGGAGCTAGTTGTCCGCGACGATGAATGGCTGCTTTTCGGCTTCGGAACAGTGTTCGAAAAACGCGTTTTTCAGAGACTACTGACCGCAAATGGCGTCGGCCCTGCCCTTGCTCTGGGCATGCTCTCCGCGCTCTCCGCCGAGCGAGTAGTGCGAGCGATCCGCGAAAAGGACCTCGCCACCCTGCAGGGAGTGCCGCGCGTCGGCCGGAAGAAAGCGGAGCGGATGGTGCTCGATCTTGCAGACAAGCTCGACGACGTGGCCGCGGAAGCGGATGGGCGCCGTCGCACTGGCGACGGGACTGGCAAGGACCTGGGGGCGGAAGACGCAGTTCGGGCGCTGGTGTCGCTGGGCTACACGGCAGCCGATGCGGACAGAGCCGTACGCGCGGCCCTGGACGACGGCGTCCGTGGTAGCGAAACAACCGAGTTGGTTCGTGCGGCGCTTGGCCTAATTCGCGGGGCGGAGGCGGGGAAATCTCGGAAATGAGGGGCGCCCTTCGCACGGCCACGTTCACCGAGTCCGTCATTCGCGAGATGACGCGCATCGCCAATCAGTACGATGCTGTCAATCTGGCGCAGGGCTTTCCGGACTTCCCGATGCCCGAGCCAATGAAAGCCGCTGCCTGTGCCGCCATTCACGGCGACATCAATCAATACGCGATAACCTGGGGCAGCCCAGCACTCAGGCTGGCGATCGCAGAGAAGTACCGACGTTGGTACGGGATGGACGTTGATCCGGAGCGCGAGATTACAGTCACGTGTGGCGCCACCGAAGCAATGGCTGCGGTGTTTCTGGCTCTCATCGATCCTGGCGACGAGGTGATCGTTCTCGAGCCGTTTTACGAGAACTACGGGCCTGACGCGATCCTTGCCGATGCGAAACCAGTCTTCGTGCCACTGGACCCCCCGAACTGGACGCTCGATTTCGAACGATTGCGCCGCGCGTTCTCCGCTAATACCAAAGCGATAGTGGTCAACACACCGCAGAATCCGTCGGGTCGCGTTTTCACGACGCAGGAAATGTCGCTGATCGCGGAGCTTTGCCAGGAGCACGACGCGTGGGCGTTCACGGACGAAATCTACGAGCACATCCGGTACGCCGGGGATCACCACGTGCTGGCGACGTTCCCGGGAATGCGCGAGCGAACCGTGACAATCAGCGGCCTGTCGAAGACCTTCAGCTGCACGGGCTGGCGACTGGGATACGCCGTGGCACCCGAGGTGCAGTCGCAGGCCATCCGCAAGGTCCACGATTTTCTGACGGTAGGAGCACCTGCACCGCTTCAGGCGGCGGGAGCGGTGGGGATGGCGTTCGATGTTTCCTACTATAATGGAATGGCGCTGGAGTATCGTGCGCGGCGTAATCTCATGGTCTCCGCTCTTACCGAGGCTGGGTTCAGGTTCGCCGTCCCGGAGGGTGCCTACTACATTCTGGCGGATTTTTCCGGCCTCAGCGACTTACCGGCAGACGAATTCGCGCGCTGGATGACGCGTGAGATAGGCGTGGCGACCGTTCCGGGCTCCAGCTTCTACCACGAGCCTGCGGTTGGGCGATCGCTCACGCGCTTCGCCTTCTGCAAGAAGCTGCCGACGCTGGAGCGGGCTGGCGAGCGATTGACATCGCTGAAAGCGAGAGTGTGAGTATGACGCGGGCAACTCGGCGCATACTTCTAGTGATCGGCGTGCTCGTTGCGGTGCTCGCAGTGCTGGCCGCGCGCTGGTTCAGTGGGCACAACCAGGTTGCCGACGAGAGCTTCGATGTTTCCGTCCCGCACCCCACGTACACGTCCAAGCACCCGCGCCTGGTGATAGACGAGGCGCACCACAACTTCCACACTGCCGACGGCCGTTACAGACCATTCGCGGCACTGCTCTCCAACGATGGCTACTCGGTGACCCCGAACACGGTGAAATTCTCTTCAGGCAATCTTCAGGAAGCCGACATCCTCGTGATCGCCAACGCCATGGGAGCATCCATGCCCGTCCTGCCGGGCGCCTCCGATCCCGCGTTCACACCGGAAGAGGCGGACGCGGTGCGCGATTGGGTCAGATCCGGCGGCTCACTTCTCCTTGTTGCCGATCATGAACCAATGGGCGAGGCCAACACAGTCCTCGCGGACCGCTTCGGTATTAACATGACGGCGGGTCGAACGTACGACGACCCCAACTCTGACTGGACCTCCGGCAATCCTGGCTGGCTCATATTCTCCCGCGACAACAGACTCCTTGCCGACCACCCGATCACGGTTGGGCGTGACTCGTCCGAGCGTCTGACTCGAGTGCAGTCGTTCGGCGGTCAATCGCTTGTGGGTCCACCAGGAAGCAGCCCCCTCCTAATGCTTGGAAAGACCGCCAGAAACCGATTGCCAGGTGGCGCTGACGCGAGCGCTGAAGGCCAGTTGCAGGCTCTGGCGATGCAATATGGCTCGGGCCGCGTGGTGGTTTTCGGGGAGGGAGCGATGCTAACCGCGATGCTGACTGCGAACGGATCGCGAAAAATGGGTATGAATTGGCCCAACAACGACAATCGCCAGCTGGTTCTGAACATCATGCATTGGTTGTCGGGAGCGATGGAGTGAATAAGAACGGGTGTGGGGTGTCGGGTGTAGGGTGTCGGGTCTACCCCCCACCCTACACCCCACACCCCACACCCGCTCTTCTTGCCTTTTCCACATTGTGCATCCAGCCTCCACGCAATAGCCTCCAGCCATGTCGCGAGCTGAAATCACAACTCCTGAAGCGCTGTCCGAAGAATCGGTAGTCGAGCTGTCGCTTCGGCCGCAGCGGCTCAGCGAATTCATCGGCCAGCACAAGGTTAAGGAGAGCCTGCAGATATCCATCGACGCTGCGCGCGCCCGACGCGAGCCTATGGATCACACACTCTTCTATGGACCGCCGGGACTCGGGAAGACGACGCTCGGCGAGCTCGTTGCACGCGAGTTGGGAGTGAACATCCGCAGCACTTCCGGCCCAGCGCTGGAGAAGCCCGGCGACCTGGTAGGTACGCTGACGAATCTCAGAGAGGGCGACATCCTCTTCATAGACGAGATCCACAGATTGCGTCCCATCATCGAGGAGTTTCTGTATCCCGCGATGGAGGACTACCGAATCGATATTCGCCTTTCCGACGGCCCCAAGGCGCAGACGATCGTGATGCAGATCGAACCATTCACGCTCATAGGGGCAACCACGCGGTTCGGAATGCTTACGCCGCCCATGAGGGCGAGGTTTGGCATCATTCACCGGCTCAATTTCTACAGTGTTGAAGATCTGGAGCAGATAGTCTCACGCACAGCCGACGTTCTCAAGGTAGAGGTTGATGAGGGCGGCGGTATGGAAATAGCGAAGCGCTCTCGGGGCACGCCACGGGTTGCCAACCGGCTACTCCGGCGCATTCGCGATTACGCCCAGGTCAGGTCGGATGGTCGCATCACGCGCGAAGTGGCGGACACTGCTCTCGCCATGCTCGACGTCGACCAGTTCGGCCTCGACGACATGGACTCGCGTGTCCTCAAGACTATCATGGACAAATTCGACGGCGGCCCGGTTGGAGTAGCCACAATCGCCGCCGCCGTGGGTGAGGACGCGAACACCATCGAGGAAGTTTACGAGCCGTTCCTCGTGCAGAACGGGTTTCTTCAGCGTACGCCCCGCGGGCGGGTCGCCACACCCCAGGCCTACCGGCACTTCGGTTACGCACCGCCGGCAGACGGCGTGGACCAGCCGACGCTTTTCTAAGGGAGGCAGCGCCAGGCATGCAGCTTGGGTCTCGACGAAGCAAAGCAGCATTTTTTCGCAGACGATCAATGAGAATGTAAGCGGCGATAACTATTGTTGGGCTGACGGGCTTCGCGGGTTGCGTCCAAGCAGGTGGCAGTATTGGCGCCGCACAATCGCCGGACGTACGCGCAACTTCAGCATCACTGTTGTCCGATGCACTCGACGTGGGTCTTTTCGTAACCGACGAGGTGCTGCTGACAGGCTCTTGCCATTAGACAGGCGCACGCGGGCGACTAAAGTATTCCAGCGGAAAAACAAACCATATAGTGAGCACGATGGGAATTGTGCCCCGGATGGGCTCTTGACCGGTGACGGACCAGGTGTTTGGATGAGATCGTGCGCCCGCGACCGATTCTCACCCTTGGTTGCTTCGTCGCAGCCGCGCTCGCGTCGAACCCGGTCTCAGCCCAGACAAAGGGACACCCACAGGTTGTCCTAAGCCGGGCGGATTCCCTCGCGGCCTTCGGCGACACTGCAACCGCTCTCGCCGTACTCGATTCCGTCGTGCGTCGCCAGCCGCGAAATGCCGCGGCCTGGAATCGGCTAGGAATGCTCGCCTGGGCCAAGGTCCGGCCCGAGCGCAGGTTAAGCTTCATGCGCAGCCAGGAGAGCATCTCGCTCCTGCGAAAAGCCGATTCGTCCTTACGCCTGGCACACATTCACGCACCGGATAGCGGTCGTTATGCGATGGATCTCGCCAGGTTCTTCCTCTTCGCAGAGTTCATCACGTTGCGCGCTCAGGCGCCCGGCAGATTCGAGCGCGCATACCAGGCTGCGCGCCGCGCTGGCGACTCAGTCCTCATAGCGGAAGTAGCGGATGAGCTCGGCATGGTGCACTGGCGGCGCTATGAAGCGATGGCGAACCGGCGGTTGCTCCGCGGAATGGACGTCGCGCACTTGGATCAACTGGCGACGTCGAGTCAGGGAGCCAGCAACTTCCTCGAGAACTTCACGACCAAGCTTCCAGGCCGGCCGGGTCAGGCCGATTACGACAAGGCCAGCGTTTTCTTCTCGACAGCGCTCCGGGCCAATCCGAACAACGAACGTGCATTACGCCACACCTTCATGACTCTGGCGGAAGCGGAGCGTTGGGAAGAATTGCGAAGCGCCGCGGACTATCGACTCCAATCATCACCCTTTGATCCGAAGGCGTGGCTGGCACGCGGTGTGGCCGCGCACAGGCTTGGTCTGGACAACGAAGCCACCGCTGCGTTCGACAGTGCACTGGCATTCCTGACGCCACGCGATTCCGGCCGTTACATCAATATTTCGCGCGTTCTGCGTGCCGCCGACTCCTCCGGGTATGCCAACATGAACGCAGCAGAGCGCGCCGAGCTCGAGCGCGTTTACTGGGCGGTTTCGGATCCGCTCTGGCTCACAAACGCGAACGAACACCGGCTGGAGTTCCTGACGCGGGTCGCCTTCGCAGAAATGCGTTGGACATCCGACGACCTGGATCTGCGCGGTGCCGATACCGACCGTGGCCAGATATGGATCAGGTACGGGCCGCCGCCGGTGATCGCGTCGTTCGCGCCGGCAGTGAAAGGGGGTCGCAGCTGTAGCGGAGCGTCTGAAACCCACGCTGACTGCGATGCGTCCGAAGGCGCAGGCTTCGGAACCATTCTCTGGTATTATCCCGCGTTGAACCTGCATTTCATGTTTCGAGCGCCGCCCAGCTACGGCGTGGCGAGCTTTGTTGGTAACTATGAGGAGATGGCGCGCGAGGCGCGCCGAGCCGCTCCGGTGACGTGGACCAACGTACCGATCTCGGCTCAGATGGATACCATCCACGTGCAACTTGCACGATTCCGAGCGGGCGCTGATTCAGCTGACCTCGCGGTTTACGCCGATGTCCCAATCAGAAAAATGGTGGGCAAGACGGATATCAGTTCTGGGGTCGTGGACGTCGCGTTCACCGCATTTGACGCTCGTGCCCGCCGCATTGCTCGCGACTCCGCAAGTCAGACAGTTCGGTTCGAGCAACCCGATGCCGCGGAGCTGCGTGCCTGGAGACACCGCTTCGCCGCCAGTGAACTAGGCTATCGCGTGGAGGCGTGGCAGCCGGATGCCGGTCGCGGCGCCAGAGCTTCGGGCGTAATAAGAATTGGTACGGAACGCGGCTTTGGGATGAGTGACGTCGTGGTGGCTAAACACATAATGCCGAGAGACAGCGCGCCCGCACGCTGGACGGATTACGTCATCACGCCGAGTGCCGGTTTGCTCGCGCAACGCCAATCGTTTGGTCTCATGTGGGAGACATACGAACTGCAAGCCAGGGAGGGCACCGTCAATTACAAGGTGGAAATCGTGCTTACGGTAATTGAGGTTGAGCGGCCTGAAAACTTCGTCGCGCGGATCGTCGGCGGCGTGGCTGATGTGATTGGACTTTCGGCGAGAGGCGATAATCGTGTCGCACTGTCCTACAATCGGCAGCGGGATGCACGCGCGATAGTGACTGACGATGTAACACTCGAATTAGGTAGCGCGCCGGCCGGTCGTTATCGTCTGACCGTTCAGATAACCGACCTCGTCACGGACAGGGCGACCGACCGCACACGGGAGCTCGTGGTCGCACCATGAATTCGCGGTCGGCGCTCTTCTGCTTACTGACCGTCGGATTTCTGGGCGCAGCCTGTCCCAAACCCGCGACTACCCAGCCGTCTCGAATCCTGCTCGCTGATTCGCTGGCAGCAGAGGGAGATTCGGCCGCCGCGCTAGCGGTGCTGGACACCGTCGTGCGCGCCGAGCCACGGAACGCCCAGGCGTGGCACCGCAGAGGGATGCTCGCATGGAAGATGGTCCGCGGTATGCGCGGTCTGGGTTTTCTAATGAGTCCGCGGGAAATCGCGCTGCGGGATATCGCTGATTCGTCCCTCAGACTGGCTCGCTTCCGCGCGCCAGACAGCGCCCGATACGCGCTTGACCTCGCGCGTCATTTTCTCTGGAATGAGCTTCCCACCCTGCGTATCCAGGCTCCGGGTCATGTCGCGGACGCTCTCCAGGCAGCGCGAAGCGCGGGCGACAGCGCGCTCCTCTCAGACGCCCAGGACGAAGCGGGCATGGTGGAGTGGCGCCGGTTCGAGGCGGTGGTCGATCGCCGAGGGATCAGACAGATATCACTCGTGACTGCCGAGCAATTTCTGAGCGAATACGACGCTCTGGAGCGGTTTCTGGAGCAGCACACATACGAGTTGAAACCACCAGCGGGCGAGGCGTCCCTTGCCGCCGCAATGGATCTCTTTCGCGCGGCTGTTCGCACGGACCCGACAAACGCACGTGCTCGAAGACACAGTTACATGGCGCTTGCTCAGCAGGCGCAATGGGACATCCTGCGTAGCGAGGCACAAACGAGGATCGCAGGCGCGCCGTGGGATGCCTCCGCCTGGCTAGTGTTGGGACTCGCAAGCCATAGGCTGCGCGCCATGGACGCCGCGAGCGCGGCCTTCGATACAGCCCTTGTATTAATGCCCGTGCGCCAGAGAGACCGCTACGAGGATGTCTCGAGAATTCTGCGTCCGGCGGACTCCGCGTCCTATGCAGACCTTCCTCGCGGACGGAGGCTGGTGCTGGACAGCGTCTTCTGGAAAACCGCCGACCCATTGATGCTCACCAGAGCCAATGAGATTCGAAACGAATTCCTTTCGCGGATCACGTACGCCGAGCTCCGATGGTCGAACGACGATCTGGATCTACTAGGAGCCGACACCGACAGGGGTCAGATCTGGGTAAGGTACGGTCCGCCCGATATCGTGGCATCCTTCAGCCCCGCAGATGCCAACGACCTTCCCGGCTTTGGCCTCATTCTGTGGTACTACCCGCGGCAAAGCCTCCATTTCGTATTCAAGTCGCCACCCACCTACGGAAGCGCATCGTTGAGCATGGCGTACATGGACTACGCAGAGCGCGTGCGCGAGCGATCGCCAGCGCTGTGGCGCAATCTGGCGATCGTCCGGTTCGACTCCATTCCTACGCAGGCGAGCCGGTTCCGTGGTCCGGGTGACTCGTCTGACGTAGTCGTTTATGCACAGATACCTGTTTCCAAGCTGGGCAGGGATATCGACCTCGTGTCTGCGCCGCTGGATGTAGCATTCATTCTGTTCGACGACAGAGCCCGCATTCTGGTGCGCGATTCATCGCGGCAGAGCTTGGGCCGCCAGCAGGTTGCGGAGGACGGTGTTCAGAACCGCGCGTGGCGTTACCGGTTGGCGCCCGGCCTGGTGGGCTTGCGTGTGGAGGCGCTTCAGCCTGACGCGGAGCACGCCGCGCGCTTCGCGGATACGCTGCGCGTGTCGGGTTACCGAGGGTTTGGCATGAGCGATGTGCTCGTTGCCGACCGAGTGATACCCCGCGCGAGTGAGCCAGAACGGTGGACGGATATGGTAATAACACCGAGCGTAGGCCGCGTTCGGCGGAGTAGCTCGTTCGCTCTTCTATGGGAGACGTACGCTCTGGCCTCCACAACCACTGGTCACGACTACCGCGTGGACATTTCCCTCTCGCGTGCTGACAGATCGAGGATCGCGAGCGCCGTCGCGAAAGTCCTCGGTGGAACCGGCGGGTCCGCCCAGGTGAAAGCCAGAAACAGCCAGGCCATAACGCTCTCGTTCGCCCGCCAGGTGAGTGAGCGCGCCGCATCATTGGATTACGTGACTCTTGACGTGAGCTCGGTACCGGCTGGGCGCTACGACCTCGAGGTTCGGATCACTGATCTGGTTTCAGGTCTCACGATGTCCAAAACCCGCAGGGTGAGGATTCTGGAGTGATCAGTCCGGCGTGACCAATCCCGGTAGCCGGACGACCGATTACGAGTTCGTCATTCCGCCAGATCGTATTGCCCAGGTACCGCTTCAACGCCGCGACGCCAGCAAGCTCATGGTTGTGGACCGTACGACTGGGCGAATAACGCATCGCTTCTTTGCCGATCTAACCGAGTTCGTTCAGCCCAGCGACGCGCTGGTGCTGAACACGACTCGCGTCTTCCGTGCGCGGCTTCTGGGAAAGCGACGCTCTGGTGCACCGGCGGAGATACTACTGCTCCGAGATCTGGGCGGCGGCTGTTACGAGGCTATGGTGAGTCCAGGTGGGAAGCTCCACCCCGGACGAATCGTGGACATCGCGCCCGGATTTCAGGCTGAGGTACTCACGATGAGTGATCGCCGAACACGAGTCGTGCGTCTTACGGCGGAGGGGCCCATCGCCGAGGCAATCGAGCGGCACGGCCATGTTCCTCTTCCTCCGTACATTACGCGCATGGATTCTCCCGCCGATGAAGAGCGGTACCAGACAGTATATGCCCGCGAGACCGGCTCCGCAGCCGCTCCTACCGCCGGACTTCATTTCACACCCGAGCTTCTGGCGTCGCTGGAAGCTCACGGCGCGCGACGGGTCGACGTGACACTGCATGTCGGCGCCGGCACGTTCAAGCCGGTAGAGACTGACGATCCCGCGCAGCATGTGATGCACGAGGAGTGGTTTGAGGTCACGCCGCGCGCGGCGGCGGCACTGAACGAGACCAGAGCGACTGGCAAGAGCATCTGGGCCGTAGGTACGACGAGTGCGCGCACATTGGAGAGCGCGGTCGATGAAACAGGCGTGTTCGACGCCGCCGGAGGAGAAACGAGTCTATTCATCCGCCCGCCCTACCGCTTGCGGGCTGTAGACAAACTCATCACCAATTTCCATCTTCCCCGCTCAACCCTGGTCATGCTCGTTGCCGCGTTCGCGGGGTATGACCTGACCATGCGTGCTTACAAGGAAGCGATAGATGCCGACTACCGTTTTTACTCCTACGGCGACGCTATGGCGATCATCTAGCGCGTTGGCGGTCGCGTTTGCCGCCGCGTGCATAACCTCGACCACACAGTATTACGTGCCGAACACCGCTATGCCTCGCCTCACAACCAACCAGATGCGCGATCAGGCGGACGCGATGCTGCGGGTGGAATGTCCGCGGCTTCTTGGAGACAGGCAATCGGCTTTCGCGGTCGCTGAGCTCGTGGTTGATCTGGAAGCGAGCGGTGAAGTAATTCGAGCACGCGTGGACCGCTCATCCGGCGATCGGCGAATGGACGAGATCTTCGGAGCTCTCGCGGCGCAGCTGAAGCTCGATCCACCGAGTCCACCGGCGGGAAATGACGTGGGACCGCTTCAGGGCGATCTTAGCGTCGGTTACTCGTGCTCGCCAACGGCTGCGGTCACGTCAGTGGAGCTAGGCAAGAGTAGGTGACGCTGCCCTTCAAGTTCACAGTTAGTGCGACCGCCGGCGCAGCACGCGCCGGCGTTTTTTCAACACCGCACGGCCCCGTCGAGACTCCGGCGTTCATGCCGGTTGGCACACAGGGTACGGTGAAGACTCTCGATCCTGCCGAGCTGCGCGACGCGGGCGCCAGAATGATTCTTGCCAACGCCTACCACCTTCATCTGCGCCCGGGAGACCGGCTCATCGCCGAGCTTGGCGGACTGCACCGCTTCATGGCCTGGGATGGTCCCATCCTCACCGATTCCGGTGGGTTCCAGGTTTTCTCACTGGAAACGCTGCGAACCGTGACCGAGGACGGTGTGGCGTTTCGAAGTCACATAGACGGCTCGCTAAGGCACTTCACGCCGGAATCCGTGGTGGGGATACAGCGTGCCCTTGGCGGCGACGTCATGATGCAGTTCGACCACGTCATCCCCGGCCAGTCTGACGCGGAGACCGCCCGCCAGGCCAGCGAGCGAAGCGTACGCTGGCTCGTCCGATGCAGGACGGCTTTCGAGTCATCCATCCAGGAGTTTCCGGATCGTCCTCCGCAAACGCTGTTTCCGGTGCTGCAGGGTGGGGTCCATACGGAGTTGCGGCGGGAAGCCGCAGCCGCGATTGCCGCGTTGGGTGATTGGGACGGATATGGGATCGGCGGGCTATCAGTCGGCGAGCCCAAGCGCCTGATGTATTCCACGCTCGAGGTCACCGCCTCGACGCTTCCGCGCGAACGGCCACGTTATCTAATGGGAGTGGGATTTCCCCAGGATCTAATCGAGGCGGTGCGACGCGGAGTGGATCTCTTCGATTGCGTAGCTGCAACGCGGATGGGCCGCACCGGCACGGCGTTCACGAGCGATGGCCGCGTCAACGTACGCCGCGCCGAGCTGCGGAGCGATCCCCGGCCACTCGACGAGAACTGCGACTGCCCGACGTGCACACGATTCAGCCGCGCGTACATCCGGCACCTGTTCGTGGCTCAGGAGGTACTGGGACTGCGGCTACTTTCGCTGCATAATGTACATTATCTGGTTGCCCTCATGCGGAACGCTCGTGACGCGATCCGTGGTGGGACGTTCGACGGCTGGAGCCGGGACTGGCTCGAGCGTTATCACACTCGCACCACACCAACACGATGAATCTCTCACTCGCTCTGCTACTCACGCCCTCTGAAGGCGCATCGGGCTCGATCGTTCCGCAGTTATTCATGTACGGTGCGATCTTCGCCATCTTTTACCTCATCCTCATCCGCCCACAGCAGAAGCAACGCCGCGCTCAGGAGGAGCTGCTCAACACGCTAAAGAAGGGCGACGAGATCGTCACGGCAGGCGGCATCGTCGGCGAGGTGGTGCACATCAAGGAATCACTCAAGGATGGCCAGCCTGTACGCTCCGCCGAGGACCGCGTGACGGTAAAATCTGGCGACTCCCGCTTCGTGATGGAGCGCGGGAGAGTTGCCCGCATCATCAGCCGCGGCGCCGGCGCGGACGCAGGCTCGAGTACGTGAGTTTGCTCGATATATATCTGCTGGGCGCGCCCATCCTGCGCCAGGAAACAAAGCCGGTAACGGCAGTGACGGATGAGCTGCGCACGCTCATGGATAACATGTTCGAGACAATGTATGCGGCCAAGGGGATCGGACTCGCAGCACCGCAGGTTGGACGTCTCGAACGACTTGCGGTTGTGAACGCGGATGAGAGGCCGTTTGTGATCATGAACCCGGAAATAGTTCTCACCGAGGGGAAGCATCGGGCCGAGGAAGGATGCCTTTCCATTCCGGACATCTACGGCGATGTTGACCGTGCCCTGCGAGTGGTAGTGCACGCACTCGATCGGAACGGCAAAGCGTTCGAGCTGGAAGCGTCGGACCTGCTCGCGCGCTGCCTGCAGCACGAGATTGATCACCTGCACGGCAAGCTGTTCATCGATTATCTGAGTCTGTTCAAGCGCCGGGCGGCGATCTCGAAATGGGAGAAGTCGCGCGACGGGAATCGATCGCTCAAGCGGAGCGTGTCTCCCATGGATGTGGCGAGCCATCACCACCGTAGCGAGGAACTCTGATTGCGCGTCCTGTTCTGGGGAACGTCGCTGTTCGGAATTCCGTCGTTGCGAGCTCTCATTGGTGAAGGCTTCGATCTGGCGGGCGTGGTAACACAGCCAGACAGACCCGTAGGGCGTTCGCGCTCGACGCTCGTTCCACCCGCGGTAAAGGAGGTAGCACTCGCCGAGAAGTTGCCGGTATTCCAGCCGGAGAAGCTGCGCGACTCCGAGTTTTGCACAGCCATTCGCGCTCTGGAGCCGGACATCTCCGTTGTGATCTCGTACGGCAAAATCCTCTCGCAGGAGATCATCGACATTCCCAGGAGGGGCACCGTTAACGTGCACGCGTCGCTGCTCCCCAAACTTCGTGGCGCGTCACCCATCCAGACGGCGATTCGAGAGGGGTTCATCGAGACGGGTGTGACCGTGATGCGCATGGTCGCGCGGCTCGACGCCGGCCCGATCATTTTTCAGGCACGGACTCCGATAGCGGAGGACGAAACCGCAGGCGAGCTCGAGCTGAGGCTGTCGGAGTTGGGCGCGCTTGCCCTCGTCGAGACACTAACTCTGCTGGAGCTTGGGAAGGCAGCCGAAAGGCCTCAGGACGAAACGGCTGCTACTTTCACGACTCTCATTGACCGCGGGATGACGCGCGTCAATTGGCTGGATGAGGCGGGGACAATCGCGCGCTTCATCCGTGCCTACGATCCGCGGCCAGGGGCTTACAGCTCTCTCAATGGAAAGGACGTAAAGATGTTCGGCGCCGCTGCAACCGACGACACCGGTACAAATGGAGGACCTTCACGCAAAGTCGGCGAGGTGCTCAGCATAGATGGGAGCGGCATGCTCATCGCCTGCGGCGACGGCGCCGTACGTGTTTCCGACGTGCAGCCTTCCGGCAAGCGGAGAACCAGCGTCCAGGACTGGGCGAGGGGTCACGGCGTGCGAGTGGGCGACCGGTTCGGCGATTAGTGGACTAGTGCCATGGTAGCGAGCGCTTACCATTTGTCCCCCGTTCCGACCGTGCACGCCGTTACGGACGACCGCATACTG
The DNA here is from genome assembly GCA_046261975.1 of Gemmatimonadaceae bacterium. Classification (GTDB taxonomy): domain Bacteria; phylum Gemmatimonadota; class Gemmatimonadetes; order Gemmatimonadales; family Gemmatimonadaceae; genus JBHENQ01. The sequence continues at coordinate 18,476 of JBHENQ010000035.1, read as the reverse complement.
ACGCGGCCCGGTTTCGTTGCCAGAGCATGGACGATAATGCACGTTCTCGGAAAGGCAGGGGCAGTTCACCTTCGTACCAGCACCCTCAGCGCCGCGCGGCTCCACGAGATCGCCGTAGCGCTGGCGCCCCTCCAGGACACCACCGGATGCTGGCTGGCCGTGAACGACCGGGTGGACATCGCAGCAGCAGCGGGCGCACGAGCTGTGCAGCTCACGTCTCGCTCGATTGGTGTTGCGGACGCCCGTATCGCGGCGCCACAGCTTGCTGTCGGCGCCAGCGTGCACGCGCTCAATGAGGCGCTCGCAGCCGCGGAGGAGGGGGCGATGTGGCTGGTGGCGGGGAACGTTTTTGAAACTCCCAGTCATCCCGGCGCGCCTGGCCGCGGCATGGCGCTGCTGGAAGAAATCAGTCACGCGACCAAACTCCCGTGCATAGCGATAGGCGGCATCAAACCAGAGCATGCTCGTATTCTTCGCGCCGCGGGCGTCCACGGCGTCGCCGCGATCCGTGGCATCTGGGACGCGGACGATGCCGAACGTGCCGCCACCGAGTATCTTTCAGCGTATGACGGAAGCGGTATGTAGCGCTAGCCTCATCGTCGTCAACGGCGAGGATCGGTCCGTAACACCAGGCTCCTCTGTGGGAGACCTACTTCGGGCGTTGGAGCTGGACCCCCGCATGATAGTGGTGGAGCACAACCGGGTTATCCTGCGCGACCGGTCTGCGTACGACTCGCTGAGCCTCCTTCCCGGAGACACCATAGAGATCGTCCATTTCGTGGGCGGAGGCTGAGATGACCACCATCGCCGCCGCCGCGCATGATACGGCGCTCTCGATAGCGGGCCGTGAGTTCCGCTCTCGGCTGATGGTAGGGACCGGGAAGTACGCCTCGAATGATAAGATGGTCCGCGCGATCGAAGAGTCCGGTGCCGAGATAGTGACCGTCGCCGTCAGACGCGTAAACCTGGATCGTACGCGAGAGGAGGGCGTACTGTATCATCTTGAAGCCTCGCGTTTTTTTCTGCTCGCGAACACCGCCGGTTGTTACTCCGCGGACGATGCCATCCGCTACGCCCGTCTCGCACGCGCCGCAGGATTCAACGAGTGGGTCAAGCTGGAGGTCATTGGGGACCAGGAGACCCTTCTACCGGATAGCGCAGGCCTGATCGAGGCGACGAGAGTGCTCTCTGCCGAAGGCTTCAAGGTGATGGCCTACACCAACGACGATTTGATCACAGCCCTCAAACTGGAGGAGGCCGGTGCGGTGGCAGTCATGCCGCTGGCGTCTCCCATCGGGTCGGGACTGGGTCTGCTGAATCCGTTCTCCATCCGGATGATCAAGCATCGCCTGGGCGTGCCGGTGATCGTTGATGCCGGAGTTGGTACCGCGTCGGATGCATGCATCACGATGGAACAAGGGGTCGATGGAATTCTCATGAACACCGCGCTCGCAGCCGCGGCAGATCCCGTCAGGATGGCCCGAGCGATGAAGCTTGCGGTTGAGGCAGGGCGCCTGGCGTACCTGGCTGGGAGGATGGCGAAGCGGGAAGTGGCCGTTCCTTCTTCGCCAGCCGGCGGAATGGTCGGGTGATGGTGTCGATGCATCAGGCACGGCGGCCGCCCTCTGCCGCCCGTGCCAGCGCCATCACCGAATCACGGCGCGTGGCTACGGACATTCTCGCCGATCTCCGAACCGGGGCTCTTCTCGATTCCTCTTTCGAGAGGCACGCTGGCCGTATCGACGCGCGCGACCGGAGATGGACTCAGGAGCTCGTGTACGGGATGCTCCGACGGCGGAGCTGGCTGGATTCCGTGCTTGAAGAGCGCGTACGCGGCGGGCTGGCACGTCTGGAATCAGATCTGGTGGACCTGCTCCGCCTTGGCGCATATCAGCTCCTTTTCATGGGTAGCGTGCCGGCCTACGCAGCCATCGCGCAGACTGTTGAGCTTGCCAAGGAACGTCACGGCGTGGGTGCGGGAGGGTTGGCGAATGCCGTGCTGAGGCGCCTGGATCGGGAGCGCGATGATGTGAACGTCGCCGCGCCGGGCGACCCGATAGAGGCGCTTGCGCTGGCGCACTCGCATCCGGGTTGGCTCGTCGCACGCTGGGTTGCGCAATTTGGCGCCGAGGAAGCCACCCGATTGCTCGAGTCTAACAACATCGAGGCGCCTACAGTTTTGAGGCCGTTCGGAATTGTCCGCGAGCAACTGGAAGCGAAGCTGGAGTCGGCCGGGATAGGTGTTGCGAGCGTTCCGCTGGCGGCTGAAAGCATACAGATCACGACACCCGTCTCACTCTCAGAGTGGGGCCCCTACAACCAAGGGCTTTTCTACGTGCAGGACCCGGGCTCTACTCTCGTGACCATGTACGCGTCCGTGCCCGCAGGGGCGACGGTGGCGGACCTCTGCGCCGCACCGGGCGGAAAATCGCTTGAGCTCGCCCGAACTGCGGGTGTGGTTTTCGCCGCGGACCGGTCCATTGCGCGAATGACACGGTTGCGCTCCAATATCGGTCGGGTGGATGTGGCGTCGCCTCTGGTGCTCGTCGCGGACGCACGACAGCCGCCAATCAAAGCGGTGGATATGGTCCTCGTGGACGCCCCGTGCACCGGAACGGGCACGTTCCGTCGGCATCCTGATGCGCGCTGGCGACTCAAGGTTTCCGATCTCGCGGTCACGGCTGCGCTGCAGAGCAGTATTCTCCGCGCGGCGGCGGAAATCGTGAAGCCCGGCGGATTGCTCGTCTACAGCACCTGTTCGCTGGAGCCCGAGGAGAACGACGTCCAGATCGAGCGCTTTCTCGGCGAGAACGCCGGGTGGGAGTTGGAGCCGCCCCCGAGCGGTGCCGTGCACGAAAGCGTGCTTGACGTTGGGCTGCTGCGCGTTTTACCGCAGCGCCACGGCATCGATGGCGCATTCGCCGCACGCTTGCGGAGGTCGCGAGCTTGAGCTGGCGGGGAATGGCGCGGCGCACTATCCCTTATCTGGTCACGGCAATCGTTGGGTTCCTTGCCGCTTACGCCTTCGTGGCGGTTTTCGTTTTCCCCGCCAAGCTCATCCCGACGGACTCGAAGGTGCCCAACATCGTCGGGCTGGCTTTCGAGGAGGCCGCCACTCGGCTTGCTGATGCGGGTTTCGTCGCCATGAGTGGCGAGTCGCGCTATCATGCCAGCGCACCCAGCGGTACCGTGCTTGGACAGAACCCGGTTCCAGGTTCCGTGGAGCCTGCGCGTACCGAGATAACGCTGGACGTGAGTCTTGGCCAGCGCACTGGTGAGGTGCCTGGCGTGACAGGGTTGACACGATCGCAGGCGGAGCTTGCTATCGAAAACGCGGGGTTCGACGTGAGTGAAGTCAGCGAGCAGGAAAGCTCGGCACCACGCGGCCAGGTTCTGGGAAGCAGACCCTCAGTTGGGACTCGAGTTCCCGTTCCGTCCGCCATAGACTTGATTGTCAGTTCCGGACCGTCAACAGTGCAGGTTCCGGACGTGGTAGGCCAGAACTACGCGCGGGCGCGCAACCTTCTCATGCAGGTGGGACTCATCGTGGGTCAGGTGACGATAGATTCGCTCAGCTTCTCGCCGCCTGATTTCGTCGTGGCTCAAACGCCTGCCGGAAATCGTACGGTCGCGGCCGGTACGGCGGTGAGTCTCATGGTGTCCGGCAGGTCGCCGTGATGGCTCGGGTTGAGGCTGTTCGGATAGCAGCATCCATCCTGAGCGCTGATTTCGCCAGGCTCGCTGACGAGATAGCCGCGGTGGAGTCTGGCGGCGCGGATTGGATACACGTGGATGTGATGGACGGACGCTTCGTGCCCAACCTCACGTTTGGAACGAAAGTGATCGAAACGGTGCGAGCGTGCACTCGGCTTCCGATAGACGTGCATCTCATGGTGTTGGAACCGGAGCAATACTTCCAGGATTTCGCCAAAGCGGGGGCGAACCTGCTCACAATCCATCCCGAGGTTTCACCGCATCTGCACCGCCAGCTCTGCACTATACGCGAGGTCGGATGCCTGGCAGGTGCCGCGCTCAACCCTTCGACCCCTCTGGATGTTGTGCGCGAGGTATGCGGCGTCCTCGATCTCCTGCTTATCATGACTGTGAATCCCGGTTTCAGCGCGCAGAAATTCATCCCCGCGTCACTCGACAAGATCAGGCGCGCACGCAAGCTGCTTGACTCGCCGGGTTGCCGGGCCGTGTTGGAAGTGGACGGAGGCATCAATCGTGAGACGATTCGCGACGCCTGGCGCGCTGGTGCCGATGTCTTTGTGGCAGGAAACGCCGTTTTTGGAACGGACGATCCAGGCACGGAGATCGCCGCTCTCCGCACGTGCTGCATGGAGACGGCATGACGGTAAAGCAGCAGTGGATGCTGGTGGCGGCGATTGTCGCAACACTCGCCGGTGGGCTGATAGCCGCCACGCGTTTCCTGGGCGATGAGATATTCCCGGTAACGGTGGGCACTGCGGCACCGGAATTCAGCGCCGCCACGATCGACGAATCGCCGATCGTAAGAACGATGGCCGATTACAAAGGCCAGGTCGTGATGCTCAACATCTGGGCGACCTGGTGCCTTCCATGTCGCGTGGAGATGCCGAGCATGCAATATCTGCACGCGGAGTTCGCCCCGCGTGGTCTCAAGGTGGTGGCGGTCAGCATAGACGACCCTGGGCAGGAACAACGGATCCGAGAGTTCGTGAAGGAGTTTGGACTGACGTTCGAGATACTCCACGATGCGCCAGGCTCAATCCGGAGACAATTCCAGACTACTGGCGTCCCGGAGACGTTCATCATTGGCAAGGATGGAACGATTCGCAAGAAAGTGATCGGGGCCTCGGACTGGAACTCCGTCGCGAACCGCGCGCTGATCGCACAACTTCTTTCCGAATGAGTGAATGATCGAGAAAAAACCGTCTCAGCCGCCCCAGCCAGGTCAACGCGCGGCGTGGCAGCATAAGATTCTCGCCGCGTTCACGGAGCGTCTCCTGTTGAAGGGGGCAGCGGTGCTATTCGCGCTGCTGCTCTGGCTCGTCGCTAGAACGCGCGGTCTATCTCCTTGATGGTCATCCTTGGCATCGAGACATCCTGTGACGAGACGTCGGCTGCAGTACTCGAGGGGGCCGGCGAGGCAGTCGCCCAACGATCGCTGGTTATTCTGTCGCAGGACGTTCATCGAGTCTTTGGTGGCGTAGTGCCGGAGATCGCTTCGCGCGCCCACCTGGCTGTAATCGCCCCCGTCGTGCAGAGAGCGATCCATGACGCCGAGGTGTCGCTCGATGCGATCGAGGCGGTAGCCGTGACGTACGCCCCCGGACTCGTCGGCGCCCTTCTCGTCGGCCTGAGCTACGGTAAGGCCCTCTCCTTTTCTCGAGACGTTCCGTTCATAGGCGTCCATCATATGGAAGCTCATCTTTTTGGAACGGTTCTGGAACATCCCGAGGCGATTCCACCATTCACCGCGCTGCTGATATCCGGGGGGCACACGCTGCTGATCGATGTGGAGCATTGGGGACGCTACCGTCTGCTCGGCGCCACTCGTGACGATGCTGCAGGAGAGGCATTCGATAAGGTTGCGAAGCTGCTCGGCCTTCCCTACCCCGGCGGACCGCACATCGAGCGCATCGCCAGAGATGGCGACCCGACGCGCTATCGGTTTACACCACCGATGATCCGCGGCACCCACAGCAGCGATCCGGATTATTTCGACCTTTCGTTTAGTGGCCTCAAGACCGCAGTCTTGAGGGCGACTCGAGGGGTGGATCTGGACTCCGAGCGACCTCATCTTTCCCGTGCATTTCAGGACTCGCTCATTGCCGCGCTGGTGGAGAAGACGCTCCGAGCCGTTCGCCTGTATGCCCGTGAACGCGTGGTGCTGGGAGGCGGCGTTGCCTGCAATAGAACGCTCCAGGAAGCAATGGCCCGGACCCTGGCGGCTGCCGGCGCGAAACTCTACGCCCCAAGCCCCCGGCTTGCCACCGACAATGCCGCAATGATTGCGCGCGCCGGTCTCTATCACCTGGAGAAAGGAGAGCGCTCGTCGCTCGATCTGAACGCCTACGCGACACTACCAATTCCCGGGCTTCTCGCCTCATGACCGTTCATCAACCCTTTTCGTACTCGCTTGGTCCGCTCGAGATCACGGGATTCGGCCTCGCGGTTCTTCTATCCTTCGTCATCGCACAGATCATCTCGCAGCGCGAGCTGGAACGCCGGGGTCACGACTCATCGTATATGGGCGACCTGGTTTTCGCCGCAGTGGTTGGCGGCCTTGTCGGAGCCAAGATCTACTACGTGATACTCACCCGAGACGCGAGCGCCTTTTTCAGTCGCGGTGGGTTCGTTTTCTGGGGCGGCTTGATGGGCGGTATCATCTCCGTGCTAGCCATCATCAGGTGGAAAAAGCTGTCGGTGATGCGGGTAGCGGACGTTACCGGCATCTCCATGGGCGCTGCGTACGCCGTTGGAAGAACCGGATGTTGGGCCGTGGGCGATGACTACGGCCGGCCATGGAATTCGTTGCTGGCTGTGAGCTTCCCTGACGGGGCCCCGCCTTCCACCGCTCTCAACATGAAGGAGCAGTTCGGCGTCGCAATCCCTGCCGGCGTTGCTCCCAATGATGTGTTGTCCGTGTACCCAACCCAGTTGCTCGAGGTAGCGCTTGGCCTCGTCATGTTCGCCGTGTTGTGGCGGTTGCGAGACCACAAGCACGCGGAAGGCTGGCTGTTCGGCCTCTACATGGTTCTCGCCGGCGTCGAGCGCTTCGTGGTGGAATTCCTGCGTGCCAAGGACGATCGCTTTTTCGGCGTGCTGACGGCGGCGCAATTGTTGGCGGTGATCTTCACGATCGCGGGCGTTGTGTGGATGGTGAAGACTCGGGAATCGGGAATCGGGAGTCGGGGGTCGAGGGTCGGGAGTCGGGAGTCGGGAGTCGGGAGTCGAGGAACAGCTTAACGGCGGAGATAGCGTGCTTACTCTGACGCGACTCCGTAATCCTCACTCCGACTCCCGACTCACGACTCCAGACCCTCAAACACGCTGGCGCCCGAGCTTCTCCAGGAGCCGGGGGAGCCTAAACCCCTTGCGCCCGCCCACTGATCCACCGCGCAATACCTGCGGTTCTTCCGCGGTCACGAAGGCGTCGCGGTCATACTGGTCCACAACAGCCATCACATTCCCGAGGTCCTGCCGCTGCACGACGGAATTGATGATCTCCACGCGCCCGTCACGACCCTGCCCCACCATCTCGGTAACGCCGTAGCCTTTTTCCCGAAGCAGCTCGGCAATCTCGACACCTGCGTGCTGCGAAACTATCCGAACTGTCGAGAGCCCATACGCTACCGCTCGCTCGATGGTAATCCCAACCATCGTTCCGGTGCCGAAGCCGGCTGCGTACCCGATTATGTGCCACCAGCTATCCAGATGCCTCAACGCGCTGCCCACAACCACAAGCCAGATGAGTGCCTGAAAGAACCCCAAGATTCCCGCGATAGTGCGTCTGCCCCGAACAGCTAGAAGCACGCGCATGGTGTCCAGTGTCACGTCCACAATTCGTGCGAAGAAAATTACGACCGGCCCCCATGGAAGTGCGAAGAGGGCGATGGTTTCTGATGTCATTCGCGTTCCTCATGCTTCTCTCCAACGATCGACGCTGCATCGACCGTTGCGCCTCGTTCCATGGATGAGAGACGCTCATCGAACCTCGCCAGAGCGTCCTGTAGAGCAGTGATCCTCGCTGCGTTATCACCTCCTGCCGGCGTCACGGGCGGCGGCGGCACAGTGGGAAGGGTTACCGCCCGCCTGGGCCAGAACGTCTTCAGCAGCGCAAAGCCGAAGAGAAGCACCAACAGGAGTTGCGCGCTCAACGTCTCCACCGTCGCGTAGATGCCGAGCGCATCGGATTGGGGGAACCCGGGAATCATGGTGATCGAAATAACGTTCCCTTCCTGCAACTCCCGAATACCCTTGCCCATAAAGACGAAGGCCATGTAGTAAAGAAGCACGCTCGTGGCTGCGAAAAAGGGACGCAATGGAATGCGCACTCCGAAGCGGTAGAACAGCGTGAAGATGACCGCCAGTGCAACGAAGCCCACGAGAATGCCCAACGTTATCGGAACTATCACGTTCCTGCCTTCACCGAACAGCGCCTGGTAGAACAGCGCGGTTTCGGCACCCTCGCGATACACCGCCAGGAACGCCACGAAGGCGAGAGCCTTCCCACCGCCACGCTGTAGCGCGTCGTCCACCTTGTCGCGGATAAATTGCTGCCACCTGGCAGCCTCCACTCTGGAGATGAGCCAGTAGCTTACCGAGAAGAGCACTGCCACGGCCACAAGCATGGTGATGCCTTCTATGATCTCGCGGGTCGCCGGCATCGCGCGGAGCGCCGTCTGTAGGACGACCGCAGTTATAGCGCTCGCAGCCAGGGCGATTCCGGCACCCAGCCATATGGATCTCAAACGCTCGCGATTGCCCGTCTTGATCAGAAACGTGATGATGGCGCCGAGTACGAGGATAGCCTCAAAGCCCTCCCGGAGAATGATCAGGAAGGACTGCAGAAAAGCTCCCCATGTACCTGATGCACGCTCGGTAAGCGCGACGATCTCCGGAAGTCCAGACTCGATCGCATCCCGCGATCCCTGAGCTGAACGCAGCTCGTTCGCACGAACCGCCGCCTTGAACTCGGCGAAATGCCGCTCCATCGTCGCCACCAAGCCCGGGTTCCGGGCCCTCGCCGACGATTCCAGAGGCTCAAACGCGATGTAGGCATCGAACGCGCGATCGCTCGCGTCATCCAACCGTCCGGAGTGTGCCGCGGCCAGTGACTGATCCAGAGTAGAAAGCACCAGACGCGAAATGGCGGCCCCACTGGTGTCAGACGTGGATGTTGCGGACGCAGGTATCTCGCCTCGACGTACAGGGACGGAGCGCAAGTAAGCAACGATCTTCGCGAGCTCCGCGTCCGAGAGATCGCGAGCGGGTGGCATAGCGCTCCCAGGTATCCCATTTCGAATTGCCAAGGCGATCTCGGCATCGCTCTGCTCCACCTGCCAGGTGAAAGCTCCTATCTCCGGAGGAAGCCGCGTCAACGCCCGCGCTGCAGTGCCGTCCGCCAAACCCGTGGCGCCGTGGCAGGAAGCGCATTGTTGGATGAGAAGGCCTTCGCCTTCCAGAAGCCCGGCCTGGGTCGTGCGCAACGAGTGGAGATAAGCGACGATGTTCCACCGGTCCTGGACGCTTAGTGTAGAGGCCCATCCGGGCATTTGAGTCCCGGGAATACCCACCGAAATGACTCGGAACAGCAAGGCAGGTGTCACGTCTGACATTGCTGCCGCGCTTCCCACCGCGGGTGGGGCAGGCACCATTCCGCGCGCAGCTGGTCCGTCGCCCAGCCCGCTGGCACCATGACAGCTGGCGCAGCTGCGGTCATATAGGGCACGCCCAGCGGCCGTACTGAGAGGCTTCGACGGCAGCTCCAACGCGCCCTCGGTACCGAGCGCGGCCACGAATCGCTGGTGAAGACGCGCTACGTCGCTCTGCGGACGGCGCGCGGAAACGGCGCCGATCAGCGAATCCAAGGCGTCCTTCACGGAGCCGGCCTGGTCGCCCGACAAACGCTCGGCGACCAGTCTGGCATCGCGCAGAAAATCCACCGCCTCCTGGTATTCCATCTCAGAAGTCAACCTGCCACGGTCGTCGACTCCCTTACCGTACTCTTCCACAGCCACACCGACGATGCTCGAAAGTCGCCGAGCCGGATGTTCCTGCGCAGGCAATTCGTAAGGAGCGAGAAATGCCACCAGAAACGCGACAGTGCTGTTGATAATCGTTCTCAAATACATTCGGTGAAAGCTAGCTTCCATTCGTGCGGCATGCTAATGGCCTTCCAGGATTACGAACGCTGCCGCCATGCCGTCGCTGTGGGTGAGGGTGATCCACGAACGCGAGACACCGAGCTCGTCCGCGCGCCTTTGCGCGGCTCCGTGGAACACCAGATGCGGCCGGCCATCGTGATTAGTTGCGACTTCGAGCTCGTGCCACGTTACTGTCCGCGCGCTCTCGGTGCCGGAAAGAGCCTTGAACGCTGCTTCTTTTCCCGCAACCCGCGCTGCCAGATGCTGATACGGCTCGGCACGAGCCGTTGCGTAGGCCACTTCCGCCGCCGTGAATAGTCTTCTCAGGGCGCGGTCACCGTACCGGACGATCATGCGTTCGACACGTCCAATGTCCACCAGGTCTATGCCGACGCCAACGATCAACTTCCACTCCGAACGATGAAGAGGGTGAGACGCGAGATGCGGCTGCCACTTTGCGCCACCACCACATAGGCTCCGTTGATGATCCGGCTTTCCGCGATGTCCCAGACGATGGTTTGCGCCGGTGATGAGCACCCCGGACCCGGCACGCCGCAGGCGTTGACACCCTGGCGCCATACCAGACGGCCAGCGAAGTCAAACACGCTTATCGAACCTGGAACCTGACCAAACGGCCATTCGAAGCCGACCACATCGCCGCGCACCGGATTGGAGGTCGGACGCAGCGCCACCGTGGGTACCGGACCCGGCACCAGACCGGCCGTATGTCCGACAATAGCAATCTCGTCCACCCACCACGACGCAACGGAGGCACCACCGCCGAACGCGGCACTGAATTGCACCTGAATCGTCCTGCCAGCGACTCCAGTGATGTCCAGGCGTTCCGGGTAGTAGACCGGACCGGCTCCTGAAACCAAGCCTGCAACAGTCCAGCTGGCGCCACCGTCCGAGGTGAAAAGAATCTCTCCACGCGGGACGAGACTGAACGGATCTCCGAAATAGCGCGTCCAGAAGAGAACCGAGATGCTGTCGGTGCCGGCGGGAACCGTGATGGCTGGCGACCTCAGGGTGCCCAGCCCTGCGGTCCATGCGAAACTCCCGGCAACGCGAGTAGTGTCGCGGGTGAACCCTTCCGCGAGCCAGTCGTGCTCCCCGGGCTCAGCGCCGTTCGCAGCGAGTACCTGATAGCGCTTGGTTAGACCATCCGACTCAACTGCCAGCTCGAGCGGCCGACGCGGCGGAGTAGCGACCAGTCGCCTGGTATATCTGGCCGGGGATTGCGGGTTGATCGACAGCGGCAGGATCTCGGGCGCTCTCACTGTGGTTCTGCCCGCGGCAGAGAGTGGAACTCTCAACCGCACCGACGGAAAAATGGACTCGAGCCCGATGAGCTCGCTCGGGATGCCGGTCGCAATGGGCAGCGTACGCAAGGGGTCGACAGCTGCTGCTATAACATCGAGTGCGAAAGGCAGATTGTCCGCGAACAACGTCTGAAGCCTGGTCTCATCGTCTGGAAACTCGAAGCCATAGTACGTACCATGCTCAAAGCCGCTGCTCAGCTCGGGAGTGAAGGCGATCGCACCGTGCGCAGTATATGCCCAGTCGGTGTATTCCCCGTTCGTTTCGTACAGATTCCAACCTGGGGCCGGATGATAGTGATCTCTATTAGAGCCTGGCAGGCGATCCCGCACCGACGGTTGCACATCGGTGCCCGCCAGGGCTCTGAACACTCCGAGATCCTCCGCGAGCTCGCCGTAGTCATGGCCCAACGGATAGAGAATCAATCCAGTGAAAGTGTGATAGCTCACTGAGAGGACCGGTGGATGTGCGGAGTGAAAAGCCGCGATGGCCCGGATCTCCGGCTCAGACTCCGCCGCAGTTCCTCTGTATACTTCCGATGCCGGTGTCGGTGAGGAACCCACATCGTCCAAACCCCAGTGCGTCGCGTGATTGCGATTCAGGTCCACCCCGAACGATCCGTCCAGGTTCGCCCTACGGTTCTTTCGCCATAGGCGATCCTGCGAGAATGTAAACTGGTAGCCGTCGGGATTGGCGACAGGTAGAATCCATATGTCGTTTCGTGTGACCAGGGAGTCGATCCTCGGATCCGGCGATGCCCCCTGGGCGTTGTGGTCGACGAGGTACCGCAACAGACGAAGTGCCATTTCGGTGGCGGCCCACTCGCGTGCATGATACGTCGCCATGAAAAGAACGTTGGGGCGAGTCCGGCTGTCCGAGCGTGATCCGATCTTCGCAATTATGAGGGGCCTGCCTTCGATCGAAAAGCCAATGGTGTCGACATGCACCATCGTGCTTATCTGTCTGAGTGAATCCAGGAAGGCCCCGATACCGCGAACTGGATCATCGAATTGCCGATAAACGCTGGTAGCGGTCGGTCCGTAGCGGGCCACGCGCTGAGCGATCCCGGCACTCGGAGCGAACACAGTCGAGAACTCCAGACCCAGAGACGTCAACCGGGCGCGGTCTACGTTATCCGCCACAACAAGAGGGCCCCCGGCATCGGAGAACACGACATCAAAGCCGCGCGCACGAAGCGAGTCGGCGTTCGCTCCCGCAACCCTCACCGTGACATGCTGCGCCCCGGCGACAACCGGAGCGAAGACCGCGACGACAGCGGCTGAGCCGAGACGAAGCCACCGGCGCCACCAAGGGGGAGCCTTTGGAGCGCGCTCGGATAGCACACCGCGCATGGAGAACCAGCACTCATCTGCGGACTCGAACACCCGGCGCACGGCCCGCCCCCACATTCTCCACATTGCGAATCGAGCATCGTCGTCGCGGATTTCCTTGCTCGAACGGAGCGCCTGCCCGGTGCGGTCCAGATCACTCATCGCGGCCTCGAGATCGATCGCGCACTCGGAAAGGGCCGCGTGTGCGGCGCGCCATTCGGGCGTTCGCCTACCATATCGCGCGCTTGCGCATGACTCGAGGAAGCCCGCTAGCTCCTCTCGCAGCTTTGCGGCATCGAAAGCAGCCAGCAAGGAACTCACGTCGCCGGCGGCTTCGGCTCTGCGCCGGCCGGCCAGGAACGGCGTGAAGAAGCGATCATGCTCGGTTCCCGGCGACGCGCGCCGTGAGCCCAGACCGCGCAGAGACCGCGTCACCTCCGGGAGAGCACAGCATTGCCACTCCAGCTCGCGCGCCAGGTCACTCAGAGATTCTGCACTTCCCTCCGACACGCAGATAAGATCGCCAGGTCCGACCGCAATCTCGATTCGGTCTCTTCTGACAGTGACGCCTTCGAGCATTGCGTAGGGGATAGTCCTGGGCAGACCCTGACCCCTGATCTCAATGGCATCGCTCATTAGCTCCAGGTCGGCTTCTTCCTCGAGCTCGGCACCGCGAAAGAACCCCGTCACAGTAACCCGCCTGACAGAAGGACGGTTACGTTCAGGCATCTTCCAGGCTGTAGACGATCGACCCGTCCAGCTCGGAGTCGCAAAGAGCCGCGCGCGCGCCGGTGCGCGTCTGGTAGCGGGCAACGAAAGTCGCCAGCCGGTCCGGAGTGAAGCCTTCGCGTGGGAGGCCGAGGGTTTGTATGGCGCCCTCGATGTCTTCAGGTTCACCCTCCACCTCCACCAGGTCGTCCATCCGTGGAAACCGTTCGAGGCGGACGATCGAGCGACCGAGCGAGTACTGCTGGATCTCGCGGTCCACAGCGCGGGTTACGACATAGCCCATCCGGAGCAGCATGTCGTGCAGGACATCGGGATCGGAAGCCTCGGTCTGAAGCTCATCTCGAATCTTGTAGCCTTGCTCGTAGGAAGTGGGACCTTTCCACGCGATCTCAGCGCGGGCGCTGTTCTTCGTCCGATAGATACGGAGCCTCAACACCTGATCGTTGGCTGCAAGCGTACGCTGGGGCGTGTCGTACCGGCGATCCTCGATGCGACCTGCGAACTTCAGAATCGCTCCATTTCTGAGAAGCCGTGATTTGAAATCGTCCCAGTCGCCGACTACGGCTTTTAGTTCTACTTCACGCATCCAGAATGATCCGGATCACGTTATCCGTGTCCTGCAGATCTGCCAGAACGGCTGCGGGCGCATGTCGCTCCAATTCCTCGATGGTGAAGTATCCGGTAGCCACAGCTATCGAGCGTGCGCCAATATCACGCCCGCACTCAATGTCTGCCGGCGTGTCGCCGATAACCACGACTCTCTCTCCAGCCACATCCAGCCCAAGCAACTCGCGCGCGCGACGCTGCGCGATCGCTGGCAGCGCGGGCCGGTGGGCATGATCAGATCCGTACGCCCCAACACGAAAGCGATCAGGATCGATGCCTGCCGCGCGAAGCTTGATCGCCGCGCCGCGCTCCAGGTTGCCAGTCAGCAGCCCAAGCACTACATCCTCGCGTGACTCTAGTGCGTCGAGCAACGCCGGCACTCCAGGGAGAGTGCGCACCGCGAAGGATCCCCCGATCACCTCACGAGTCAGTCCGGCGAGATATCGCTCCATGAGTGATGCCAGATTGGAGTCGATATGACCGTCGTCATGCCCGGCTAGCAGCATGAGATCTCTAACGATCTGAGGGTCTGTTTTCCCGTCATATCGGTAGCTGCGCGGTCCAGCGCCGCCGAACACCTCCGAGAGCGCACCCTCCATAGCTCGGCGGCCTGCGCCACCACTTGCAAGGAGCGTCCCGTCTATATCGAACAGCACCAGTCTCAACGTCGGGTAAGCACTATTCCGGCGATGATTGTCGTCGCCCCAAGCACCTGCCAGATAGTAGGAACCTCACTGAGGGCGAGCCAAGCGAACGCAAGCGCAATTACAGGCTGAAGATTGCCGTACATCGCCGTGCGCGTGGGTCCCAGGAGGCGAACCCCTCGATACCAGAAAAGATACGCAACAACAAGAGCGCCCAAGCCGCTGAACACGATCGCTCCCCATCCCACCAAGGGCACAGCCAGCCAATTTGTGGCGAGGATCGCGGGCAGCGAAAACAGCAGCAGCGGAATCGCGCCACCGGTCATCGTCAGTGCCGCAACTCTCAGCGTGCCAACGCGGCCCGCCAGTGGTTTGAGCAGAACCGAGAAGAGGGACCAGCACAATGTGCCTGCCAGAATCATGAGATCTCCAGCGAGCGTACCAGACTGACTCCCATCGCCTCCCGCCGAGCTGAACGCAACCAGCGCTATGCCGACTATCGAGAGCGCGATACCCGCCACGCCTCGATGGCCGATGCGCTCGACGCCCACGATCCGTCCTATGAGCGCGACGAAAGCCGGCGTGGCGGCCAGAACCAGCGCCGCATTCCCAGCGCGCGTGCTGGCCACACCCTGAATGAAAAATAATTGATACAGCCCGTTGCCCAGAACCCCCAGTCCGAGAAGGGTGACTACGTCCCGCCGCGTCAGATCTGCTTCGCGAGAGGAGAAAGCAATCAGAAGAAGGGCGACCGCTGCGAGTGTGACGCGGACGCCATTGTAGGCAAGCGGCTGCACCAGTGTCGTGCCGTATTTCACAACGCTGATGTTGATGCCCCATATCAGGCTCGACATCACCAGCAGAAAGTCCGTACCCGAAAGCACGAATCGCTGCGTGCCGGCCGCGGCGGACTGCGTCGGGGTCGGGGGAAGAACTAGAGTTCGATCGAGACCCGAATCCATCTCTAAATCTATCTGGATGGTGAGAAGAACGGGTGTGGGGAGTAGGGTGTGGGGTGTAGGGTACCCGACACCCGCCACCCCACACCGACGCCCGTTCTTCTTTACGCTTGCCGCTTCCAAATCTAGATTTTCATGATGCAGGTTTCCTTTGCCCTCTTCGCCGACGCAGCGAATCTCTCGCAAGAGGGAAAGCTCAACGTCCTCGGCGTTTTCGATGCGGTACAGGTGGCAACTCTTCCCGCGGTCCATCCGCGCGCGCATCTGGTGGTGAGACTCAAAGGAACTCGCGCAGATGTGGGAAACCACACCGTCACTCTTCGGTGGCAGAACCCAGCGGGCCAGGAACTCTGGTCGTCCACGGGGGAGTTGAACGTCAATTCACCGCCGACCGGTGTCAACGAGATGGACATGCCGCTCATCGCCGCGCTCGATCTTCCTCTCGACACGGCGGGCGCCTATACCATGGGGATAGCGCTCGATGACGTCCCGCGCGGTCAGGTCGCTTTGCAGGTGCGAACGGGTCCCGCAACGCTCAGTGGCGGGATGGTGAGCTGAGAATCAAAGTGATCACTGATGTCTATTGTCCCGCCACCCTTCGCGCGCAGACGAAGCGCTCTACCAGGCCTTCCACATAGGTGTCGCGCGAACCGCCGGCGTCTTCGATGGCGTGACCGCCGCGTCCGAGCGCCAAGTGGACGAGACGCGAGTCGCCGAGCGCCACAGCGACGTGGGTAACGCGGCGGTCCTCGCGATCGGAGAAGAAAGCGAGATCCCCCGGCTCCAGCAGCGCAAGATCGTGAGCGGCATCGCTGCCGCATTTCGCCTGCTGCCAGGCATCGCGTGGCAGGAGCACCCCATGCAAACTGAAGCACGATTGCACGAAACCCGAGCAGTCAGCTCCCCACGGCGTAATCCCTCCCCACTCGTAGGGCGCCCCCTCAAATAGCTCAAGGGCGCTGCTGGCTACTGAGGCTCCGTTTCCAGGAAAGCGGCTGACCAACAGCTCAGCCTCGATTACCTCGCCGCTTTCCACCACTCCTGATGCGATGCGAGCGCCCAGAGGCAGTTGCAGGCGGCGGCCGTTTGCTTGGCGTACGGTGCATCCGAGCGAGACCATGCCTCTCCGAAATGTCTCAGCCTCTGATGGCGAACCCAGGCAACGCACGAACCCCTCGTGCACCCAGCCCTCATAGTCATCCTCGCCGCGCACGCGAAGCCATGGCGAACGATTCTCCATCACGGCTAACAGGTGGCCCGCCAGCCGTTGAGACAGCTGCGTGCTGGCCGCACGAGGCTCCGCACTTAGGGGCGCGATCGCAGCCGTTACCACCACACTCGGATCGCTCAACGCGATCCTACTGAGCATTCACGGCGGGAAGCCGGATACTCTGGAATACTCGCGCGATATCGCGATCGCTCAGGCGACTAAGCATGTCCAGCAAGGCGTTGCGACGCTTGGACCGTTTTACAGCCCCGCTTGACGCACTGCGGGCGAGCGAGCGATCCAACGGGACGAATAGCAAGCGGCCCTTCCATTCACCGACTTCGGCATCGTACCAAGGATCTGCAAGCACGGTGAAGGTACGATCACCAACCGCTAGCCGGTCTCGCAGCACGATCGTGTCGCTCACGGGGCGCCCGTGGTCTGGCCCGGTGTCGTCGGAGGGTCTTGACCGGCTTCCTTCTCTCCTGAGCTTCGCCCCCGAACGCAGTTGGCACACAGGGTAACGCCGCGAAAGCCGCACATGAGGCATATGAAGGTGCCACAGTCCTCGCACGGGGACCCTTCCGACGCCCGCTCCTCTTTGCCGCAGGCTCTGCACACCATCGCGTCGCGCTCGCTCAGATCGGTCATGGCAATATCGGGTGTAGGGTGTAGGGTGTAGGGTGTAGGGTGTAGGGGGTAGGGTGTAGGGGGTAGGGTGTAGGGTGTAGGGTGTCGGGGGCACCGGTGGGGGCCCGACACCCCACACCCTACACCCTACACCCGGCTTGTTCAGCCTTGACGCGGGACGAGCAATTTCGCCGCGAGCGCTTCAACCTTTACTGTGAACGGGGTCATGCCCAGGACCTCACCATCGGCTTGAAACAGTTGCGGCGGCGTGCATGAGACGTTGAAGGTCCTGCCTGCGCGGTAAACCACGCCTTTCGTGCTCCGAAAATCCTTGCGCAGAAGGCGCCAGGCTATGCGAGCCGCATGGAGCGAACTCTCTGGGGAGAAGACGCACAAGTCCAGGCATCCGTCATCTTGTCTGATTCCGGGCCCAAGCTGTATCAGGTCGCTCAGCACGGAGCCGAAGTTCGCGAGCATCACAGCGACGGCGTCAAGCTCCATCGTTTCGCCGTCTGCAGTCACCCTAACCCGGAAGACGCGCCGCTGCAACGTCGCGCGCACGCCGGCCAGTACATACGCTCCGACGCCAAGCCGACGCTTGAGCCAGGGCGAGGCGTTACGAACCATCTGTGCGTCAATCCCGACACCCGCGGCAAAGGCAAAGCGGCGGCCTCCATCGATAACACCAAGATCGATCGTCGCGACCTCACCCTCCAACAGCATGCCAATAGCCTTATCCACCCGGCCTGGAATTCCAAGCGACCGGGAAATTAGGTTGCCGGTCCCACCCGCCAGAACACCGACGGGAATGCCCGAATGAGCAAGCGCGCCGATCACTTCCATGGCGGTGCCATCCCCGCCAAGGGTGAATACCGCCCTGAAATCTGACGCCAGATTGGAAACGACTTCCGCGGCATGGCCAGGTCGCTCCGTCACTATCACCTGGCAGCTCACACCGTGCGATCGGAACGCCGAGACAACCCGCTGGTGCAACGCACCGGCACGACGCGAAGCAGGATTAGCGATGAGGAGGACGCGCGCGGGGGGAGGGGCCAGGCCGCGCGCCGTTGCTAGAAGCTCCACTCCCTGAAGAGATCGAAGCCAAGCTGTCGCGGTATGTTGAGCTCGCCGCGACGACCGCACAGAAGCGCCGTCGACGCGGGCTCCACACCAGCCTGTACCGAGAACCCGTGGTT
>JBHENQ010000034.1:0-2930 GCA_046261975.1 Gemmatimonadaceae bacterium | reverse complement strand
TCGCTTCATAGAAAAGGATACTGACAGCTTTCTGGCGTGGGCGCGCGAGCCTTCTGCCTGCATCGTCTGCAACCTGCACGTGCAGCACACGGAAGCTGGCGTAGGGAAAGCAATCGAGGATTTCCGGCGAATCATCGACCGGGCGATCGAACACGGTGGCAGTTTCTTCCTCACGTACCACCGGTGGGCGACGCGTAAACAGGTTCAGGCATGCTACCCCGGGTTTGTAGAGTTCTTGCGTCTGAAGAAGAGGTACGATCCGGAGGAGCGTTTTCAGAGCGATTGGTACCGCCATTACCGGGACCTTTTTGCGGATGTTCTCTGAAGGCGACAAAGGGCTCGATTATCCGTGGATGTCCGCGCGTGTCCGGGGCTATCCTTGTGTCCGTGGCTTGTCTTGGCGCGCGCGAAATAGCGGCGCACGCAGTGCGGTTCGCCCGGGCGTAAGTGACGACGTTTTCCTACGACGCGACCTCGCTCCGCTTGCATGCACGTCAGTGGAGCGGAGTGTTTGACTTTGACTCCCCCTAACTCCGGGCGAATCGGGCTGCGAGCGCGCTCAATCCCTGGTCTATCTCGCTCCGCGGCACCCAGCGGCCGCGGACCATCACTCCTGCGCGTTTGGCGACGTTCGATAAATCGTCCAGCGGATTCGCGTCGAGGAGAACGAGATCGGCGCGATTCCCGACCGTTACAGTGCCGAACTTTCCGTCCCGCTTGAGATCGCGCTCGGCGTAAAGAGCGACATTCTTCGTTCCTGACTCCAGTATCTGGTAAGGCGTCAGCCCCGCCTCTCTCATGAGGCGCAGCTCGCGGTGCAGCGCGAAACCGGGGACGTTGAACATCTGCGGCGAATCGGTGCCCATGAGAAGCGGCGCGCCGGCGTCAGCCAGTGCCTTGAGAATCTTGCGGCGTGCCCGCAGTTGATGCGCGGCGTCTTCCGGCGTGACGCCCTGAGCGCTGTCGGTCTGAATCCTTTGCCTCTTCTGATTGGCCCAGCCAGTCACCCATTCCCTGGGTGCATACTTCATTTCGTCGCGCCGCATCATCTGCTCCGGCGACTCGTCCGAGAAGAAGCTCTCCCATAGAAACATGGTCGGCACGTTCCACACGCCCGCTTCTTTCGTCCGCTGGGCGAGAGCGCGGATCTGGTCGTCCTCCACGGCGCGCCACACCTCTCCCAGCCGAACAGTGTCCATTGGTGACGCGATTCTGCGCTTCATCGCGCTGGATACCGATCCCTCTATGTAGCCATCGAGGTGATCGACCGTCGACTGCCGAGTCGCCAGCGCGTGCTCGATACCAACATCCTGAGACACGTGGCCGGCCCAGGTGATTCCGACTTCGCGGCCGACGGCCACGATGCTGTCGTAGGTGGCGCGAGAGAGGCCCGGATGCAGCTTCAGCAGGTCATACCCTGCGCGTTTGTGTTCCCGCACGAGTCGCGCGGCAGTTGCGGGGTCCGGAGCGCTCTGGCCATTGAGAGATGGAGCGGCCACGAAGATCGTCGGGCCCAGAATCTCGCCGCTTGTGGTCTTGTCGCGCAGAGTGAGTTGATTTGGCGCGCCGAGCATGGCGCGAACGGTGGTGATGCCGTTAGCGACGTAGAGGAACATGATGTCGCGATTTCGTGCCTCCGACTGCTGCGCCTGCGGGCCCAGGACGTGTGCATGCATCTCCGCCAGGCCGGGCATGAGATACTTGCCGCGGCCATCGATTCGCTGCACGCCCCGTGGCACGTTCACGCGCGAGGAAGGCCCCATCTGGGCGATGCGGCCATCGCGCACAATCACGGTCTGACCGGTGAGGACACGCTCGCGGTCCATCGGGAGGACGTTCACGTTGACGAACGCAACCGCGGCGGGCTTCTGTTGCTGCTTCGCTGGACGACGAACGTAGTCTGCCCCGGCAGTCAGGGTGATCGCGGCGAAGAGTGAAGGCATCACCAACCACGCGCCAGGAATTAATTGAGTCATAGTCAGTCCAGGTAACGAAGAGTTACTCTAAATTTACGTTAACGTCACGCGGCTGGCTGCTCTGCCGCGACGGCCCGGCGCGAAGTATCTTCGCACCACCGTCTCTATCGCAGTCTAATGTACATCACGCTTTTCGAGCTTACGAGCTACGCGCTGCCTGGGTGGCTGCTGCTCATGTTCCTGCCCAAGTGGCGCATCACGCGCTGGGTGGCAGAGTCGGCGGTATTCCCTGTGTATCTTGCCGTTCTGTACGTCGTGGGGATTGTCGCGCTGCTGAGCGACCTCGGGCCCGGCATGATCCAGGACTTTGGCAACGCCGCCGGTGTGACGCGACTCCTCGCGCGCCAGGATGTCGCACTTGTCGCATGGATCCACATCCTGACGTTCGACCAGGCGGTCGGCCTGTACATATACCGCGACAATATGCGGCACCGGTACGTGCCCTTGGTCGTGCAGTCAGTTCTTCTCTTCCTCACTTTCATGTTCGGCCCTGTCGGCTTTCTCGCCTACTATCTGGCTCGGCAGGCTCGCCGGCGGCTGCACCCGATGGACCAGGTCTACAACACAGAAGACGATACCACGACAGTGAAGTCGAGCCACACAGGGCGTACGGCAAGCGTCCTAGGGCTTTTCGCCGAGGCGCGTCCGCTGCTCTGGCTCGGAATTACTGGACTCGTGTTGGCTGGAGCGTGTGCTCTGGTGATGGCGGTGCGTGGGCCCGTGATCCCGCCCGAGGGTGAGCTTATGAAGGCCATCACCTTTGACGCCGGCATCGGGATATACGTGCTGGCGCTTGCCGTCCTGGTGCCTCTGGCAGGGTTCAGCACGAAGGGTCGCCGTCACTGGTTGGGCTGGATGATTGTGTTGGCCGTGGGCGCATACGGCATCGAGACCACCCAGATCCTGCGCGGTCTCGATCCGCGCTTCTCTCGTTACGGCTCGCCGGCAGACGAG
>JBHENQ010000033.1:0-9326 GCA_046261975.1 Gemmatimonadaceae bacterium | reverse complement strand
ACTTCAGGCCCTCACCACGCACTCTCGACATTACTGCTCCCCGATCACGCTCTTTGACGCTCATAGCTGTCCGCTCCACGTCCACTCTCCTCTATCAGGAGAGCGTCACGTTAGGGGACAGTTCTAATGGTCGCTCCGGGGTGTCAAACGCCATTAGAAATGTCCCCTGAATTAGACCATTAGAAATGTCCCGTCATCGGGGAGGGCCATAACCAGTATTCACGCCCTGTCCGCAAGGGGCTGCGACCGACGTCGGCCCCGGTGGATCCGAGTCTCCCAACTCCGTACGCAGCTGCGCCAGACGTGCGCGCAACGATCTCACGACGCGGGCGTGCCCGCGCCGCCCCGCCAAGTTGATCATCTCGTCCGGATCAGCCTTCAAGTCATACAGCTCCCATTCCTCCGGCTGTTCCCAGAAGTGAATCAGCTTCCACCGGTCCGTACGTACCCCGCGATTCCTGCGAACGCAATGCTCGGCGGGATACTCGAAGTATTCATATAAGAACGCGTCACGCCATGGCGGCGTTCTTCCCTCGAGAAGTGGGACCAGACTGCGGCCGTGCATCCACTCCGGCACGGAGCTCCCGGCAAGGTCCAGCAGAGTCGGCGCCACGTCCACATTCAAAACCATATGCGAACTGTCAACGAGGCCCGCCTTCGCGCGAGCAGGAAAGCGGATGAGGAGCGGCACGCGAATCGATGGCTCATACATCAGCCGCTTGTCGAAAAGACCGTGCTCACCCAGGAAGAAGCCGTTATCCGAAGTGTAGACCACTACGGTGTTCTCCGTCAACGATTCGCGATCCAGGAAATCGAGCACGCGCCCCACGTTCTCATCCACGCTCATCAACACACGATAGTAGTTCTTGACAAGGTGCTGCAGGTTGAGCCGCTTCCGTTCTTCGCGCGGCAGCGATGCCGGCACGCCACGATCGCGGAAATCGGGCATGTCGGCAATCGCCATCTCGGCCCGACGTAAAGCTTCGGGCCGGCCTGTCAGGCGGTCCTCGAACGTTCGCGGGAGCGGAATATCAACGTCTCCGAAGGCATGCTCGAATCGCGCTGCCGGCATCCACGACCGGTGCGGCGACTTGAAGTAATAGAGCAAGCAGAACGGCTTGTCCTTCGGCCGTTGCTGCAGGAACGTGAGTGCCTGATCCCCCACAACGTCGTCCGCGTGGCCGCGCATCTTCACGCGGGCTCCGTTCGCGATCATTTCCGGATCGTTGTAGGCACCCTGCCCTGGAAAGATCACCCACTCGTCGAAACCCGACGGCTGCGACCGGAGATGCCATTTGCCCACAAGGGCCGTGTGATAGCCGGCACGACGGAGAACATGTGGGAACGTGATCTGATCGTCGCGCAACCCGGGCTGGTTGTAGAAGACTGGGCCACCGCCATTCGTGATCACTCCGTGCGCGTGGGAGTATTGCCCGGTAAGTAGCGTCGCCCGGCTGGGGCCACAGAGCGCGTTGGTCACGAACGCTTCATTGAACCGCACTCCGCCCGCGGCAATCAGATCCATGTTCGGGGTTCTCAGGATTGCGTTCCCATATGCGCTCATCGCATCCTGCCGCCGATCGTCCGTCATAATGAGGACTATGTTCGGCCCGCTTCTGCCCGACCTGCGCGGCATCGCCTGTGCCGACGCAACGGGAAGACCCGCGATGGAGCCGGCCATGAGGAGCAGGGCCTCGCGGCGGCTGACGGGACCAGTCACGCGGCAACCTTGAGCTCGGCAATAATCTCCCGGAACGCTGTGAGCGGATCAGGAGCTGCCGTCACGGCGCGGCCCGCCACGATATAGGATGCTCCGGCATGTGCCGCCTCTCGCGGCGTTACCACCCGCGCCTGGTCATGCGCTGGGCTTCCCTCCGTGCGAATTCCGGGAATCAGAATGGCCAGCGCATCGCCAAACTTGGCGTGTACCGCTGCCGCCTCGGCGCCCGCACACACGACCCCATGCGCTCCCGACGCATGCGCCATATCCGCCGCGCGCAACACTTCCTCCGACATCGAACCTACCGCGCGTCCCAGCGTGGTCCCCAGAGCACCGGCGTCGAGCGACGTAAGCACCGTCACAGCCAGAACACCGCACCGCTCGCCGGCACCCTCGACCGCGGCTCGAATCATTTGCGAACCGCCTACCGCGTGGACGGTCAGCAGTCGCGCGCCAATTGCTGCCACGTTACGCGACGCACCGCGCACGGTGTTCGGGATGTCGTGAAACTTGAGGTCCAGAAAGACGTCCTTCTCCCTGCCGAGAAGCCACTCCACAACTCGGGGACCCGCCACAGTGAAGAGCTCGCTTCCTACCTTGTAAAAGTCGCAGTCCGCGCCTAGAGCGTCGACGATCGAGCGGGCGGCATTCAGAGTTGGAGTATCGAGCGCGACGATGGCGCGGGCGCGTGGGGAGAGAGGGGCATGTGCCTGAATCGTCACTGTGGCCACTCGAGACTTCCAACTATCTCACTTACCGAACCGATCCCATGCTTCTGGCACCAACGCTCGAGCCCGACTACCACGCGAGCCGGCACTCCAGGATCCTTCATTGCGGCTGTGCCTATTGCGACTAGCGACGCCCCCGCGATGAGGTATTGGAGAGCATCCATCTCGGTCGCGATCCCTCCAACCCCCACCAGCGGTAGCTTCACCGCTCGACGCACGGTCCATGTAGCAAGCACACCCACGGGAAGAAGTCCCGGCCCGCTCACGCCACCTCTCCCAAAGCCCAGCGCTGGGCGGCGTGCCTCGACGTCCACCACCATGCCCGGCAACGTGTTCACAAGCGTGATCGCATCAGCGCCGCAATCCGCTGCCAGCCTGGCCATCGTCGCAATGTCGGCCAGGGTTGGCGACAGTTTGACGAAGAGCGGGAGACGCGTGGCTCGGCGCGCGCCTCCAACCACATCGGATAGAGCGCGAGGGTCCGCGCCGAATTCCATTCCGCCTGCTTTCACGTTCGGACAGCTCACGTTCAGCTCGAAAGCATCTACGCCCGCCTCGCCTTCGAGTCCCCTTACTACAGCGGCGTAATCCTCGGTGGTGTCGCCCACGACGTTGACGATGACCCGGGCACCGCGTGCGTTAGAGGCAAGCCACGGAAGATCGTGCATCCTGACCTCATCGACGCCAGGATTAGCAAGCCCCACGGCGTTTATCATCCCGCCATCGAATTCAGCCACACGCGGGGCAGGCGCGCCGGCCCTCAGGTTGGTACTGACAGCTTTGGTAACGATGCCGCCGATGTCCTGAAGATTGACAACGTCGGCTATCTCTCTTCCGAAAGCTGCTGTGCCGGCGGCAAGGAGAACCGGATTCCGAAAAGTCATTCCCGCCACCGTGGTGGCGAGCACCGAGTTGGTTTCGAACGCCACCCTACTCGGGCGGCCTGCGCGCTTCCGCAGGAGCGCGCGTGGGTTGGCCGGGCATGCCGCTGGCAGCCACAGGATTCCCAGGAGTACCGTCGGGCGGAGGACGCAGGATTCTAAGACTGTCCGCATACTGCCGCACACTGAGTTCCCAGACCTGACGCAGTAGGTCGTCGGCGAGGCTGAGCTTTCCCGTGCTGAGGCTGTCCCCGCTGGTCACTACCGCGGTATACGACGACGTGGGATACTCGGTGCGAAGTCTGGAAAAATAGGACTCCGCCGAGTCGGGTTCCAGCGCTGCGGCCGCCAGCAGCGCCTTGGCTGCGACCGGTGATCGCGGAGCGGAAGCTACGCTCCGTACGAGATAGTTGTGTGCGAGCGCATAGGCGCGGAGACTGTCACGAGCTACCTCGGCCGCGAGAAAGAGCGAGGAACCGGTAAAATCCGTACGATCCTCCAGTATCTTTATCAGTAGCAAGTTGTCGCTCATCCGTTGCAGCAACGACGTGCCGTCAGCGGTCTCCCTTGCTGAGCGAATAGCGCTCTCTACATCCACGAGCGTGGTCAACTTACCGAGTGAGAGTAGACCAATACGCGCGGCAGCTTCGCGTCCCATGAGCGAGTCCCGCACGAGCCTTTGTGTAGCGCTCAGATGGACGCGCGCGAGTGAATCGCCTCCTGCGTTCATCCACAGGTCGCCGAGCACGAAATGAAGACGCGCTCGCTGGACGGTTGAGAGTCTGGACGAATCGTATGCGCTGACAATCGACTCGACTCCATCACGGCGCCCTGCGGTCCACAACGCGGACAGTGTCGCGATCACCTCGGGCCTGAAGTCTCCCGCGCGGCCTCGCAGTACCAGCAGCGACTCCGCCGGCGCATATTGTGCGCGCTCCAGGTACGCGTTCGCCAACTCCCACTCAGCGGCTGATGCGCCGATGCGACGCAGGAACACGAGGGCGGAGTCGTTCTCGCCCATGGCGATGGACGCGCGAGCGGCCCAGAGCGCCGCGTCGTGCGACACACCGCGCTCCTTCGCGGACAGGAGCGGTGCAAGAATGGAGCGCGCCCTGATGTACTGATGCTGTTTTACGTGGCAGATACCCAACGCGAGCGTGGCTCGGTTCAGCCGGTCCGCCGGCTGGCCGCTGAGACCGAGGTACGAATCGAGCCGCGGGGTGGCGCGGTCGCACTGGCCCGACAGGGCCCAGCCGCGTCCCGCGAGATAGAGCGCGTCGTCTGCCCAACGGCTCTTCTTGTATCGCACCAGGACCGTCTCCGCCTTGACGGCAGCTACGGTATAGTACGATTCGGCTTCGCCTATGCGGCCGGAGCGCGCGAGCTTGTCGGCTTTTTTCTCAGCCGCGCGTGAATTGTAGAGGCCGTTGTAATAAGCACATCCGGTGAGAACCAGCACGCTTGCGACGCGAAGTGAAGCGCATCGCTTCATCTTCCGCCAGTCCCCAGCCGGCGCTGGTAGCGATCGAGGTATTCCGCAGCCGCCGCGGCAAGCGCCTCGGCAATCTCCGTCTGGCGCCGAGCATCCGTGAGGTAGCGCGCTTCATCAGCGTTGGTCCCGAAGCCGATCTCGACGAGGACAGCCGGCATGAAAGCGGTGACCAGCACGCGGAAGCCGGCTTGCTTTACACCGCGATTCGGCCCCGGATGAATGCTCAGGAGATGGTCCTGCATCATCTCCGCGAGCTCGCTCGATTCGCGCAAGTGCTCGTTCTGCGCCATGTCGTTGATAATGAAGCTGAGGGGATCATCGCGGGAAGCGGCCGCGGCGGTCTCGAAGCGCACGGACTCATTCTCCATTCGTGCGACCCGCCTTGCATCCTCGGTTCTTGCCTCGGCCAGAAAATATGTCTCGAAGCCGCGAGCGTTCTGCGGCGAGGACCAGCGCATGTTGGCGGCATTCACGTGAATGGAGATGAAGAGGTCGCCTCCGCGATCGTTGGCAATCCGGCCCCGGTCGGAGAGCGCAATCAGAGTGTCCGCTGTTCGGGTCATCACCACATCAACGCCTCGCCTTCGAAGCGTTGTAGCGACCTTCTTCGCGACGGCCAGTGTTATATCCTTCTCGAGGATCTTCCATCGGGTGCCTATCGGGCCGCTCATCCCGTTGTCGGGGCCGCCATGACCCGCGTCCACAACTACGCGTCGCGCCCGTCCGCGCTTGTCCGGCCGAGGAGCCGTTCCGGTGGCCCGGGCCGTGCCGGAGCGCGCGGGCGGGAGAGCCACGCCCGACCCGGCAGCACCATCCAGCTGACGGAACTCGCCGCGTTCGGCCGAGTAGCGATAGTGCGCGGGAGCGACACGGGGCATCAGGTCGGCCAATACCTGAAACGGCACGAACAGCTCTCCGCCATCCAGAAAAGGAGCGGCGGCTAGCGGAGTGATGGCACCGTTGGCGCGGATGAAGGGGACCTGCGGAATCACGTCGAGCTCGATTCCGACCGTTGATACGATGAAGTGGCCATTGGGTAGGGACCGCACCGTGAGAGGAAAAGCTGGTGCCAGGCGACCAATAGCAACCGCTGCGCCTCCGTTGGTGCGCGCAATTGAAACGCTCGTCTCGCTGCCGGCGCCGCGCACCGTCAGTACCATCGGCGTCGCGGTCGAGGCCGACACCAATTGCAGAGCGATGAGGACTGTACCGATCATCGCGCTCGAACGGCTCGTGCCATCTCGCGCTCGTCGTCGCGGCGGCGCTGATCGGCACGCTTGTCGTGCAGCTTTTTGCCTTTGCCCAATGCCAGAGTCACCTTGGCGATTCCTCGTTTGAAGTACAACTCAAGAGGGATCAACGTGAGCCCGTCTCGCTCGACACCGCCGATGAGGCGTCTGATCTCACGGCGGTGGAGGAGGAGTTTACGAGTCCGCGTAGGCTCGTGATTGAACTGGTTACCCTGTTCGTAGCGCGCGATGTGAAGGTTCAGAAGCTGAACCTCGCCGTCGCGAATGATCGCATAGCTGTCAGCCAGGTTTGCCTTCCCGTTACGAAGCGACTTGACCTCCGTCCCGGTGAGTACGATCCCGGTTTCCCAGGTCTCCAGAATGTGGTAGTCATGACGCGCGCGTTTGTTCCGCGCTATCGCCTGCGCCGGCTGGGTTTCGCCCTGGGCCATCGGTTCGCTTTAGAGACTGGTCGGTGAGCGCCCGCGTCACCGCCTCCGCAAGCTAGACAGCATCTCGCATCGTGGCAACCGCGGGTAGTGGGTCAGTCGAGTTCGAGCACTGGCACCAAGAAAGACACAGACGCGAGACGCGAGAAGTAAAGTCTGCGAGTTTGCGAGAATGAGGCACTCGGCGCTACACGAGCCCGCGTGATTCAGAACATCCGTGCCATAGGATGGTTAGTTGCGAGAGGAGCTTCACTCCATCGTGTGGCAGGGCGACTTCAAGAACCTGCTGGTCTGACAGAAGGGCACATGCAATGGCTCTGGACGCGCACCGGGTCGCCAGCCGGATTCGCGGAAGCGACCATTCGTCTCTCCGAAGTCAGATTATCAGGTCGGCGATGTCCGTGCCCGCGAATATCGTCGAGGGGGTGGGGGGTGGGGGGCCAGTGAGCAAACCGCCAGAGAATTCAGCCGCTTCCTACGGATTGCGCTCAACTCGACAACGGAGCTCGAGTACCACCTTATGGCAGCTCGCGACCTCCAGGTAGTCCGTGGGTCGGATTCTTTGACTCTTATCAGTCAAGTCGTCAAGTCAGAAAAATGCTCTATGGTCTCCGTCGTTATCTGGCTTCTCAGTCAAAGGACAGCAAACAGGCTTGAGTGTTGGTTTCATCCTCGATCCTGAGGTCTATACTTCTGGCGTCTCGTGTCTGCGTCGTTCCTGGTTGACGTTCCGCTCCCAAACTGACCCACTACTCGCAATAGCGCTTGGCATGGTCCTCTGTCAGTTAGAGCGGATCATTTCTCTTTCTTGCCGGCTTTGAGCAACTTGACCATCTCGGCTATGCGCGCGCTACGCGTTTCAGGCCGTTTGGCGCTTTCGATCCATTTGATGTAGGTGTTCCGATAGAAGCTTGCCAGGGCCTCGAAGAAGGCCTTGGCTTGTGGTGCCGCGTCGAGTGCATCGGCAATATCAGGTGACAGGCGCTCGTATTGCGGGCCTTCAGGTGATAGGACGACGTCTACTTGTGCGCCATCGACAATCCTGTTATCGCGGCGCCAAGCAGCACCCAAGGGAAGAAAGAACCTCGTCCCATCGGTAACGAGAGCCCCTCGCACGTTACAACCGCTAACTGAACCCGTAACATGATGAAGTTGTTTGACGCCCCAAACGTCATCCGGGTTGAACGGGATCGCGAGAAGCGTCCTGGTACCAGATCTGGAGACAACGGTCTTGAAGCGTTGTGTCGTCAAAAAACTACCGCGATTGCTGAGTGTCGCTCATTCGTGATCGGAGTTTTCCGACGGTCCGGGAAAAAAGGGCACGAAGGACTGCTACTTCTGGTCCTAGCGCCGCCAGATCGCGCTGAGCCTGTCGGCAGTTCTCGTCATCGTAGAGTGTAAATGGCATATCGATTTCGTCCAGCGCGTCGTGACTTAGGAATTCGGTGATTAGACGCCAGCCGCCAGGATTGATTCATCCGTATCGCCAACCGATCGCTACCGGCGGGCCGACCATTACACCACATGCAAGTGCAATAGCTATCTGTTCGGCGAAGGACATTAGTGGCTTTCCTTCCGACAGCTCAATGAACTGAACTGCGGGCCCTACGGCGCCATAGACGATGGCGCCACCCAGCACGCCAAGGGCGATTGTCCCCGTCGGCCAGCGGGTTAGCGGCCTGAGTACTCCAACCAGAGTTCCGGCTAGAAGCGCGCCAGCGAAATAACCAGCGGCTATTCTTACAAAGGCCGAGGGTCCAAGTCGTCTCATTTCGTCGTCCGCGGCTAAACTGATGAGAAATATCGCCAAGACGACGAGGGTCAACACAAGAGCGATGAGGAGCCCAATACCAACCGTGGCAGAAATGCGAGAGAACAGCAAGCGGTTATCCCGCTCCACCAGAGGCGGGTATCTGTGTAGCGCCCAGAGCGTCTGCATTGCGAGCGGGGCCAACAGGAGGGCTGCCCACTGAAGATCGCGAATCGGCGGACTCAAGGAAGCGCTGATTGGTACAGCACAACCAGCGAATAACACCGCGAGTGGTTCCCCGCCGGCTGTGGAAACTCGGCCGAGTCTGAGAGGCAAGAGCGCTGTCGCGATGAAGCCAGCCGTGCCTGTCATCATGACGAGCAAGTCGCTGGGTGATGAGAGAAGCATGCAGACGTAGAACGACCCCACCATGAGTGCAGCTACCAACAGCTGCACCACGTAACTACGACCGGATCGCACAACTGGCATTAGACTCCTATTTCGCCTCACTAGTAGCTCATCAAGCCCAGCCTGCGAGCTGAGATTGCTCCACGTTTCGTTCCGAAATGTCTCCAAACGAAGAGGATCGCCGCCGCGTAGTGTGGATTGGCACCGGTGCAGCCGATGCCGTCTTCCGTTCCGATCCGCGCACCGAGCGCTTCACGTACTACGACTACCGTCCAGGAATATGCTCGTGCGGCATCTGGTGGTGGATGGTACGTCAGGAGATGTATGGTTAGCGGCCGGGCGCGTCTCCAGGTACGTCTGCCGCACGCGTTATCCGGCTGCGGCCCACGGACGACAACTGATGCGGTCACGTGCGAATGGTGCGCACGGGACGTGCATCCGGGCAGTTGCACACCAACGCGTCCCGCACCCCCGCGGTTGTGTCGGCGTTCGGCTCGCCTGAACCCGCGCGCCGCAATCAGGAGGCGCGGCAAATGCCAATCAGGCGCTCCAGTTGAATTGGTGGAGGGTCCCCGAATCGCCTTGCCACTCGCGCAGCTTCGGATCCGACCACCGGCTGCCCTTGCTGCTGGCCAAGTCCATGCTGGCCAGCTGAAACGCGGCCTGGGC
>JBHENQ010000032.1:0-14013 GCA_046261975.1 Gemmatimonadaceae bacterium | reverse complement strand
AGTAGCCATGGGACGCGCGATGGTGCGCGAGCCACTGGTGTTTTTGTTCGACGAACCTCTGTCCAATCTCGACGCCGGACTGCGAGCGCAGATGCGCATCGAGATCGGCACCCTTCAGCGCAGGCTGAAGACGACAACCGTGTACGTGACGCACGACCAGGTGGAGGCGATGACGCTCGGTGACCGGATCGTCGTTCTTGCCGACGGACGTATCCAGCAGGTCGGCCGACCGATCGATATCTACCAGACTCCCGTGAACCGGTTCGTCGCCGGGTTCATCGGTACGCCGCCCATGAACTTCGTCGAGGGCCGCCACCACGTCGAAGATGGCGTGTCGGTCTTCATGGCCGAGGGCGCGAGCGTGAAGCTTCTCCCTGACCACGTCACGACATCCAGGCCATCTGGACCGATGACTCTCGGTATACGTCCGGAAGACCTGAAGCTCGATCCCGCAGGGGATCCATCAGCAGTCGCATCTGGGGATGCTCTGGTGGGACGCGTCGTACTGGTCGAGAGGCTCGGCGGCAGCAGCCATGTCCATTTCGATGTCGGCCCGCACCGATTGATGGCTGTCGTGTCGAACGATGCACTGCCGACAATAGGTGAGAGCATCGTCGTTCGCGTGCGGCCCGAGCGAGTGCACCTATTCGGCACAGATGGTCGCGCCATCGCACGGGATGTGACACATTCGTGACAAATTTGCACGTTTCGACCGTCAAATGACAAGTGTGATGTGCCTTACACCGCGGCTGACCGCCAAGCGCGTGCGCGATATGCACTAAACCTGATTGACAGCCCACTCGTCAACAGGTATTTTTATAGTTGCTTCACATGCACAGAAGCATGGCCGCAACTAACACGACGGCAGGAATAGAAATGACACGGACAGCTCGCGAACTCCAGAACGCGCACCTCGAGACCGGCCTCAATGGCCTGTGCTCGACGCGCGGAGCGCGGAGGCGACGGGGCTGACGATAATCTGGTTCCGCAAATTCTCGCCCTCGCGTCCGACTGGATACGGGGGCGTTTCATTTTGGCAAAGTTCGGCGCGATCGAATAATGATCGACTGTCGAACCGCGCCCGGAGGAGGTATGAGAAAGCAATTTTTGCTCGTTAGCGATTTTGATCAGACGCTGAGCTTCAACGATTCTGGGATGGTCCTGAGCGAGATGCTCGGTATTGGTGGCTTTCAGGACCGAGTTGCCGGTCTGTCACGCCTCAATCTTGTGCAGGAGGGAGCAGAGCTCACGTATCTGCTTCGGCACGACCCCGAATTCCGCCGAGTGCGCAGAGCCGACCTGATCGAGGTGGGAAGGCGTATTCGCCTCAAGCGCAACATCGCTCAGCTGGTTGCGTGCCTCAAAGACGGCATCGATGGCTTCCGCTTCGACTTCTATGTTGTGTCGGCGGCGCCATGGGAGGTTGTCCACTCGGCGCTCGAGGGGATCGTGCCGCCGGACCACATCATCGCCGCACGCTTCGGCTTCGAAGCGCAGACAGGTGAAGTCGAGACCATCCTGCAGGTCCCGGCTGGTTACGGAAAAGTGGCGGCCGTCGATGACCTTCGCTTCCGCCTGGGCCTTCCGAGAGAACGAATCGTGTATGTTGGCGATGGAAGCTCCGACATCCACGTCATGCTGCACGTCAACCGCGGCGACGGACTTACCATCGCCGCGTCGGAGGCGAGGCACATCGCTCAGATCGCCAGGCGGACGGTCATCAGCGATGATGCGCTCAGCGTTCTAATCCCGGTGCTCGAAGAGATCGCCGGTTACGATGCGAGTCAGATTCGTCTCTTTTTCGAGGAGCAGGGACTCATGATCCAGGAGTGGGACCGCGTAAGAACCGACTGGCTCACCATTCGTGACGGCTCCGCTGTCGCAATCGAGCCGGCGGCATAGACAGCGGTGACTCCTGAAGCGACTATCACATGATCACCCCAACGATTCACCATCTGGGCTACTTTGCCGGACTGCTCACGGTTAGTGCGTTCCTCCCGCAGGTCATTCGCACGTGGCAGACACGGCAGACGCGGGATCTTTCCCTCGGCATGTTCGCGCTGCTCGCCACCGCTAGCACGCTGTGGATGATCTACGGGATCGTCACCGTGGACTGGCCGGTTGTCCTCACCAACGGCGGTATGGTGGCGCTGAACGGCGCGCTCATGGTCGCGAAGCTGCGCTACAGATAGGCACTCGACGGCACTGCAGACGCCGCTGTGCTCAGCGCTGCTGCACCGCGGCAGGCGATGATGGTATGTACCCGAAAATGGCCATGCGCTGGCCCGACGCGGCGGACGCTGCCGCCGGCATGTCGCCCACGCCCGTGGCGTCAACCCACTTGTTGTAGAAGTTGAACAGAGCGCACACGCTGATCGCATCGTAGACGGCTTCCTCACTCCATCCTGATGCCACGACCGCCTGGACGTCCTCCTTCTGAAGAGTATAGGACTCTCGATTCACCCTTTCGATATATGCGAACAACGCTTTCTCTCTCTCGCTGACCGGAGCGGTTCGGAAATCCTCGAGCACCGCATCTACCATCGCGCGATCTCCGAGAAGCGTGGCCGCGACCGCGGCGTGTGAGCCAATTCAGAAGACGCACTCGTTCCGGCGAGAGGTGAACGCAGCGATCAGCTCTCGAAGTCCGGCTGAGAGCGGCGAGGGGCCCCGCATGACCCCTTGGGTGAATGCTGCGAGGTGCTCCGTGCGATCCGGCTTGAACGCGAACAGGTGCATTATTTGAGGTACGGGTAGACCCGCGGCCTTAAACGCGGCGATCGGCCCTGCGTAAGGCCCCTGTGGCGCCGCCTGCTCTACTTCGGCGAGAAACATCGGTTGCATAAGCAACTCGGAAGAGAAGATGAGTGAGACTCAGCAACAAACATAACGCCGGGCGTTGCCCTTGCCTCCATGCCCGCGGCCGCGCTACGCTTCTCGCTCACGACTCAAGCCACGTCGTCCAGCATGCCGCCAGCCAAAAGGACGCTCATGTTCCGCATTGCCGTCGCGGCGCTCTGCGCCGCTCTACTCGGATGCGCCAACGCACCCACCGCGCCCGGATCGAACCACTCAGCGGTTGGCTGGCGGAGTGGCGCCGTCTGCTACGAAATCTTCGTCCGCTCGTTCTATGACAGCGACGGAAACGGTGTAGGTGACCTTAAGGGCCTCATTCAGAAGCTCGACTATATCAACGACGGCAGCCCAACCTCTCAGCGCGATCTGGGCGCTCGCTGCATCTGGCTCATGCCGGTGGCGGAATCGCCCAGTTATCACGGCTACGATGTCGCTGATTACTATCGCGTGGAACCGGACTACGGCACCAACGACGATTTCAAGCGCCTTGTTGCCGAGGCGCACCGGCGTGGCATTCACGTGCTGGTGGACATGGTGCTGAACCATGCGTCGAGCGAACACCCCTTCTTCAAGGAGGCGCTGGTCAACCGCGTCTCTCCTTACCGCGACTGGTTCCGATGGTCGGCAACGAAGCCGCAGCTGAAGGGCCCATGGGGCCAGGAAGTCTGGCACCGCTCGGCGGTGAGCGACGAGTACTTCTACGGAGTCTTCTGGAGCGGGATGCCGGACCTGAACTACGCGAACGTTTGCCGTCCGCGAGGAAGCCAAGAAGGTGGCCAGCTTCTGGCTCGGGGAAATGGGCGCTGACGGCTTCCGTCTCGACGCTATTCCTTACCTCGTGGAAGAGGGTGGTCGTCTGTCGCACACCCCCGGCACGCACGCTCTGCTACGCGAGTACGCGGCTTATGTCCAACAGGTAGCGCCCGACGCGTTTACCATCGGAGAGGTGTGGGACAGCACGGGCGCGATGCTTCCCTACTACCCTGATCAGCTCGACGCGCACTTCGCGTTCGAGGCTTCGGATGCCATCCTGGCAGCGGTGCGATCTAGCTCGGCGAGTAGGCTCTTCCCCGCATTCCTGCGGCTCCAACGCGCTCTCCCCTCTCACCGCTATGCGCCGTTCCTCCGCAACCACGACCAAATGCGCACGCTCACCGAGCTCGGAGGAGAAATCGCCCGGGCGCGATTGGCGGCTACGCTCCTCTTAACCCTCCCGGGTGTGCCATTCATCTATTACGGCGAGGAGATCGGGATGACCGGGAACAAGCCGGACGAGCGGCTGCGGACACCCATGCACTGGAACGGCGGGCCAGGAGCCGGCTTCACCAGCGGAACGGTCTGGGAGCCCCTGCAGCCGGACTGGCCCACCACGAATGTGGAGGTACAGGACTCCGATTCCAACTCGCTGCTCAACCTGCACCGGCGGCTGATTCACCTGCGCGCGGAAAACACTGCGCTCGCTTCAGGTGAGCTGGTGCCGCTTGCCGCCAGCAGCGACACGGTAGCAGCGTACCTGCGGCTTGAGGCTGGGAGCGATCGTGCGGTCCTGGTGGTCGTCAATCTGGGAGGCTCGGCCTTGTCCGGCGTAACTCTGTCCTCGCAAGGACGCGTCCTCTCGCCAGGACTTTATAACCCCAAAAGCCTCCTCGGCGGCGAGTCCGCCGCGTCGCTGCAGATTGGATCGGATGGCCGGGTCAACTCGTACGCCCCCCTGCTCTCTCTCGCGCCAATGGAGAGCTATCTCTACGAGCTCCTGAGAGACAGCCCGTAGCACCAGCACTGCTCCAGCCGCAACGTTAGATCGTAGATGAGAGCTGGCACTACTGTGGGAGAGCCCCGGCTACGGCTGTAACCGGAGCTCCTCGCAACAGTGTCCGCTTCGTAACTTTCAGCCGATAGCGGCCGGATCAGAACCCGCTGACGTTCAGACGACCACCCGTGACGGTCTTGCCCGACAAAGAAGCGGTCGCAACGGCGCTGCTTAGAATCGCGCTCTTGATCGTCGCGGCTGACGACCCGGGATGATACGCCGCGTACAGCGCCGCGCCACCGCTGACGTGCGGAGTCGCCATCGACGTGCCGCTGTAGCTGGCGTAACTCGAGATGATCTTGCCCTTCGAGCGCTTAGGCACCGACGACCAGACACCGCTCCCCGGCGCGCCTATGTCGATCGTGGTCGCTCCGTAATTCGAGAAGGAGCTGATCGCTCCTGTGTTTGTGATCGACGCGACTGCGATCAGGTTCGCGTTCGGATACTCCGCGGGATAGCACGCGGTGCTCGTGTCGCAGTCGTACGTGCTGTTGCCCGCCGCCGCGATGAAGAGAATGCCCGCGGTGTTGGCGCGCTCGATCGCATCTCCAAGCGCCTGCGAGAAGCCGCCGCCACCCCACGAGTTGCTGGTCGCGACAAGGTTCAGTGCGTGACGGGTCTTGAGGTCGGTGAAGTAGTCCACTGCCTTGACCGCATTGGCCGTGGTGCCGCCGTTGCTTCCCAGGAACTTGGCGTTCATCAGCTTGATACTCCAGCAGACCCCGGCAACTCCTTTGCTATTCCCGCCGACACCGCCGATCGTGCCCGCGACGTGCGTGCCATGATCGTCGCCGATGCCGTCGAAGACGGTGTTGTCGCCGTTGGCGAAGTCCCAGCCGTACACGTCGTCGACGTAGCCGTTGCGGTCGTCGTCCACGCCGTTGCCGGCGATCTCACCAGGATTCTTGCCCGCGTTGGCAGCGAGGTCCTCGTGCGTGTACATGTACCCTTCGTCGATGATGCCGACCCAGACGCTGCTGCAATTCGTCTTGCCTGCCGCCCATGCCTCGCCGGCCTGGCTTCCCCACTGATTCGCAGGTGACGTCGCATCACCGTACATGCCCCACAGCGATCCGTTGGTATAGTATGTGTCGTTCGACGTTGCGCTGTGCTTATAGATGTAGTTCGGCTCGGCGTATTCAACATCCGCAGAGGCGCGCAGCGCTGCAACCGCCTGCGGGACGCTTAGTGGCGTATGCACGATCGTCAGCCCTTCGGCGTCTCCCGCCCGACGCATCATTGCGGTAAGGATGCGCTCCCCAGCCCGTCCGTTTACCCGGCCTAGAGCGCCAACGCGGCCAGCTGCCGATGCGCCCGCGCGGAACTTGACGATGACTTGACCCTGGACGAAGTCCGACGCTGCGGCGGCCGACAGCGACGGACCAACGGGCGCGTCGACGGTTGCGCGCGTGGAAGTTGGCGTGTCACTGCAGGCGGCGAGCACACCGAGGATGGCGACGGCAACGATGAACTTCTTCTTCATTGGCGGTTCTCCGGACGAGGGATCACAGCGCGACCGTGTGCGGTCGGCATCGACGTACGCGGCATCGTGTGTGGGTGACGCATGTATGATGATGTCGGCCGCACCGGAATGCGTCCGCTCAGGTCGTTTGAGCGTTCGTTCTGTCGTGCTGGAGCCGCGCGCCTGGAGCCCGTGCCTTGCCTGTGGCTTCACTCGTAAACAGCCGACGGCGGTGTTTGATATTAATGCAGCGCCACAAGGATCGCAACAGACGGCGTTCACAATCTGCCACACCGTGACTGCCGCGCGTTTGCGATGCCTCCAATGTTTCGCACCAGTTAGGGACCGCTCCGTTTGGGATTTCGTGCCGGCGTCCAGTCGATGCCGCGGTCGCGCGACCAGTCTGCGGCTGCTCTCGGAGGGCAAGATGACGCCAGACCCTCATTTGCGGATCAGGCGCTATGATCTCTCTGTCATCTAGGGTTAAGGTGTTGCGGCGGCACAGATTGACCTACGCAAATAGCTCCCTGGCGAGCAATGCTACACACGCTCTATTTCCTCCTTCAACGCCTCGAGCTCAGCGATCACCTCGAGATCCTTCGGTCGGCCGGCCGCGCGCTTCGCACGTATGAGCCAGGGCAGATCGAGCACCTTGGTTTCCTTCCCAAAGATGAGGGCAGCAATGGTGTGATGCTCGAGATCTTCGTAAGTGCCGACGCCGGCGATTTCGCCCAGCAAGTCGATGTCGCCGACGCTGGTAGTGAGGGTGAAGTTGAGCCCGGCCCGCAGCGTCGCGACTGACCACTCGAAGGGCAGGCCCGGCGGTGCTCCACGTAAATACGGGTCGAGCGGCTGAAGTGCCGTGACGATCCGTTCGAGGTTTGTCTCGCTCCGCGCATAGGAGACGTCGATGTCCTGCGTCACGCGTGCCGAGCCGTGGGCCCGCGCAGCCACGCCTCCCACAATGATGAACTCGACGCGGGCATCGTGGAGAGCCGTAAGGAGCCGGACTAGGCCCGTCACGAGCTGCGTTTGGCTTCGCGTACCGCGCGCCGCACCTCAGTGCCAAACTCCTGCAAATTTGCGAGGGTGCGAATCCGCTCGTCCACCGACTTCTTCAGGTTTTCACGCAGCAGCGTGCGGTCGATGGCGCGTTTGTATACCTCTACCACCGGATCGTTTGGCAGGCGAGGCACCAGCTCGACGCGCAGGTCGAACCCGGCAGCAGCAGCAAGCCTCTCGAGGGTGGCGAACGTCGGACTGGCGTGCCCCTGTTCAAGTCGCGCGATAGCCGGCTGCGAGGTACCAGCACGTAACGCGAGATCGCGCTGCGTCAGCCCTGCCCATTTACGAGCCTGTTCTAATACGGACCCGACTGACTGTATATCCATAAAGATATCAAATATATCTAAATAGATCTACATGTCAAGGTCTGTGTGCTCTGGGCTATCGGTGACGAGGCGTCAGTACCGCTCGGTCAGGGGCTGGAATGTTCGCCAGCTGTGCCAGAACTCCTGGCTCGCGCTCAGCGGCTTCAGCGCGCCCGACGCACCGCGGCCGCCCAGGGCGTATGCGCCTCCTGGACTGATGAGCGAATCGCCGCGCAGCGAGAATCGCGTCTGTGCGTCCGGACGTTCGAAGGCGAAGAAGCTGGCGTTGTCGGCCGCGAGGACCAACAGGATCGGTATCTCACCCACCTCATCGTTCACAATGCGCTCGCGTCGCAGGCGATTCCAGTCGTAGGCTTTGCTCCGCTGATTCACTGTGAGGCCTACCACCCACGACTTGTCCTGCCACGACAGTGTGTCGGTGCCGGTCAACTTCTTGCGGCTCGTCCCACGCTCAAAGGCGTAGTCCTTTGCGTACTCCTCCGCAAACTCCGGGTCGCCCTGCATGATGAGACTTCGGGGGTGCAGCGCGAGCCACTGCTTGAGCGTGGTCTGCAAGCTGGGAATGTCGCGAAGCGTCGCGCCTTTGCGGCTGCCAACGATCGCCTCCCCGTTAGCCTGGCGCCACCAACTCTTCGTGGTCCGGTCTTCGAACATCGCGTTCCAGTGGTCCATCCCAATAAGCCGGAAAGTCTCCACTCGCCCTTCTACAACCGGTGAGAAGATGCGGCCCGTACGACACACGGTGCAATAGCTCACCATCACCGGTTGGCCGCCCACCGAGTCGCGCACCTGGTGATGGTAGCCGATGAACCGCAGCGGATACGCGCGCGCCTCACCGTTCTGCGCAATCCCGACCACTAGGCGATCCCCGGGCACCGCATTGCGCTCGGCGGGTTGCATGATCAACACCGACGGCTGGAGGAACTGTTGGTCGGCGGACATGCGGAAGTTCACCGCGCACCCCACGGCCGCGACCACGGCGAGTGACGCAGGCACGAGCCACTTTCGCCAGCCCGGCGTTCGCCACGCGGACAACGCACCTACCAGCACCAACGCTCCGAACGCCGCCCGCAGTATCCACCGCCATTCATATACCGCGTACGCTGCGTCGATACTCTGCATTCGCTGGCTCCCCGGCAGCGGCATTATGAAATAGACGTTGGCGATCTCGACAAGGATCAGCCCGAAGACACCTACTAAGAACACTCTTGTCATCATATCAAGCCCCTCACCGGAACACTATCCAGAGCACGCCGATCGTGGCGGCCAGCAGCACCGACAGTCCAACAGTCAGGCGCCGCTCCCGCGAGGTCGCCTGGGCGGCAAGCGAAGGCGTCGCCGTCTGGTACGTGAGATCCGCGACACGCTCCGGGGCGGGGGGCGAAGTCGCGAGGCTCACGACGATTAGAATCGCGCTGCAGAGGGCGAAGAGGAGAGCTGCGAAATGGAGAAAGTTGATCCCCGCGATCCAGGACAATAGGGTGCCACTCGGCAGGCTTTCCTTCGAGAGCTCGAGTATGAGACGCGCTGTGCCGATCACGAAACCGCTCCACAGTGCGGCGAGGGCGCCCTTCCCATTGAGCCGCGGGCTCAAGATTCCGAGGAGGAAGCACGCCGCGATCGGCGGCGCGATGTAGGCTTGGACGCTCTGCAGATAGATATAGAGCTGTGGCGAGACGTATTTCATGAAGGGAATCCAGGCGAGGCCCAGGATGACCAGGATCACCGTTGTGACACGCCCGACCGCGACCAGGCGAGGTTCGGTCGCATCGGGTCTCCATTTGCGGTAGACGTCCCACGTCAGCAAGGTCGAGCATGAGTTGAACGCGGAGGCGAGCGAGCTCATCAGGGCCGCGAGCATGCCGGCGAGTACCAGGCCTTTAAGGCCCGCAGGGAGAAGGCGCGTCACGAGGATCGGATATGCAGCGTCAGCTGATCCGCTGCGGACGTCCTGGTACAGAGCGGCGGCGATGATACCCGGCAGCACGAAGATGAACACCGGCAGGATCTTCAGAAAGCCGGCGAATATGGTCCCGCGGCGGGCCTCCTGTATGTTGCGGGCCGCCAGAACCCGCTGCACGATGTGCTGATCGGTGCACCAGTACCAGATGCCGAGGATCGGCGCTCCGAAGACGACCCCCGTCCATGGAAAGTCCGGATGGCTCGAGGGCTTCCACATGGAGAAGAAGTCAGCCGGCACGCGTGCTTGGAGCCCGGACCACCCGCCCACGGCCACGAGTCCCACGATCATCAGCGTCGCCGAGCCGACGATCAGGACGACAGCCTGCATCACTTCGGTGTAGATCACCGCGCGGAGCCCACCCAGAAGCGTGTACAGCCCCGTAATGACGATCAGGATTGCCGCGCTGGTCCAGAAATCGAGGCCCGTCACCGCCCGCATTACTACGCCGCCGGCGAATAGAGTGACGCTGATCTTCGTGAGAACGTACCCGACGATGGATACCCAGGTGAAGTACGCTCGTGAAGCGGGGTTGTACCGCCGCTCCAGGAACTCCGGCATGGTGTACACGCCGCTCCGCAGGTAGAAGGGCACGAACAGCCAGCCCAGGAGCAACAGGATGAGGCTGGCGAGCCACTCGAAGTGGCCCACCGCGAGGCCGCTCGCCGCTCCCGTGCCGGCGAGCCCGACGAGATGCTCGCTCCCGATGTTGGAGGCAAAGAGGCTGGCGCCGACGGCGAGCCAACCCACATCCCGACCAGCCAGGAAGTAGTCGGAGCTCAGCTTCTTCTCTCGGCGCGCGGCCCAGTAAGCGATCCCCGACAGCACGATGAAGTACGCGGCGATCACCAAGAAGTCGACGATGCGCAGGTTGGTCATGGCGGTCGGTGAGGAGGAATTAGACAGCGATGTCGATCAGGACGCGACTGGAAATATATTTAGACAACGGCTACGCCATCGTCCGGCGTCACTTGCTCAACCTCAATGGCCACCGGCACCGACGGAACAGGCGATCCATGACGCGTCGAATGCGTCAGCGTTCAGGGCTCTTAGCAAGAACGGTTGTTCGACGCGAAGCTGACCACCACAACGGTGTAGCCCGCGGCGCTAAGTTGCGCCTCGAGGCAGGACCAGTACAGCGTCGCCTCGAGGGCCACGGTCACCGGGCTCCCTAGGCCTGAGACACACGAGGAGGGCGCCCACCTCGGTCGACAGGTGCCGGGCCTCCCCGAGCACTTGGCCCTCGGCATCCGGCGCGCACGCGGTGATGTATCGCTTGTGAAGATCGAGCCCAACGTAGACCATATGGCCTCCCGAAAAAGATATCGGGGAAGCTGTGCTTCGCGTCGCGAATGAGCGACGCTCGAGGCTTTCATGAGGTCGGGTTAGGCAGCGTGGTGCGTGCAACCTGGCGCCCTTACGTGAAAACGAAATACGCCGCCCCAGAAACGAGCAAAGCGACGCCCAGCGGAATGCTCAGCCGTCGCCCCCAAGCGACATTCTTTTCGACCCCCATCACCAGCGCCAAGATCATCATCCACACAACGCTGCCGACGCCCACGACAAACATGAGGAGCATGAGCGCCCAGCAGCACCCGACGCAGAACACGCCGTGATCGACCCCGAGCCGGAAAGCTTGCCATCGGTCGTGACGTCCCTGCCAGTGTTCAATGACGAAGCTTAAGGGAGAACGGCATTTGTCGAGGCAGCGATATTTGAGAGGCGTAAACTGAAAAAGACCGGCGAGGAGCAGAAGTGCTGGGGCGACGGCCCGACTATTCTCCGTCAGCCGCAGGCTACCGCTCGCGAGCCACTGCAAGACCACGTTCCCGAAGTGAACAGCGACTCCGAACATCGTCCAGACGAATAGATAGCCGACTATGACGAGCGCCACCAGCAGCGACCGGTCGCTCCGCCGCCTTGTGATGGTGTGGAAGACGGTAAGAACCGGAAGACTTGTTGGCAGCATCATCGCCATCGTCATCAGAGCCCAGCCAACGACGAACAGCGGGGCCGCTAGCCCTGACGTTCCGGCATGCCCGACTGAGTGATGGGAAGGAAGGTGATGAAGAGTTTGCGACGGGCCGTCCAAGAGCCAGAGCGCAAGCCATGCGCCTGCGGCGATAAGTAGGATGCAAACCGCCACCGCCGCGCGACCTTTAGCCTGAGGCGCAAGGCTTAAGAAAGCCGACATCTCCTCACCTTGTTCCGCCACTATTCCTTCCCCGAACCGCAATCATGTGCACCAGGACAGCGGCTTGGGCACTCTCGTTTGTCAGGCTACAAACCGGAAGGAGCCGGAGACAGCGTTGTGGTCTCGGAGGTCAATCTGGAATTCCGGCGCGTCCACACGGTAATGAGAAGCCTTGCCGACATAGGCCGGCGACCCCGGAATCGTCGTGAAGATGGTGTCGTGAAGGGCGGTATCTTTGCCTGTCGCACCCTGAAACGGTTTGAGGCCAGCATCTATTGCCTTCCCGACCTTGAGTGTTCCGTTAGCTCCCTTAACTTCGAAAGTGATGGGCACCTGCTCTACCGCAATCACTTCGCCGACCAGCTTCGCCAGGTCAGCCACAGGCCCGCCGAGCTTTCCGGTCCACACATTGAGCAGCGCTTCCTTCTGCACGGGCGTGGCCTGATCATCAACGTAGACTCGCACGCGCCAGTTGCCTTGCAGGATATTCCCAGGGATGTGGGTGAGGATGACAAGGGTGTGCCCCGAGACATCCGTCCCATTAACCGTGCCCTTGTCAACCCGCCAGGCGAGCACGCCGTCGCATGTCCCGTTGTCTGGGTCTTCCCCTACCCAGCAGGGGCAGAGGACGTTGCATGTACAAACTTCGAGAAGGCGGCCTTCGAGTTGATATGCCATTTTGCACCCCCGGAATTCGGAAATCGACAATCTCGATTACTGGCTAATATCTACGACCTTGCGAGGTAGCCGATTCTAATGCTGGATATTCATGTGTCAATAGTCGCTGCCTGATATGAAACGACCTGTCAAGGGTGCATGAGAATTGTAGTGCATTAGGACGACGATGCGGTGATTCCCCAGTGGCCCCGGATGGGCCGGTGTGGCAAGCGCGACGGTCGATCACTCTGATATTCGCGGATCGCGCTCGCGCGCGCCGTCATGGTCGTGATCCGTCGGGAGCTACCTCGGACTAACATCGCGCGTTCGGGCTTCTCGCCGTATCGCATAGGCAGCTCGAGGATTCTCCTTTCCGTGTGCCACATCGACCGCTCCGGGACAACTTGTGATACCTACGCCGCGTGTTGCTCGGCCGCGCGTTCCGTGGCGACACCGATGGCCCAGATGAAGCCGAGGAGTTCTCGCGCGATCACCGTGACCACATGTTGCTTTGGCTTCCCACGAGCTGAGAGATGCCGGAAGCGAGCGCACAATCGGTGTTGAGCCTTCCAGGCGAGCTCGGTAATCTCCGGCTGCTGGCCGGCCTGCCGACGACGCAAGTCACCCGTGCAACTCGGCCGGTGGCGATAGGCCCACGAAGCTTCGACCAGCACCCGCCGCAGGTGCGCGTTGCCGGTCTTGGTGATCGACCCACGCCGGATCTTGTCGCCGCTCGAATGCTCGCGGGAAACTGTACCACTGTAGCCCATGAGCTGCCGAGGATGCCGGAAGCGCGAGAGCAAGCCAACTTCGGTGACGATCGTCGCTGCGGTGACCTGCTTGATGCCACGCAGCGTCTGGAGAGCGGCGATGACGGCTCGCATCGCTACCGGCGCTTGGGTTATTGCCTTGTCGATCGCCGCCTCGAGTAGCGTGATGCGAGCGGCCATGTGATCGACCTCCGAGAGGTAGTCCAGCATGGTGGCCTCCTGCGCATCCTCAGCAAACCGCACCGTCGCGAGCCACTGGCGGTGCCGCTGGGTCCACGCCTTTTTCATCGCATCGGGACGTCTGCATCCCCGCCGCAAAAGGAACTTCCCCAGTCGGTGCCGTGCGCAAAGTTGATCCTGCTTAGCTGCCTCGCGCGCCCGAACCAGATCCCGTAGCGCCTCGTGCGCCGCATCGGGCACCCAGACGGCCGTGAGATCTCCGGCTCGATAACAGTGGGCCAATCTCTCCGCATCGCGACGATCGGTCTTGATCCGGTCACCCGCCTTGGTCGGCAC
This sequence comes from Gemmatimonadaceae bacterium, assembly GCA_046261975.1. GTDB lineage: Bacteria > Gemmatimonadota > Gemmatimonadetes > Gemmatimonadales > Gemmatimonadaceae > JBHENQ01. The sequence continues at coordinate 397 of JBHENQ010000032.1, read as the reverse complement.
CAAACCTGGTGCGACGACCTCACAGTGCACTCCCAATTGCGCCAGCTGCCAGTAGAGGACGTAGCCTGTGGGGCCCGCTTCGTAACACACCCGCAACCGGTCGAGCGGCCCCAGCTTTCGCATGAGCTTGAGGACTGGATCGGGACGGTTAGGAATCGTGCCGAGGGTGCGCACCTCGCCGCCGCTCTCAGCCACGGCTACGGCTATCGTCTCCGCATGGACATCCAGCCCCACGTACCGCAGATTGTTTGTCATCGACCGGCTCCTTTCGCATGTAGCTCTGCCTGCTTGGGTGATCTCCGAGCGCGTAATCTACGATCTGCGCTCGGAGCCGGTCGTTTCATATTGACTAATAGGCCACAACCGGCAAGGCCACTCTGCGCACTACCCTTACCAG
>JBHENQ010000031.1:0-21178 GCA_046261975.1 Gemmatimonadaceae bacterium | reverse complement strand
AGTGTCTCGTGGTCCGGCGCCTTACCAACCACTGCGCCGAAAAAGAACCACCGGGATCGTCTTCAACATGATCTTGAAGTCAAAGTAGAAGCTCTGCTGTCGCAGATACTCCAGGTCATACTCCACCTTGGTGCGCACATCGTCCAACGACACGTCGTAGGTGTGGTTGATCTGTGCCCAACCGGTGATTCCTGGCCGCGCGCGCTGCCGCATCGGATATTCGGTGATGTTGACACGCATCCTCGCGAAGATGCTGGGACGCTCGGGCCGGGGCCCCACGATATTCATTTCGCCGTTCAGAACGTTGAACAACTGGGGTAGCTCGTCCAGGCGAAACTTGCGCAGCACGCGGCCGACAGGCGTCACGCGCGGATCATCCTTGATCGCCCATACGGCACCCGAGTTGTTCTCCGCATCAAACCTCATCGAGCGGAACTTGTAGATCTTGAAGATCTGCCCACCGAGGTCACGCACGCGGTGATCGTGCAGCGCTGTTGCGGAGTTCCACCGCCGGTCGATTCCCACACGAGGTTGGGCATAGAGTACCGGACCGCGCGATGTCAGCTTCACTACGATCGCAATGATCAGCAGCAAGGGTGACAGGATGAACAGCGCAGCTCCGGCGATGACGATGTTCGCGAAGCGATTGAGCCGCTCCGAGCGCGGTCGAGGTACTACGTCGATCGGCGTCTTCGTCGTTGGGGCCGCGTCCGGCTCTCGGACCGTTTCGAACGGAACGAACGCATCCCTCACGGTGCGTGTTTCGCTCGACGCCGGCGCTGGCCGCGTGCGGCTCTTGCTCGATGTTCGCCCGAAGGTTGAGTCGCGATAGAGCGATTGTACGTCCATATGGCTCCTGGCCCTCAATTTCTCGCGACGCGGTTTATGGCGAACGCCAGTGCAAGCAGAGCACCCGTGCTCCTGGCAATGGTCGTCCAATTCCAAGTGCGTTTCGTGCCGACGATGATCTCGTCGCCGGCGCGGACGTTCAGTTCGTCCATGGTGCGACCCTGAACTATTGCCTGGCTCACCTCTTTCTTTCCGACTTTGTTCCGCGACTCCCGCTTGATCTCGGTCTTGCCTAAATCCGCGTTGCTCGTCGGCCCGCCGGCTGCCATGATCGCGTCACTCACCAGCACGTCCGCAGGAAAGCTGTAAAAGCCCGGACGTCCGACCTCTCCCAGAATTGCCACCCGGAGCAGAGGAGTGACCTGAACAGTTGGGTCTTTGAGGTACTGTGAAACACTCTTCTTGACGTGGGGTTCGGCTTCAGCACGAAGGATGCCGTTCAGGGAAATTTCGGGCAGGCTTCGCACGGTGATGAGACGCCCGGCTCGTACAGTCACCGTATCCACAATCGTCGCCGTATCCGCGATCGCCTGAATCAGGATCGCCAACCTGTCGCCTACCTGGAAATCACCGTCTCTGAGCCGAGCTCGGAGCGTCTCGGCTTCGCCGCGGCGTGCGTCACGCAGGACGGGATCTCCAGCAGCGGCCGCCTGGGCTTCTGCTTGCTCTGCCTGGGACTCCAGCCACGCGCGACTAGCATAGGTGCCTTGCTTTCCGACGCTATCCGCTGCCGTCTGCGCAGCGGAACTCGAGGCGATGAGCAGAGCGACGAGTCCAACCGGCAGATAAGCGATCTTTACGACGTCGAGTCGACGATCAAAACGCGAAGGCGACATTTCGGTAAGCTTTGTGCACTAGCCGTGCTAGCTCGGCAATCGCCAAGTGCTTACCACAAATCTTTGCTCAGCATAGATTTGCAACGCTGGTGTTGCTCATCTTGGGGCTAGCCACAACGATTGCTGTCGCGAGTGCGCGACACAACAAGAGGGTCCCTGCGACAGTCACACCAATTCGAATCACCCAGAATGAGGGTGCGGTGCCCGCAACGATTGCAGTCGTATTCGTTTCGGAGTGCCAACGTTTCTGTGGCGCATGCACGGCACCCTCTTGGCCCCGCGCTGGGCCCAACTTGTGCAAGTTGTTGAGCGTATTCAGATTAGGCTGCAGAGTTCCTTCCGCATGACTTCTGCACGACCTTGTCAAAAAAGCAGGAGGCTCATTCGTAGACGCGCCGTCCCGTTCAGAACCTAACCGCCCAATTGCCCGATGATACCCGACGCCGGAAAACTGTCGCGACCACCTCTCGTTCTGATTGCTGACGATCAGGAGTGGTCTGCTCGCTCGATCGAGACAATTCTCGGACCACGGGGCTACGCGGTGCTGCGTGCGTACAATGGCAAACAGGCGCTTGAGCTGGCCCGAACGGGAAAGCCAGACGCTGTGATACTCGCCCTCCGCTTGCCGGAACCAAACGGAACAGAGGTTTGCGCGGCATTGAGCAACGATCCGCGTTTCAGCTCTGTGATCCCCATCATCATCACGACGGCCGGAGCACCAAGCCGGGAGCAGCGCTACGCCGCCTACGAGGCCGGAGCTTGGGAGTTGTACGGCCAGCCATTCGATGGCGAGCTCATGCTCCTGAAGCTCGACACATACATGCGGGCCAAACGGGAGACGGACGAGTTGCGAAACGAGAATCTCCTGGATGCCGCGACCGGTCTCTACAACATGCAGGGACTTTCGCTACGCGCGCGCGAGATTGGTGCGCAGGCCTTTCGCCGGCACGAGCCACTTGCGTGTGTCGCGCTCTCCGCTCAGCCGGCGCCAGGACCGTCACCCCAGGATTCTCAGCGGGACGATGAGCTCATCGCCGCGGAGCACGTCGCCTTGACGTGTCGGCGCTCGGGTAGAGTTTCAGACGCAATTGGGCGGCTTGGTAAGGCGGAGTTCGCGATAATCGCTCCCGCTACTGAGGCGAAAGGAGCGGTCAGGCTAGTTGAACGCCTGCGCGAGTGCGTGGAAGCCCATCCCGTCCCGTTGGGCGGCGAGCCACGAAAGATCAGCATCAAGGCAGGCTATTACGCAGTGCCGGACTTCGCAGATTCTACGGTAGATGCGGTGGAAATGCTGCTCCGTGCCGTGAAAGCGCTTCAGTCTTTGCGAGAGGAAGGCAATGGCACCCGCGTCCGGCGATTCGAGGACTTGTCCCTCAGTTCGGCGTAAGCACCTGTCTGCCGGAGCCGGACGGCTGTAGCTCGTCCGACGTTCCGTATCCGCCAATGTACGAGTAGTACTTATAAACGCCATGGGTTCTTACGCCGTTCAGAACAGCGCCCAACATTCGGACCGGAAGCCGATCGACCAGCTGTAGTTTGGCCTGAGCCATCTTTCGATCTGTTTCTCCGGTGCGAACCACCAGCATCAGGCTGCCCGTAACGGTAGAGAACACGAAAGGATCAGTACCGGCTCCAAGTGGTGGACTGTCGATCAGGATTACGTCGTATCGAGTCTTGAGATCGGCCAGCAGCTTGGGCAAAGCGTTGGACAACAGGATCTCCGGGCCGCGAAGATGACGCGTGCCGGACGGTAGAAGCGCAAGACGATCGTGTGAAGTACCCAATAACACGCGCTCGAGCGGCACCTCTCCCACAAGCAAATCAAGCAGTCCAGGGGTGCGGCTGGCCCCAAACACCGAATGTAGCTGACCACGGCGGATGTCTCCGTCCACCAACAGAGTGCGATATCCACCTTCGGCGAATGACAGAGCCAGATTTGCAGCTACCAGCGACTTGCCGTCACCAACACCGGGACTCGAGATCGTGAGCGTGATCGCTTGAGCCGGCCCGAAAAGGTGCACAAGGTTAAGTCTGACTGTGCGGAACGACTCGACCAGCTGCGACGCTTCCTCGGGATCCGTGATGCCGTGGTTGGTCCTGGTGATGTGGGGTAGCGCGCCGAGGATCGGTAGTCCCATCTCGTGCGTTACCTGTTCAGGATAGCGGAAACGCTTGTCGGTCGCGTCCAGAAGGATAGCCAGCAGGATTGCCGCGCCTACACTGGCGGCGATCGCCATGAGCAGAATACGCACGGTGGGATCACTGTCGGGCCTCGAAGGGACGACCGCGGTATCGAGAATGCTCACGTCAGGAATAGCACTTGCCTCGGCCATCCGAACTTGCTCGTAACGCGTCTTGAGCATCTGATACTGACTGCCACGATCGGACACGTTTCGCTGGAGCCTCATTTCCTCGATCGTGCGCGCCGGGATCGCGCGCAGCTCCTGTGAGGCTGTTCCCAGCTGGTTCGTGAGATCCGTTTCCTGCTGCCGGAGGTTTGAAATCGTGGCGCGAGCTAGAGCCGGGATCGTCTGACTCTTCATCGTTTGGATGTTCTGACGGAGATCGCGCACGAGCTTGTAATCCGCCGTATAAACCTGTTCGGCCGCTCGCAGCTGCGCCTCCGCATTCGTGAGCTCAGCCAGCGCCGCCTGGAGGTCAGGCGCGCCGCCTCCACTCACGGTTGGGATGGAGTACAGCGCATTGGCGGTGATCGCGCCGCCGCTCCCCGCCTGGCTCAGAACACGCTCCAGGGCCAAACGGTCACGTCGCAGATTGTCGTACTGTATCTTCCTGGCGAAGAAGTCGGAAATCACCGGCGTCTGGGTCATCTGAACGCCACCGGCGATCGGCGTTGCGTGGGTTGGGAGCGTGATGGTGCCAACCTGAAAGTTTTGCAGGGCGCGCTCGGCTGCAGTGAGCTCGCGCTCAGCGAGGTCTACCCTTTCTCGTAATGCATTCCCGACTTCCTTGACGTTGCGCCGTTCCAGGTCGGCGGAAATGGTCACGTATTCCTTGAGCAACGTGTTGAGCACCCTGGCTGCGGCGTCTGGCTCAGTCCACCGGAGGCTGAGGCGGAGCACGCTACTCTTGATGTCCGGATGCCAGATGTTGAGCTCCTTGGCCGCAAGAGAGGCGAGCCGGTCCGGCTTCGTGACCCTGAACTCCACTTTCCGGCCGGCGCCTAACTCCTGTGCGCTCGGACGCCATGCGAAACCCCGCGACCGGCCAACGGAATCTCCGACGGCACCCGACTCCAGCACCGTCTTCTTCGCGTCGAGCAGAGAGTACCGAAGTCCAGCTGAATCAACCTCGAGACTGTATCTCCCGGGATTGAGATTCTCTGTAGCGACGAAGCCACCGAACAGCGCGGAGTCCTTGGGAGGGACGGTTAGGTAAAGCTGACGCCTGCGGATTACGTTCTCAATCAACTCACGGCTCGAAAGCAATTCCTGCCATGCTGAGGCGCTCATTCCCGGATCGTTGGTCGCTGCCGGGCTGCCCCCTCCAGGTCCTTCGGTTGAGGCGGCGCCGATCCATAATGCCGCCGTCACGGAATACCTCGGAACCTGAAGCGTTGTGTACCACACACCCAGAGCCGTTCCCACTAAAACCACCAACAGCACTATCCACTTGTAGCGCAGTACAGCGGACAGGTAGCGCTGCATTGGCATTCCGCCCTGATCACCATCCATCAACGGCGCAGATAACCGGGCAGCGATCGGCGCCGGCTGCGCAGTCGCCGGCGCGGCCGAGGTGCTTGACGGAACGAGACTGGTGCTCATGCGGTATTATACCCCTTCGACGAAGAAATATCTCCCACCAATCTAACCTGGTTGGGCCGGAGTGCGTCCACCTTACGCAAGTCCAGGCCCATTACGCAGCAGGCGCTATGTCTGTGCCAACTATCGACATTAGCCAGTCCGTTGCGGGTTCGCTGTTGGGTCGTGTTGCAATTCTGAGACACGGAGTGTGGAGTTCTCACGACTATGTTACTTGACATGGGTGATAAGCAGTCCTACATACTAGAATTGCGGCTCAGAACGAGGCTCATGGGCGCGCCAGGCCATAAGACGGCCGTCGGTGGCGCCGTTGCGGGCACGTCGCGAGCCAGCTAGGAGTGCAAATGTTTCCGCCATCTACCACGCCAGCTGACGCAGACACGCAAGACACAGGCGACAGGAGCGACCCTCTCTCCATTCCTCAGGAGCTGAAGGCGAGCCTGCGCGTACTGGTAGTCGACGACGATCGCACGCTACGCGAAGGTAGCGCCAGCGTCTTGCAAGTAGAGGGATACAACGTCACGGTGGTCGGCCGCGGCGATGAGGCTATCGATCTGGTCAAGCGGCGCAGGTTCGACGTTCTGTTGCTCGACCTCTATCTGGCTCCGATCTCCGGCATGGATGTCCTCAAAGCCGCGCTGGAGGCCCACAAGGACACGATCGTTATTGTGATGACAGGGAATCCAAGCGTGACTTCGAGCATCGAAGCCCTTCGCGCCGGAGCCTGGGACTACCTTCCAAAGCCGTTCTCGGCGAGTCATCTCCAGCTGCTTCTGGGACGTGCCGCTCATGCGGTCATGGTTTCGCGCGAAACCAACGAGCAGCGAGTTCAACTCCTGCAGCGCAACGGTAACAGCGAGAAGATGACGCTGCTCGGTGTTTCCCCTGCCTTCCGCAAGGCGGTGGAGCTGGCGCGGAAGGTTGCGCCAACCGATGCGTCAATCATGATCACGGGCGAGAGCGGCACCGGTAAAGAGCTGATAGCGCAGTTCATCCACCACCACAGTCGGCGCGCCAGCCGGACCATGGTGCCGATAAACTGCGCCGCTCTGCCCGAGCCGCTGCTCGAATCGGAAATGTTTGGCCACCGGAAGGGATCGTTCACTGGTGCGGACCGCGACAAGCCAGGCCTCCTGGAGACAGCCAACGGAGGGACGCTCTTCCTGGATGAGCTCACGGAAATGTCGCATCCGCTGCAGGCAAAGCTGTTGCGGGTGTTGCAGGACGGAGTGGTTCGCCGAGTCGGAAGCGAGCAACAGGATGCCGTGGTGGACGTACGCTTCATTTCCGCCACGAACAGGGATCCTCGAGCCGCGGTCGATGATGGTGTGCTCAGGCCAGATCTCTTCTACCGGTTGCGTGTGGTGCCCATCGAGTTGCCGCCGCTCCGCCAACGGCTGGAGGATATCCCTCTTCTCGCCCAGCACTTCCTGGCGCACTACTGGGAGCGTCACCGCCAGTCGGGCGATGCCCCGCCGACTCTGACACCGGCTGCCATAGAATTTCTCCGATCGCGGCCGTGGCCAGGCAACGTGCGCGAGTTGCAGAACGTCATAGAGCACGTATCGGTCCTGGCTGATCCGGGGCAACCTATCGGCCAAGGCGACATTCCGATCTACGACGATCCGGTACGCGTGGCGTCCTCGGATACGCTGCCCACCGGATTGCTGGACGAGACCTATCACGCCGCGAAGGACAGACTGGTAGCGCTCTTCGAAAAGGAATACTTGAATCGTTTGGTCATCCGCGCCGGGTCGAACATGTCTAAGGCCGCACGGCTCGCCAACATCGACCGCACCACGCTCTACCGGCTAATGGAGAAGCACAGCGTTCGGCGAAGCGACGCGCCGGACATTGGTGAGTGAGTGCCGGGACTGGCAACCATTTCGTCCAAGGCAGTGGCACAGCACCTTAGCTGGAACGTCGAGGAGCTCGAAACGCACGGAATAGCGGGCCCGATATGGCGCGCCCTCGAGCGCGCGAGCTCGTGCGTGAAATCGGAGTGGCCAGTCAGCCCCGATGCGCGAAGCGTAAGCCACGAGGACGTCGGCTTGCACCTCGACATGCTTGCGAATGCCGTACGCGCGGTCGTGTTAGGTGAGCCGCCAAGAATCCAGCCCGTTGCGCCGTCAGTTCCCGCGAGCCGGCTCCTCACGCTTCTTCGCGGAGCTTTCCTTAGCGAGGTTCAGCTCCTGGACGAACCGCCGGAGCCGTCGCAGCTCGTGGAAATGCTCCAAGGACTCGAACGTGTGCAGGCAATGATCGAGGAAGACGCCGCCCACAAGTTCGCGAGCCGGCTTTCGGGACACGACGGGTTCGAGCTTATCGTCGAAGTCGCGCACGATCTCCGTTCACCACTCGCTTCGATTCTCTTCCTCGCTGAAACCTTGCGCAAAGGTCAGAGCGGAACGCTCAACACGATGCAGGAAAGACAGCTCGGCCTGGTCTACAGCGCGGCGTTCGGCCTGTGCTCGCTGGCCAGCGACGTCATAGAGCTGGCCCGTGGCGGTGATCGCCTGGTGGATACGCAGCCGATTCCATTCTCGGTCACAGATATCCTGCAGTCCGTGGCCGATATCGCGCGTCCGATGGCCGAGGAGAAGCGCCTCACGCTACGTCTCTCTCCACCCGAGATTGATTTTCGTGTTGGCCAGCCGTCAGCTCTCAATCGGGTATTGCTCAATCTGACCACGAACAGTATCAAGTTCACAACGGACGGCTACGTCGAGCTCTCGGCGAAACACCTCTCGCGGACGCAGATCGAATTCTCCGTACGAGACACGGGACGCGGGATCGCGCCGGGCGTTATCGCGTCACTCTACGAGCCATTCCGGCCACGCGACAAGCAGGGCGAGTTTCTGTTCTCGAGCGCGGGGCTCGGCCTCTCGATCTGTCGCAAGCTCGTCAGCGCGATGGGTGGCGAGCTTCAGCTCGAGACGGCGCCAGGGCAGGGAACTCGCTTCTACTTCGTCCTCGATCTGCCGCTCGCCAAGCGCCTGTAGGAAACGCATTGCTCTTGCTGTCCCGTGTCGGTCTGGTAGCCCTCATTGTTACGCCGTCAGTGCTGGCGTGTAGAGGCTCCCGATCCATTGCCAACCTGATCGACACTCCCACGCCGCACGAGCGATACGCGCAGTCACTCCGGGAAGCGCGGCTCGATTCTACGGCGCTCGGACGCGAGTGGATCGCTGCCGCCGAGCTCATTCTCCGGGCGCCAGTGCAGGTCGAGGCGCCGTTTCGTGAAGCGGTCTATCTCCCGGCAAACAAAGCCTCCGCTGCCGCCTATCGATTCAGCGCGCGCCTGGGCCAGCGAATCGAGGTGCGCATAAGCCTCCAGAGCGAAGGAACTCTCAGGCTATTTCTCGACCTGTTCGAGCTCGCACTGGATTCCGTTGGAAGCCTCGATCGTGTGGAGAGCCGCGAAGTGATCGGCACGGGTCTCACGCCTGTGCGTGCGGACGAGCCTGAGCTGCTTTGGGAGCCGAATCGCGACGCGACGTTCGTCCTGAGGCTGCAACCCGAGCTCCTGCGCGCTGGACGTTATACCGTCGAGATAAGGAGCGTGGCCACGCTAGCTTTTCCGGTGAGCGGAAAGGACAGCCGAGCAATCCAGAGTCGGTTCGGAGCACAACGCGATGGCGGCACGCGAGAACACCAGGGTGTGGACATCTTTGCGAAGCGCGGTACTCCAGTTCTGGCAGCCACAGATGGTGTGGTTCGAGGCGCCGGTACGTCGAATATGGGCGGCAACGTCGTCTGGCTCTCGGATAGGTCGCGCGGACAATCTCTATACTACGCGCACCTGGACACGCAGCTCGTTTCGGGCGGCGAAATGGTCCGAACTGGAGATACTCTCGGCCTGGTCGGCAACACCGGCAACGCCCGCGGCACTGCGCCGCACCTGCATTTCGGCATCTACAGGCGAGGAGAAGGGGCGCTGGACCCTTTTCACTTCCTCATCGAGTCGCGTGTCCAACCTGCGGAGCTCCGCGCGGACACGAGTCTGATCGGTGAATGGATCAGAACCTCCCGTTCCGCAGTGGCCCTGAGAGCGTCGCCGGTTCAGGAGTCACCTCGCGTGGCCGAGCTCACGAGGCACGCCGCATTGCGAGCGCTGGCGGCATCAGGCGGGTGGTTCCGCGTCGAAATGCCAGACTCTCGGGTCGGCTACGTTCCCGCGAGATACACGGAAGCCACGAATGATCCAATTCGTACCTCGTCTGTCCCCACCGGCCTGTTGCTTGACGCTCCGCTCGAGACCGCTCTCGTCGTTGATAGCTTGAGCACCGCGACAAGACTGCCTGTGCTGGCGGTTTTCGATGATTTTCTCCTGGTGCGATCGCGTGATGGCGCGCTGGCCTGGGCCGCGAGTACTCTCAGGCGCTGAGCTCTACGCCGATAGTTCCAAGCAGGCCATTCCACATTCCTCAACCTGCTTGCAGATTAGCGCATGACCAGTCGACGGGCCTTTCTCTCGAGCATGGTCGGTGCTGGTATGGCAGCACCGGCCTTCCGCGACAACGCAATCGCGCGACTGATTCGGGCCGAACCTATAGCAGCTAATCGTCGTGCCGAGCAAGTGGCCGATGACGAGGCCTACTGGAGTGAGATACAGCGTGCGTTCGACGCCGATCGCACTCTGGTGAACCTCAACAACGGTGGCGTGAGCCCGACCCCCAGCCACGTGTTGGAGGCGATGATCCGCGACCTTCGATTCTCCAACGAAGCGCCGGTGCATCACATGTGGGACGTGCTCGAGCCCCGCATCGATTCGGTACGGCGTGACATCGCTCGTGAATTCGGCTGCGATCCCGAAGAGATGGCCATAACGCGCAACGCATCAGAAGCGCTCGAGACACTCATCTTTGGTCTGGATCTGAAGCGTGGTGACGAGGTGATCGTAACGAATCAGAATTACGGCCGGATGCTGACAAGCTGGGACCAGCGGGCGCGCCGGGAGGGCATCGTTGTGCGGAGTATCACGTTCAAGGTCCCACCGCCGTCCATGCAGTACCTCGTGGACCGATTCCGCGAAGCCATCACACCCCGCACGCGCGTCATCGAGGTAACGCACATCACGAACCTCACCGGGCAGATTTTTCCCGTGCGTGAGATCGTGCGAATGGCACGCGAGAAGGGAATCGAGGTATTCGTGGACGGCGCCCATGCATTCGCGCATTTTCCCTTCAAGCGCGACGATCTCGAGTGCGATTACTATGGCACGAGCCTTCACAAGTGGTTGTTGGCTCCGGTCGGAACAGGATTTCTCTATGTGAGGAAGGAAAAGATCCCAGGCATGTGGCCTCTCATGGCCGCTCCCACCGAATTGAACGCAAACATCAGGAAATACGAGGAGATTGGCACGCATCCGGCGGCCAATCACAATGCAATCTCGGCAGCGCTCGCGTTTCACCGCGGTATCGGGGCGGAGCGAAAGGCGGCGCGCCTCCGGTTCCTGAGAGACCGGTGGGCCAAGCGGCTGCTGGCCGAAAGTCCCAGAGTACAGGTGCTGACGCCGTTCGACAAGACGCAGTCATGCGCGCTTGGATTACTTCACGTTGAAGGGCTCGATACCGCCAAGCTGCAGGCACACCTGTGGACGAAATCACGAATCATCACCACGCCCATCCTTCACGCGGAGTTCAACGGGCTCCGCATTACGCCCAACGTTTATACGACGCTCGATGAACTGGATCTGTTCAGCGAGCGCGTCCTCGCGGCAATAAGGAAAGGGCTCTGAGTGTTAGCGCCTTCATGACGGTCCGGCGAAATCGCGTCGAGCAGAGCAAATTCAACCCAGCAGCGATCCTCCCTTTTCAACTGCGGCTCGAGGATTTTTCTCTAGCCATGCAGGACGTGTATGACTTCTTGCATGATGTTAATGCCGGACTCGTGCGCCGTGGCCTTGAGCGCCTCGATGACCTGCTCCGACCGGCCATTATGTCCGGTCTACTGTCCGATATGCTGACGGCCAGTATGGCCAAGCACTCCAGAACTCTTGCAGTTAACTGCTACTTCAATGGGCATCCGGATTTGGTCGTTCGCGGGTTTATCCTGAGAATTGTGTCAAAGCGGGGCGTGAGGGAGTGGAGATAAAAACTACGAGAAAGGGTGGTGGAGCTGTCGATACGCATGGTGCACGGGATCAGTGGATGTGTGTCTTCGTTTATACGGTGGATAACGAGACAGAACCGGCGCGCAAGAGACGGCCGATGAGTTTCACCGAGGCCTACCTCAGTCAAGTCTTGATTGACGATTTTCGAAGGAATCCGCGCGGAGAGCTTGGGACGCGCACAGCCACACTGCACCGCGCAGGGATCGAGAAGCTGAGGCGGAATTGGATCTATAAGTCGAGCAAGTAGTCACCGCCGTTCTTGAACGCCGCGAGCTTCGGAATCGCAGTCAGAGCCATTTCGTAGTACCGAGGATCCCTTTCCACGCCGATGGCCTGATATCCGACCGCCTCCGCTGCGGCCAATGTGGACCCTGATCCCGCGAAAGGGTCAAGTACGATACCCTCTCCCAGCGGAAGAACACCCCGTACGAGCGTTCGGAGAAACCTCTGCGGCTTTAGACTCGGGTGAGGCGCTAGTTTCCGCTCAGACGAGTGAGTAGGTGCGGAAGCAATTACGTCGCCAAAAGGACGCTCAGCCGAGGGCCGGCGAAATCCGCCGGTCTTCCATTTACGAAGATTGTCTTGAACCCGATGTTGTATCGGTTTGCGGAAGAGAAGCCAAGGCTCCCACATCGAACGCGGCATTACGCTCACGCCGGGGAACTCCTTATGAGCGGCTTTTGGTCTATCCCCACCGCGCATGGTCATGACTAAGCGCACAATTTCGCCACGCCGCTCAAGGCCCGCCCGAACGAGGGCGCCTGAAACAGCGTAGGACAGGAGCGGGTTGCTCGCCACTACAACATTTGCTCCCGGAACCAGAATTGGCAGTAACAGCCGAGCCCAATCGAAGAAGAACTGCGAAAGAGCTTGGATGTCAGTTTGTGAGAGAACCGTGAACCTAGGTAGAGGTGAGCGTGTGACTCCATCAAAAGCCGGCGGTATGCGCCAAATACCACCTTTCCCGTCGCGAAGTTTTTGCTGTTGGTCCGGGGCGTATTCAACCAACCCGTATGGTGGATCAGTCACTACGGCTTGTACCGAGTTGACGCGTTGCTGAGAGAGCCATTGGAAACAGTCCGCTTCGAGAAGCGAGGTGCGACCAAATGCGAAAGATCTGGAGGCAACTGGTGAATTCCGCCCCGCCACATAATCGTGGGCGGGGACCTCTCGGATTGCATAAACGCCACGATGCTCCCGGTGAAAGACGCTCTTAGCATTAAGTCGCAGATAAGAGCGAACGCTGGATGAGGCAGCTTCGCCGATCAGCCCGCGAACGCCGTTCTCAATTTCGGAAACGGAAGCACCACGTCTCCTGGTGGACAGGTATTCGAAGATTGCGTCGCGAACTTCACCCGGCCGACGACGCGAACCACTTTTCTTTCTCGGAGTAGACACTCACCCATATTAAGACGTCTCGACGTCTTTGTCAATACTGCGGGGTTCACCACAGAATCTCTTGTTCCCCGACACCGCCGCGCGTACTAAGCACCCTCAAGGTTAGCCTGCGTTCCTCCCCGGTTTCGATCCCGAGCGAATCCGTACCGTTATGGTTTCCGACGCTCCGCCGGCGAGCCAGAACTCCGGAGGGCGCCCCACAATTCGAGTGGTGCTCTCCTTTGGCACCTTGATGGCAACCTGATCGGGACGCACGATTTTCACGCGCTTTGCCTGCTCGAGCGCGGTCGGCATCCGTCCGGCATTCCGCACGGTAACGCGAATTTCATGCGTCGCCGAGTCTTTCTGGGCACCTGACACGGGAGCGATCGCAGCGCTGACGATCTCGATTCTGGGCAGCGACTGTGCGAGATAGAGGTTGAACATGGCCTGGTTGCGTGCCCACCTCTCCAGCACTTGCGGCGGGCCGTTCTGCGAGAAGAATTTCGGGTTGTAGCCGCCGATTTCCACGTCGCCAAGCTGCGGATGCCGGTACTTCGCCCACGGCTTGAAGCAAGTACCGCCGAACTCCTCGTCACAGTATCTGAGCACTTCCCACGGCTCGATGTCCTTGTCCCCATCGTAATCGCGCTCTCGGCCGCCGTTCCAGAGCTCGTCACCGTACCACACGGCGCCGTAATAGAAGTATCCAAAGTCCGGTGAGTGGCCAAAGAGCGGTTCGGGTCGAGTGGAGTCACCGGTAATTCGATCCACAGGCTGGCGCGTATTGTAGGTACGGTACACATCGCCGGCCCACGGGTACCCGGTGAGGGACAGCCCCGCGGAATCGAAGTGATGGAGCAGCGCGAGATCAGCCGGGAAGACGCATTCAGTCTCTTCGCAGGTGGATGGTCCGCGCAGATGCATCGGAACGGAGGTATCCATGGTGTTGACGACACCGATGTTTGGATGCGTCAGCATCCACATCACTACCGATCTTGTTTCGGGCTCCGACAGCGGATACTCACCGGCACCGAACTGCGTAGTCCCGCGACTAGTGGAGTCCTGTCCTGGCTCCGGTCTCCAGTTCTCAGGATAGTTCCGGTGCAGATCGAGCCCGCCCACGCCGTCCTCGTTGTACTTGCCGTCGAGATCGTTGTCCACGCCCTCGGAGTACACTTGCCAGTCACCAGTCTTTTCGGGCACGCGCTTCATGAGCCGCCGGCTCTTGTCGTCGGGATCCAGAACATAGTCTCCCTTGCCCTTGCCGACTCGGGCTCGCATGTCACGCACGTAGCCGTCGCCATCCAGGTCTTCGCCGGGATCTTCATCCTTGAGACCATCGCGATCTGTGTCGTGAGGGCGGACGCTGCTGCGATTGCTTTGTGCCGTGAGACGGTAGAGGTCCGAGCCGTCGGGGTTGTTTAGCGGGCGAATGTATATAACCTTTTCGTCCAGCAGTTTCTTGACGAGTGAATCCGTGGCGTAACTTTCGAGCAGATACCAGGCGAGGTAGAACGCGGATTCGGTGGCCGTGATCTCGCCCGAGTGGCGACCGCCCTCGAAGAAAGCCGCGGGCTTGTCGGTGTCCTTGCCAGTCTTCTTGTTGGTGAGGGTGAGCTGCCACACACTGCGCCCGCTGTACGCCTCGCCCACGGGGTACAGCGCCACCAGGTCCGGATACTTCTCAGCCCATCGCTTCATCCACATCTCGATCTCGGAAGACGTATGATAGTGCTTCCAGTCGAGCTCGCCTTCGTTGAGCGGTTTGATTTCTGGGTAGTTGGTGAGCGGGAAGACGCTGGGTCCCGCACGTGCGCCGGCTACGACGAAGACTCGGGCGGCACCAGCCGCGGTATCATTTGCCGGCTTGGATGGTCCGGATGGTTGAGGTTGTGCGTCGCTGAATGCGCCGATGAGTGAGGCACCCAGTGCAGCGGCAAGGAACCTGGCATGAGACATTTTCGCACCCCCCGATGAATCTCTGGATCGGTTAGCGATCCAAGTCTACCGGGGCAACAGTGCGGCCGCTACGCTGAAGGTCGTCGACGCTACGCGGCGGTTGACGCTTGCGAGTCGCCTGTGGGGGGGGCTATAACTCCGTGCGACGCCGCGATGCCGTAAACCTCGCGGGCGGGTAGCACCTCTCTCTCCATGAGTGCCAGAGCGACTGCTTCCACGGCGCACCGATGCTCGCGCACTAGCGCCTCGGCGCGAGTCGATTGAGCCGCGAGCAGTGTCCGTATCGCGGAATCTATCTGTGACTGGAGTTGCGCGCTCACTGCGCCGCCGAATGCTCCGGGGTCCGCGCTGACGAGTCCAACCTCCTCGCTCATTCCAAATTCGGCCACCATTTTTCGAGCGACACTTGTCGCCTGCACCAGATCCGCTCCGGCGCCGGATGTCACTGCGTCGGCTCCGAGGAAGACAAGCTCCGCGGCGCGGCCGCCCAGCGCCTTCGCGATCAGTCCCTCAAGATAACGCCGCGGATGTACGTGCCGGTCCTGCTCGGGTGCGAAGTGTGCAGCGCCGAGCGAGCGACCGCGCGGTTCGATCGTAACCTTGTGTAACTTGTCCTCAGGGCAGGCGACCATCCCCACAATGGCGTGACCGGCCTCATGGAGCGCGATCAACCACTGTTCCTCGCTCGTTATCACCACTCCAGCTCGAACCCGTCCCAGCAGAATCTTGTCGCGCGCCTGCTCCACGTGGCTGGCTGTAATCCATTCGCTCTCCTGTTGGACAGCGATGATTGCCGCTTCATTCAGCAGGTTCGCGAGATCGGCGCCCGAGTGGCCGACTGTCAAGAGCGAAAGCCGCTCGAGGTCCACTTCGGGCGCGAAGCGGCTCTTGCTCGCGTGAATCTTCAGGATCGCCAATCGGTCGGCTGCAGTAGGAAGGTGAACTTCTACCACCCTGTCGAAGCGGCCAGGTCTCCTGACGGCGGGATCCAACATGTCCTCGCGGTTCGTAGCGGCCATCCATACGACGCCATCGTTGGCCGCCATTCCATCCATCTCTACCAGAAGCTGATTGAGCGTGACTTCTTCTTCGCCCGAGCGGTTGGGACGGCCACGCCGTCCGCCGAGTGAGTCGAATTCGTCTATGAAGACAATACAGGGCGCCTGTTCGCGCGCCTGTTTGGCAAGCGCTCGCACACGACGTGAACCCACGCCTACGTACATCTCATTGAAGTCCGAGCCCGCGGCCACGATCACCGGGCAACCGGCCTCTCCTGCCACGGCGCGCGCCAGTAGAGTCTTGCCAGTGCCTGGAGGGCCGATAAGCAGAACACCCTGAGGGCATCTGGCGCCCATGACGCGAAAGCGTGCGGGGTTCTTGAGGTAGGCGATCACATCCAACAGGTCGGCCTGTGCCTCACGCGCTCCACCGACGTCCGAAAGCGTCAGCTGGCGGGACGGTGGTGTCGCGACGAAGCGTGTTGTCCCGATTCCGCCGCGCTGCCGAACGGCGATGAAGGCCAGGACTCCCAGAACAGCACACAGGCTGAGGAGTTGAATCGCGATCTCGCCCTTGTTGGACGGTCCACCGCCGGCCACGCGCACCTTGGCGCCGGTTGCACTCCAGCGGTCCATGTCGGCGAGTGAAACCACTCCCAGCGGTACAGCGGACTCGAGAGTACGAGGCTCCGGATGTTGGGCGCTGTTGTCGGTGCGAAGCCTTGCGATCAGCTTCGTCCCACCTTTTTCAACACTCAGATCGCTTACGGCTCCTGCCGCGAGCGCGGCCGCCAGCTCAGAGTACGGAACCTGCGGGCGCGCAAGTTCGTCGGCCTCGGTCGCGCGCAAATAGAGCAGAGCCAGCGCCGTGATGCCCAACACAACCGGAACGATCCACCAGTAGCGAACGGGGCCGCGGCGATGAATGGTGCTAAGAAGACTACGGAGAGTTACTCGCCGATTTGTTCCATCAGCCCCAACAGAGCGATTGGAAGGGGGATTCGATCTCGGCGGTTGGCTGTTTACACCTGCAGGCGGGGTCAACACGATGTAAGACTGCGTGGGACGGGGGAGGGTAACGGGAAGAAACAAAGGCGGGTGTGGGGTGTCGGGTGTGGGGGTGTCGCACCCCACACCCCACACCCCACACCCTACACCCGGTCTTATCTCACCTCACCTTCCTCATCTTCCGCTTCAGGAAGTCCATGAGAATGAACTGTCCCAGAGTCATGGTATTGGTGAAGTAGGCCTTTCCTTTCGCCATCGCGCTCACGTGCTTTACGAACTCTACCAGAGCACGATCCCGCGCCAGCATGAAGGTATTGATCGCAATTCCCGCTCTCCGGCAGTCTGCGACCTCGCGCAGAGTCTGCGCAGCTACCATCGCGTCGAGGCCCATGGAGTTCTTGTAGATCTGACCATTGGGCAAGGTCACCGCGCTCGGCTTGCCATCCGTGATCATGACGATCTGGCGCATATCCTTCTTCTGTGCCATGAGGATTCGCCGGGAGAGTTTGAGCCCTTCAGCCGTGTTGGTGTGGTATGGCCCCACCTGCGCGTGCGCCAATCGCGCAAGCGGGATCTCCTCGGCGGAGTCATGGAACAGCACCACGCGCAGTGAATCACCGGGGAACTGTGTGCGAATCAGATGGGTGAGCGCGAGCGCCACCTTCTTGGCTGGCGTGAAGCGATCCTCACCGTAGAGAATCATCGAGTGCGATGTGTCGAGCATCAGCACCGTGGCGCATGACGACCTGTATTCCGCCTGATGCACCATGACGTCGCGGTAGTCGAGATCGATTGGTACGTCGATCGAACCATTACGGATCAGCGCGTTCATGAGTGTGGCAGTCACGTCTATATTGAGGGTATCGCCGAACTCATACTGCTTGCTCGCGGCGTCAGCCTCGACCCCAGTAGCGAGATAGGCGGTGTCGTGACTTCCGAAACTCGATTTCCCAAACGAGCCGAGCAGGTTGCGCAATGTCTTGAAGCCCAGGAAGTCGATGCCTTTCTCGGTCAGATTGAACTGAACGTCCCGCGATGCGGCCTGCGCGAGACCTCCAGGACCCGTAACCGGCTGATATCCAGACGGCACCTGCGGCGGCGCTTCAACGTTGAGGTAGCCTTCCTCCACCATTCTCTGGATTATCTCGTCGAGTAGCTTTGCGAGCTTTGCCTGCGATTCTTCGTCGCCCTCTCCTCGCATAGCCTGTAGCATTTCGGGCGTGAACTGACCGCTCTCTATGAGCGCCTTGAGAATCGCGTCCCGCAACGCGTCGAGCGAGCGGTCGTCGTCGCCGCCGAATTCACCCCAGTAGGGATGGAACATGGGGCCGCCTGCAAAGCCCGACTGCAGAAGAAAATCCGCGAGCTTCTCCAGCAGAGACTGGAGGTCAATTGCGTCGGCCATCTCGGGACTGAACTTCGAATACGTGTGCGCGCGCATTGTTCACTTTCGCTTGGCGCACCAGGAAGAGCAAGACTGCACCATGCCATCGCGTTAACTTGGAAGCCGAATGCCGTCACCGCCGCCACAGCGTCCATTCGCCCAGAACCCGTTCCGGGTTCTCATCGCGCATCGGAACTTTCGTCTCTTCTGGGTCGGCCAGACAATATCGCTGGTCGGTATGTGGATGCGGTCTGTGGCCATCGGGTGGCTGGCACTTCAACTGACGGACAGCGCATTCTGGGTTGCCGTGGTTGCTGTGGCGAGCTCGCTGCCCGTGCTCCTGCTGTCCCTGTATGGGGGTCTGGTGGCTGACCGGAACGACAAGCTGCGGGTCGTCACCATCGCGCAGGGGTTACTTCTGTTGAACGCGCTGGCCCTCTGGTGGTTCGTGGCGAGCAATAATATCAACATCGCCTGGCTCTTCCTTCTGGCGCTTGCGGGCGGCGCCATAAGTGCGTTCGAGATTCCCGCCCGCCAGTCTTTCATAATCGATCTCGTGGGACGCGACGATCTCACCGACGCAATAGCCCTCAATTCCAGCGGCTTCAACCTCGCCCGCGTGCTGGGACCTAGCATCGCGGGCGTGGTGATTGCCAGCGCCGGGCTCGCATGGTGTTTCGCGCTGAACGCGCTGAGCTACGGAGCGGTGCTGGCGGGGTTGCTCGCCATCCGTCTTCCGCGGCGCGTCCTCGAGCCGCCGACTTCCACGCCATGGGAAGGACTGGTGCAAGGCCTTTCATATGTAGTGCGAACGCCAGAGGTCTGGGCGCTCATGCGCATGGTCGGTGTCAACGCCATATTCGGAATCCCGTATCTCACGCTCATGCCGGTGATAGCGCGCGACGTGCTGGGAAGCGATGCGAGCGGATATGGCCTCCTTCTTACCTGCGTTGGCATAGGAGGATTTTCGGGTGCGATCGGCCTGGCCGCGTTGGGCAGAACTACGCTTTCTGAAGCGAGACGCGGACGATTGCTCGAACGATCTTCGTACGCGTTTGCCGGATTGCTGCTGCTGTTCTCCCTTTCGCGGTCTATGGCGCTCTCGACGGTGCTGGTGCTTGGCGTGGGCTTCACGATGATCCTTACCAATGCACTCGCGAACGCGATGCTCCAATCCAGCGTTCCCGACGGACTCCGCGGCCGAGTCATGTCGGTCTATGTGTGGGTGTTCGTTGGGCTGGGGCCGGTGGTTGGCCCGTTCATCGCCGGTGCCGCCGCGGAGCGCATAGGAGCATCCTCCGCAGTCGGCATCGGCGCTCTGGCTATGCTGGCTTATAACGTCTTCGCGTTCTGGCGCCGGCCAGAAATGCGGGGGATGTAGTGTGACAGGTAACAGGTGACAGGTAACAGGTGACAGGTGACGGGTAACAGGTAAAGGCAACAGGTGACAGGACTGGCGTACAAGCTTGGTGTTACAGACCAAACTTCTCCCTGGCTACTCCTACCACCAATCTGGCAGCGCCCTCCACGCCGAGCGCCTCCGTGTTGAGACACATGTGATAGTTCTCGTGTGCCAGCCACGAGCGCCTGAAGTGCTTCTTGACGTACTGCTGGCGATGCCTGTTGGTGTCATCTACCACCTTGGCCGCATCCTTTTCAGAAATGGCTAGTTTCTTCGCAGCGCGCTCGATCAGCGCAGGATGCGGAGCGTAACAGAACACATGCAGAACGTCGGCTCGCTCAGCCAGCACCGATTGCGCACCGCGTCCAACGAGGACGCAGTTCCCACGCGCAACCGTTTCCTCGATGATTCTCGCTGTCACCTCAACCAATCGCTCCTCGCTTGGTGGTGGCGGCAGTGTGCCAGCCGGAGCTGCCATCTCGGGTGTGGCAAGCGCCAGCGTGTCGGCGAGACGTTGAACGAGCGACGGCACTCGCTCTTCGCGGGCCTCGACTTCAGAACTCGGAATTCCGAGGCGAGCGGCCACCGCGTCAACGAATTCGTTGTCCACCAGCTGCCAACCGAGCTCCCGAGCTAACAGTTCGGCAACGTCGGACCCGCCCGATCCGTACATGCGCGATATGGTGATGATGGACATGGTAGTCGGGAATCGGGAATCGGGACTTGGGGGTTCGACTCCCGACTCCCGACTCCCGTTAAGTTATGGCTCCACCACCAAAAAGATCCTGCCCACCTCCACCGGGTCGCCGTCGCTCGGCAACTGGAGCCCGGGCGTAGCGTCCGGCGTCGGACCGGGAGATTTGTTTCCGGGCGACCAGGGCTTCAAGCACCAATTCGCACGCCGCTACCGTGGAGGGCGCGTCGCCCTCAGTAGCGAGTCCGACAAGGTAAACGAGATCCAGGAGGCCGGGTACGCGCTCGAATCCCTGGAGAAGCGCGGGTGTTTCCGCATCGTCCGTCACCTGCATCGCGTTGCCCTCGTCGAACCACATCACCATGTTGTCGGTCCCAACACCTCCCGCTCGCGCGCTGAACGTCGCGTCCGCGGCACGCCGGATCGCATCTGAGGCGACCATCTGTCCACCGACCAACTCGCCCTCGTACTCCAGCTCCATCTTTCCAGTGATTGCGGGCGAAGCCGCGTAGATGTCGCTCAGACGCGGCACCACCTCGCATTCGCCGTTGTATGCCGTACGCCGCTCCGCGTTGGAGATCGCTATTTCCAGGACCGAAATCGGCATTCGCTGAGAGACGCCCGATCTCTTGTCGACGCGCTTGTCGCATCGTGCCTCGAAGGCGACGCGCTCGATCACCTCAGCGACGAAATCAGGGATGCGCACCGGGAGTCCACCGCGCTTTGTCCACGCTTCCTGCTCGGTGATGGCGATGCCGAGCTCTACACTCT
>JBHENQ010000030.1:0-37796 GCA_046261975.1 Gemmatimonadaceae bacterium | reverse complement strand
CGTTGTACATGTGGCGCGGGTACGCGGCCAGTCTGACAAAGGCGGCACGTAGTTGCCGCTGGGTAGTGGGTCAGTCCGAGTTCCAGGACTGCCACCAAGAAAGACACAGACGCGAGACGCCAGAAGCAAAGTCTCCGAGTTGCGAGAATGAGGCACTCGGCGCTACACGAGCCCGCGTGATTCAGAACATCCGCGCCATAGGATGGTTAGTTGCGAGAGGAGCTTCACTCCATCGTGTGGCATGGGCGACTTCAAGAAACTCCTGGTCCGGCAGAAGGCACATGCAATGGCTCTGGACGCGCACCGGGTCGCCAGCCGGATTCTTTGACTCTTATCAGTCAAGTCGTCGAAGTCCGAAAAATGCTCTATGGTCTCCGTCGTTATCTGGCATCTCAGTCAAAGGACAGCAAACAGGCTTAAGTCTTGGTTTCATCCTCGACCCTGAGGTCTATGCTTCTGGCGTCTCGCGTCTGCGTCGTTCTTGGTTGATCTTCCGCTCCCAAACTGACCCACTACTCTATTTCTTCCCTAGAATCAGCTCCTCGAATAACGCGAGCGCCCTCGGATCGTCAGACTGTCCCAGCCAGAAGATCGCCTTGCGCCGGACTTCCGGATCTTTGTTGGTACGCGCGATCCTGATGAGTGCGGGCACACCCTCGTCTCGCGGCCGCTGGGAGAGAGCAAACACAGCGTGCTCCCGGACGTCACGGTCGACATCATCGGACTCGGCGAGCTCCGAAAGCCCCTTCGTGGCCGAATCGCCGGCCGCCTGGCTCACCCAGAACACCGCCTGCTTGCGCGCGTCGCGCGGCCGACGCTCGTCTCGAGCGATGCGAAGGAGCTCAGGCGAGACGTCCGAACTGTCGGCGATGGTAGCCGGGAAAATGGCATCGCGTGCGGCCCTGGCGTCCCCGCTAGCAGCTAGCTGGATCAGATAATCGGCGGCCGCGCGTGCAGACACGACGCCGAGGTCGGTGACATCGCTTCGCTGGCGCCAGTTGCCCCCAACGTAGGTGCGCACGGATGCAACCCGCCCCCCTCGAACTGACATGACGACACGCGCCGGACCCTCTTCGCAATAGTTGTCCCGCTCCACATCGTCCGACGACCAACGGTCGTTGCTTATGCGAGTTCCGCGGCGAATCGTGACATTGTCGTCGCCATGCCCGCAGATGCCGGGACGCGTCGCGAATGTCATGCGTACCGCGCCATCGGGAGCCTTTGCTACACGCTCGGCAATGGACTGTGCGCTAAGAGCCGGCACGAGGAGCGCCAGCGCGAGCGCGCTCATATATGCTCTCTCGATCATCTGTCGATAATCTCCAGGAGAAATGTGGCAACACGCGGATCACGGGACTGAGAAAGCCAGAAGACCGCCTTCTTTCGTAGCTCCCTGTCGGCGTCATTACGCGCAATGTCCATCAACTTGTCCACGGCGGCCCGTTCCCGACGCTGAGAGTAGACGAAAATCAGCTGCTCTTTCATCTCGCGCTCGGTCATGCGGCCGTAAAGTTCTCCGAGCGCCTGCATGGACGCGCCTGCCTGTCCGGCCCAGAAGAGCGCCTTCTTCCGAACCTCCTCGCTCTCGGTCTTGTTGGAGGCTACTTCCAGCAGCCAGCGCTCGGTTTCCTCACCCTTCATCTGTGACAGAGAGAACAGGACCTTCTCCTTCAGCTCCTCGCTCCTGACTTTCCCGAAGAGGGTCTTGAGGAAATCCGCGTTCTCTCGCGAGCTCTTCTGCCCGAGCCAGAAGATCGCCTTCTCGCGCAACTCCACCGGCTCGCTCTCGCGCTGCACGTACTCGCGGAGCACGTCTTGCCCTCGACCTCCGCGGTGTTCAGCGAGCGCGAAGATGGCCTTATCCTTTATGTCCTCATCCTTCGCGCTCTGAAGCAGGCGGGAGAGCATGCCTACAACACGGTCGTCGTCCACCTGCGAGAGCCAGAACACCGCCTGCTCCTGCACTTCATGGCTGGGGTCGTTCTGAGCGATGTCCAGGAGAATATCGGCCGTCTCCGGCGAGCTCTTCTGGGAAAGCAGGAATACGGCTTTCCGACGCATCCCCTCGGCGCACTCATCGCGCCGGGCGAGAACTTTCTTCAGGATCGGAACGGCGCGCTCGGAGTCCATCTGCAGCAGCGCGTTGAGCGCCGCGATGCGCATGTCTTCATCGTCGTCCTCCGACGGACAGCCTGTGCCCGCATCCGCTCCTTTTTGCTGGAGCGATTCGGCCGATTTGGCATCGCCGTAGGACCTGGCCAGCGTACCCTGTATGCGTGTGGCGAGTGTTTTCGCGTCGCTCCGTGTTGCTGCTTTCGGGAAGCGGCGCCCCTGCTGCTCAAGCGACTTCAGGGCCTCCTTGAGGTTCTCGCTCCCGCCCTCGCGATAGAGCGCGAACGCGCGCCAGTAGAAGGCGTCGCCGGCGTATTGGGAGCGCGGGAATTGGCTGGTTATGCGCTCGAAAAGCTCGGCGGCGCGGTCGTAGTCACCGTCGTTGAGCGCGCCACGGGCCAGCTTGTACAGGGAGTCCGCGGGATCATCCGGCGCCCAGCTGGCCCGCGCTAGCGAGTCCAGCGCCGGCATGGTGGCGCCCTCCGCGGCCATTGGCACGCAAAGAGCGAGGAGCGCGGCGGTCAGAAGTGATTTCATCGTTGCCTCAGATTCATCTAGATAGTTACGTCCGCGGGAATCGCGGCACGAAGCCTGGTCATTACGTCGTCCTTCTCGAGCGACCGTTCGATGAGCGTTCGCTCTTCGCCAGCCTTGTCCGGAGCCAGCAATACGATCTGCGCCAGCACGAGCTCGAGATCCTCGAGCAAACGGCGCCGCTGCGGATCGCCACCAACAGGCGAGTCGAGCAGCAGGCGCGTGGTGGACAGGAGATCGCGTGCCCAGGCAGCGACTTCCCGGTCGCCGCCGGCGTTGGATTGCGTGCGGAACGAGGTTAGCAGAGCCTCCACTCGACCCAGATGCTGAGCCGTCGCGACCTCGTAAGTTGTTGACAATGGGGCATCGACGTGTGTACGCCGAGTGTCTTCGGCAGGCAGTGTCGACGCGGTTTTGGCATCGGTCGACCGCGATACGCCGCGAGATTGTTCGGCGGTCGGCAGCCAGCGACCGATACCGACCCCGATCAGAAGCGTCGCCGCAAGGCCGGCTGCTAACGGAACCCAGCGGCGTCTGTACAGCGGGAGAACCGCACGTGCGGGCTTGGCAGCCGCCGTCGCTCGGGCGGCTTCGATTGCCGCCCAGATGTCAGTCCGAGGCACCTCAGCCGGCGGCTGATTGTAGTCGGCGGCGAGAGAGCGGATCAGGTTGTCCACGCGTTCCTCGTTCTCTGCATCGGTCATGACACCCACTCCTGAGCGAAATCCGCGAGTGCGTCGCGAAGCTTGGCGCGCGCTCGGAAGAGCTGCGCCTTCGACGTACCTGGCTGCACACCTAGAGCAGCACCGATCTCCTCGTGCGTATAACCTTCCACATCGTGCATCACGAACACCGTTCTATATCCTTCGGGGAGCGCATCGATTGCCAGCGCCAACCGCTCCTTGAGGTCCGGCTCCGCTCGCCGCGGCGAAGCGCCAATAGTCAGCGCTTCATCGTATGACCCTTCGCGGGCGCGGAATCTCTTGACCTTGCGCAGGCCGTTCAGCGTCACCGAGACCGCGATCGAATGGAGCCACGTTGCAAGTGTCGATTGTTGCCGGAACTCGCTCATGTTCCTGAAGGCGCGAATGAATGTTTCCTGCGTGAAATCCCGTGCGAGATCGTCGTCCCCCGCGAGCCGGAAGGCCAGCCGATAGACGCGATCCACGTTTGTCTCGTAGATCGTGCGCTCGGCGGACGGGTCGCCGGCGATTGCGCGCGTGATCAACTGCCGTTCGTCCACCAAGCCTCGAGGTTCGCGGTAGCTGTTGGGCGCTTGTCTGACAACTGCTGCAGGCAAAGGGTTGCGCGGGTGGTAATCCACCTTCGCGCGCGAAGCGCTAACGATCGCCTGCCAGGGGCGGACGCGGAAAGGCCCCCCGCCGTGAAACGGCGAGGGGCCTTCCTTAACAGTGTGTCCGGCTTTACTGCACAGCGTTGATCATATCGAAGATCGGGAGGTACATCGCCACCACCATACCGCCGACGATGACGCCCAGGAACACGATCATGACCGGCTCCATGAGGCTCAACAGCGCAGATACCGCCGTGTCCACCTCGGTATCATAGAAGTCGGCGATCTTTGATAGCATCTCGTCCAGACCGCCCGTTTGCTCGCCGACTGCGATCATGGAGATCACCATAGGCGGGAACACGTCCGACTTCTGCAGGGGCGCGGCGATGGTGTCGCCGCCCGCGATGGACGACCTCGACAACATGATCGCGTCGTGAATCACGCGGTTGCCCGCTGTCTTGGCCGTGATCTCGAGCCCATCCAGAATGCTCACGCCCGAGCTGATGAGAGTGCCGAGCGTGCGCGTGAAGCGTGACACCGCCGACTTGCGGAGCAGGTCCCCCAATACCGGCACCTTGAGAAGCACCTTGTCGAGCGTGAGCCGGCCATCGGACGTGGCGTAGTATTTCCTGATGCCCATGACAGTACCCCAGGCGCCCAGGGCGACCGCCCACCAATAACCCTGCAGGAACTTCGACATCCCGATCACCACACGCGTCGGAAGTGGCAGCGACAGGTTTACCGAAGCGAACATTGTTTCGAATGTTGGAATAACAAAGATCAACAGCACCACGATTGCAAAGAAGGCCACACTCATGATCACGGCGGGATAAACCATCGCGCCCTTCACCTTTCCCACCAGCGCGTCGTTCTTTTCCAGGAAAGTCGCCAGACGCATGAGGATAGTGTCCAGGATACCGCCTGCCTCACCGGCAGCCACCATGTTCACGTAGAGCTCACCGAATGCCTTGGGATGCTTGCGCATCGCGTCCGCAACCGTGTGTCCCGACTCAACGTCGTACACTACCTGGCGCGTAACCTCCTGCAGCGATTTGTTCTCGCTCTGCTTGGAGAGAATGTCGAGCGCCTGCACAAGCGGGAGTCCGGAATTGATCATCGTCGAGAACTGCCGCGTGAAGATGACTATGTCCTTCATCTTGATGCGGCCCAGTCTCTGCTTTCCCTTCTCTGCGTCCACCTTGACGACGATCAGCTTCTGCCGCTTGAGCTGAGCTACCACCTCGTCGCGTGACACTGCGTCCATCGTCGCCGACTTGAGGTCGCCGGCGAGTGTGCGTGCGGTGTATGCGAATGTAGGCATTCTTGGTCCTCGTATTAGGCGCTACTTGCGCGTGCCGGCCGTTGCGTACTTCCCTTCCCGCTTGCTTCCACCTGCCGATTGTGATCCCCCTCCGTCCGCGCCGTCGGCGGCCGTCAGCCCCAGCATACGCAGGAGTTCGTTGGGATCACTTGAGACACGCAGGCAGTCGTCGAGCTCCACTTCGCGAGCCATGTGCAGCTGGTAGAGCGCGTCGTTCAGGGTCTGCATGCCGTACTTCTTCCCCGACTGCATGAGCGAATAGATCTGGTGCACCTTGTCGTCTCTGATCAGGGCCCGCATCGCAGGCGTCACCACCAGGATCTCCGCCGCCATCGCGCGGCCACGTCCCTTGGCGCGCGGCAACAGAGCCTGCGTCACTATGCCTTCGAGCACGAACGCGAGCTGGGCGCGAACCTGCGATTGTTGGTGCGCGGGAAAGACGTCGATTATGCGATTGATCGCCTCCGCTGCCGAGTTCGTGTGCAGGGTGGCGAACGCCAGGTGGCCCGTCTCGGCAATGGTCAGCGCGGCCTGAATGGTCTCGAGATCGCGCATCTCACCGATCAGTATCGTGTCGGGATCCTCGCGCAATGCGTACTTGAGCGCGCTGGCGAACGATCTGGTGTCCGACCCCACCTCACGCTGGTTCACTATGCACGCCTGATGGCGGTGAATGAACTCAATGGGATCCTCGACCGTGATGATGTGGCCCTTCCGCTCGCGATTGATCTTGTCGATCATGGCCGCCAGCGTCGTTGATTTGCCGGAGCCCGTTGGCCCCGTAACCAGCACGAGTCCGCGTGGCCGGTCAGCCATTTTCCCCACGGCACCTGGCAGGCCCAGCTCTTCGAAGGTCCGTATTGTAAACGGAATCTGCCGGATGGCGACGGAGACGCAGCCACGCTGTTTGAAGCAGTTGCCGCGGAAGCGTGCGAGGTTCGCTATGCCGAACGAAAAATCCAGCTCGTCTTCCGTCTCGAATCGCTTTTTCTGGTTCTCCGTGAGGATGGAGTAAGCCAGCTGGAGTGTGTCCTTGGGCGAGAGAACACTGTCAACTTCGGAGTTCACTATCTCGCCGTCGACGCGCAGTTTCGGCCGGTCGCCGGCGGTGATGTGCAGGTCCGACGCATCGCGCTCGATCATCTCTTCGAGCAGTGAGCGCAGGTTCAGAGGTGTCGCGGTAGCAGCTGGTGCAGTCATTGAAGCTCGGGAGTCGGGAGTCGGGAGTCGGGAGTCGGGAAGGGCGAAGCAGGGCCGGAGAAACGGAAGATCTTTCCGACTCCCGACTCCCCACTCCCCACTCCCGGTTCTCTAAGGACGATCATCATGCCGCACTGGTCTCCCGGATAACCTGCTCCAGGGTCGTGATTCCTTTGATGGCCTTGAGGATGCCGTCCATGCGGAGGGTCAGCATTCCATCGGCGATCGCGGCGTCCTGAATGTCCCGCGGGCCCACCCTGCTGAGGATCATCTTTCTCACTTTCGGAGTCATCGCCATGACTTCGTAGAGCCCCTGTCGTCCCTTCAGTCCTGACCCGCCGCACTGTTCGCAGCCGCGGCCCTTGAAGAACGCGAGTTCCTTGATCTTCGTGTTGATGCTGGCGCCCGACAGGATCGGGGCCGCCTCGCGCGTGGCGCGCAGCTTGGCATCGTCGATGGACATGGGCGTGAATTTCATCTCACCGAGCGTCGCCTCGAGATTGATCTTCGCGGCGCCCATCTCTATTGGGTCTACGTCAACGCGCACGCGGCAATTGTTGCAGATCCTGCGGACGAGGCGCTGCGCCAGCACGAGGTTCACCGCGGACGCGACATTGAACGGTTCGAGACCCATGTCTATGAGTCGCGTCACGGTCTCCGACGCCGAGTTGGTGTGCAGCGTCGAGAGCACGAGGTGTCCGGTGAGCGCCGCCTTGATGGCGATGCCTCCCGTTTCCAGATCACGGATCTCACCGATCATGATGATGTTCGGGTCCTGCCGCAGGAACGCCTTCAACGCGGCAGCGAACGTGAGGCCGATTTCCGTGCGCACCAACACCTGGTTGATCCCGTAAATGTTGTACTCTACTGGATCCTCTGCCGTCATGATGTTGACGTCGACGTTGTTGACCTTGGATAGCGCAGAATAGAGCGTGGTGGTTTTTCCCGAGCCTGTGGGGCCCGTGACCAACACCATGCCGTAAGGATTCATGACGGCTTCCATCAGATCACGCTCTGCTCGCGGCTCGATGCCGAACTTCTCGAGCTCCAGCGTCAGGTTGCCCTTGTCGAGAATTCGGAGAACGACCTTTTCGCCGAACAAGGTGGGGAGCGTGGACACACGAAAGTCGATGACGCGGTTGCCCATCTTGAGCTTGATTCGGCCGTCCTGCGGCACGCGGCGCTCGGCAATGTTCAGGTTGGACATGATCTTGAAACGCGAGATCAGCGCCGCCTTGAGCTTCATCGGCGGCTTCATGATCTCCTGAAGAGCGCCGTCTACGCGATACCGAACCCGGAGCTCGTGCTCATAGCATTCGAAGTGCACGTCGCTCGCCCCACGCTTCACCGCTTCCGTGAGAATGCCGTTGATGAGCTTGACGACCGGCGCCTCATCAATGGCGGAGAGATATGCTGCGTTGACTTCGTCTTCTTCGTCCTCCACGACCTCGACGTCGCCCACGTCGGTGCCCATTTCGTTGAGGAGCGACTGGAGCGCATCGTCCGTTGACTCGTAGTATCTCTCGATCGCCACGCGAAGCGTGTACTCGCCGGCGATTACCGGGAAGATGTCATAGCGCGTGATGAACTTGAGGTCGTCTATCACGCCCAGATCGGTCGGATCAGCCATCGCGACCGTGAGCGTGCGACCCTCCCGCTTGAGCGGCAACACCAAGTGCCGCATGGCGAGATCAGCCGGTATGAGCTTGGCTATCTTGGGATCCACCTCGAAATTCGAGAGATCGACTGCCGGCATCCGGAATTGACGTGCCAGCATTCTGGTGAGCTCGACCTCGGGGATGAGGCCCATCTTCACCAGGTTGTAGCCTACCCGCGTACCGCTGAGTTTCTGTTCCTGGAGCGCGCGGTCCAGCTGCTCGCGCGTAATGAGCCCCTCATTGATGAGGAGCTCACCGATACGGTCTGTTCGGGCAGCTACCGTTACAGCCATAGATGGATCGGAACCCTAGGAGTGCGGGGGCTGAAGTCCGCGCGCTCGTGCTCGGGCGGTGAGATTGAGCGCTGGCTTTGTCAGGGAGATCGCCTCCTTCCGCGCCGCCTTATTCTGTCGTCAGAGTGATTAGCGCGTGGCCCTCGATCATCCACACGCTGAGGACGCCGTTGGAGTGAAAACGTCACGTGCGGCGCGACTGTCTTTGCCATGGCAGGGCCGACACCTTTCACGCGGATGAATTCCTCCAGCGAACCGAATGGTCCGAAGGAATCACGGTCTGCAACGATGCGCTCGGCCAGAGCTTTCCCTATGCGTGGGAGGCGCTCGATTTCGCCAGCGCTGGCGATGTCGAGGTCCAACGGCAGCGGAGGGTAGGTGTCGCCTTGCTGGCGGGAACGCTGCGTTCGCGGAGCTCGGCTGGAACCCGACTTCCTGGGTCGACCTCGCTGAGCTATCCGGACCGAATCGACAGCCTCAATGTGCCGTCGAAGGGCCGCATTCGCCGAGAGCTCGTCCCGTGGCGAGTTCCTGACAGCCCGGAAGGCTCGGACCCCAGCCCCGAGGAGGAGCAACCCCGTGACGAAAATAAGCGCCCGTCGTTCGGCCGGCGTGGGCATGCGGCATCATACTGTGTTGCAACGAGATAGCCGCATCTTTCCAACGCACTGCCTTCCCTGTTAACGCCGGGAGTCGGGAGTCGGGAGTCGGCAATCGGGAGTCGTGGGATAACCGATAATAACTTAATAGACAGTTACTTCACCAACGTCAGGGCGACGTCACCGATTACCTGTAGGCTGCGCGCTGATACCTTGTCAAAGGTATCTCGGGGTGTATGGTGATGAGGATAGTCGTAGTCGATGACGTCGATTACACGAAGGCCGGCATCAAGTAGCGGCACGTGGTCGTCGAGCACTGTCTGTCCGCCTCGGGCCAGAAAATACCTCGAGTAACCCAGATCAGCCGCAACTTGCCACACGCGCGCGACGACTTCGGGAGCTCGCTGCATGGAATGGCCTTCCTGGAGAATCTGGAGACTGTCGTCGCCGATCATGTCCCACACCACGCCGAACAGCGGGCGATAGTCCGGTGAGGGGAGATTGGCGGCGAAGTAGCGCGACCCGATCAGAACATCCGTGCGCGTAGAGAAATTGCCGTAGTCCTCACCGTCCACGAACAACAGGTCGAGGCCCACGGATGGCGCCGTCTTCTTCAGCACGTCACCCAAAGCGATGAAAAGCGCGACGCCGGACGCACCGTCGTTGGCACCAGGCACCGGCAATCTGCGCTGTGAGGGATCAAGCGATTCATCTGACACCGGTCGCGTATCCCAGTGGGTGATGTAAAGGACGCGCTCCCTTTCTTGTGGCTTGAAGCGCGCCAGGATGTTCCGCATAGGAAGCGAGTCCCCGCTCTGGGTCACGTGAGTCCATTGCTGGACGATCACGGTGTCAGCTCGCAGGCGCATCTGCTCTACAATCCATTCGCCGGTACGCCGGTGGCCGATGCTACCCGGAATGCGCGGTCCAAAATCGAGCTGCGTCTTGACGTAGGTCAGAGCGACCTCGCCGCTGAACTGGGTCCTTGCTCCGCGCTCGCACGACAGGCTCAACATGAAGATGCAGGCAAGTACCATCATCCTCACTTAAGCTCTCCGGCGAAGAACTGAAGGTGAAGCACCGCCGAGATCACGGTCTGGGCGAATCGGCGGTTGTAATTGTTGTCGAAGTTCACGATTCTGGAGAGTGTGAGACTGAAGGCCAGGTTTTCGCTCAGGTCGGCATCGCCGCTTCCATTCACCGACCAACGACCGTTATCGGTCACGCGTTTGCGAGTGCTGTCGCCGAGGAAGAACGTCCGAGCACGCGACTGTTGGTAGCCCAGGCGGGTGCGCATGGTGTTGCCCTGCACGTTCCAGCTCTTGGGCAATGCAAACGATTTGCCCACGTCGGCGTTCATGTCCTGCTGCTCGCCGACGTTGACGCCGCCGGCTCGTAGCTCTTCGCGCGATGTCTTGTTCCAGCCCATGCTTGTGGAGAATCCACCGAAGGCAGACCACGCTATTGACCCGTTCACTGGATACTGACGTGTGGTCTGTGCGCTGCGGATACCCGCTGCTGCGCTGGCACTTCCGGAGGCTGCAAGCGTGGGTTGCCTGCTGGTTGCCTTGGTGACGCGGGCTCCGGCCTGACCGCCCACGCTCTGGATGACGTTCCTAATCAGCGGAATGCCGGGGCGGTAGTTCCACCGGAGGCTGATGTCGGGGAACACCACGGATTGCGCGTCGAGCTGAGATTGCGTTCCCACGACGTTGGTCCAGGAGGTACTCGTGAGCCTGCTGTAGCGATCGGAGAGGGTAAAGTTGAACGGCAAAACGAGAGTGTGCGACACCGATAGGTTGCGCGAGAGGCCTGCGCCCGTGGCAAACACGCCGCCGGACTTCCTGAAGCCATCCAGTCCTCCAAGTGCGAACTGGTACCCGACTGATGGGTCGAACGCCACGCCATCATAAGTCGATCGCAGGTCCCGTCGCCAGTTGACCTCGAGCGGCTGGAACATCTGCGCAAAGCGTCGGAAGAAACTCGAGTCTCCGGTATATATGATGATCGCGCGGCTGAGGTCGAACGTGGCACTGGCGCCCAGGCCCTGCGAGTTCGAAAGCCGGCGCGGAAGCCGGAACGCACCGCTCGAGTCGTGACCAAGCCTGAGCAGGTTGCTGGCGTTGGGATCCCGGAGCATGCTGTAAGTAGTGCTGAAGTCCAGTCGAGGGCGAATCCATGCGGACAGCTGAGGTGCAAAGCTGAACGCGCTGGACATCTGTCGCTCCCGCTCGAGCCCTACGTCTACGCCGACAAACTGCTGGCGTTCTGCGCCGGCCACGACCCCCACCGGTGTGGTGTCGGCATAACGCCTCAGGTCGCGCAGCGACGCAAAATCCAGCCGAGCGCTAATGGAATTGAAGGGACGTAACTCCAGCGCACCGTTGTTGCGCCATAGGCGGTTGACGCCGGTGACGCGGCGTGCTGTGTCGTCCTCGAATACGATGGGTAGAGTGAAGGATGAGCGCCTATCGCTGTTGTTCACGTAGGCGCTCGTAAAGCGAAGTTGCGTTGGATTCCAGCGAAGCGTAGAGCCCCTGAGCGCGCGGACTGCTTCGGTCTCGCCTATCCACGCCGGAAGTGCCTCCAGCGTTCGGCCGAGCCAGCGCGGCATCCTGCGGGTCCGCGCAGGCGCCGCGAGGGTGAAGTCCACGTTGCCGGAGAACGACTTCGCGTTACCCACCGAGAACTCACTGCGGGAAGAGGCCGTGGAATAATTGGTGTTCAGCGAGACGTTGTTGGCCACCAGCCCGAGAATGGGATTGCGGAGCGGTACTGCGCGACGGGCTGAAAGTGTGTACGCGGTTGCGGACTGCTTCGGAGTGCGAAGACCCTCGATGCCGCCGGCTCTTATATCGCTGCGCGAAAGAAAGAACGGATCGGTGGACGATGATACGTGGTTGATGCTGAATGGAAGAACCAAGCCGAGCGCCTGCGGCAGGAACTTGTCCAACCGGAGCGACGATCCGATGTTGAACTGGTTGTCCGTAATGTAGGATGGTTGCTCGGCCAGCTGGCGGAAGTTCTTGTCGCGCCGGCTGATGTTGAGTTGGAGCGCACCCACGTCGCCCGCGGCGATGTTCATACCGAGCTGACCAGCGTATCCAGGGTCATCCACAACGCCAGTGAGCCTGATGTCGTCTACCCACACCTCCAGGGAATCATTCGGCAGTATGAGGCCGCCGCTCCCTGCTCCAGCGATGCTCACTCGGACCATCCCCACCGACAGCTCCTGAACGGCCGCGAGATTGGGCGGAGAGATGCCGGGATTGCTCGTGTACGCGATGTAGCCGCTGTCGCAGGCGACAAAACGCCTCGTGCCGGGCGTCGTTTGCACCTCGGAGGCTGCGACAAGTGCGGAATCCAGGCCACTGCAACCGGATAGGGTGTCGGCATCTCGCAGATAATTGTTCTGAATCCGCGCTCTCAGCGCGAAAAGCCGGCTGAACTCGACCAGTACCTCCGGACGCCAGGCGTCGATGGTTGTGCCTTCGTTGGCCGGTGCACGATAGAGGTAGAAGTTGTTGGGATCGCGGCCGATCTTGACGTAGAATTGCAGATCTCCGTTCTGGCCCCACCCCTTGTTGCGCCCTCGCGCCCACACGCGAAGCTCCTGGTACCCCATGAAATTCTTCTCGCCCTCGGGGAAACGGAAATACGCCTCGGCACGATGATGGAGAGGAAGATCGCCTGACACGAGCCGCAGAGAGCGCTCGTTGATCTGTATCGCGCCCGGGTTGTATCCGCTCTGCTTGCTGTCGGCCTGGTCCGTTACGCCCGGCGGCGACTGGTAGAACAACCCACCCACCGAGTCGCGATCCAGCGTACCGATGATCGACGCAATCACGAATCCCGAACCGCCTACTACGCGGGAGCCGCCGACACCGGCCAGAGGACGGTAAGCACGTTTGACCCAAGGCGAACCAACCAGCTTGAGGCGCGCGATGGCTACTTGGGTGAAGTCGATTTCCGGCAGAAGTGGCGACGAAACCAGGGTAAGACGAACGGCCTTGATGCGCCGAACCAGCGGGTCGTTCACCGTCTCCGTTGGAGCGCTGAAGGGAACACGGAAGTGGACCCAGCATACGCTACCGCCCCCCGTGCTCGCGGTGTCCAGGGCGCGGCGATAACAACGGCCGATGCGATTGAACGTGGATGCATCGCTCATGTCGATGACGTAACGCAGCAGACGCTCCGTGTTCCGCGAATCACTTCTGATGTTCAGGAAGCCATCGAGATCCATGTCCTCCTCGTCGAGTCTCCGGTTGTTCACCGTGCAGGTAGCACGGGTATCTCCGAGAAGCTCTATGAGGGCGCCCGTTCTGCTGCGGTCACAGAGAGGATCGCCGGTCACCGTATCAATGGAGCCCGAATCGAGGTTGCGCACGAGCAGACCGCTGGCCAAATCGCCTGGTATACCCACATCGTTCGTAGATGCATCGAACGAGCGCGTTATGGGATCGCGCTCCGTGTCGAGTGTGTCGAATCCGGAGAGCTTCCGCCCGGTGAAAGTGCTGTCGAGCCGCGTGCCGCTTCCGCCGAATGCCGTTACCGTCAGCGTCTCGGGTACGAACGCGACACTGTTCTCAGAGACATCGCCAAAGTCCAGCACGAAAGTGGGATTCGAACGTCGCGCGACGGTGGTAGTATCAATGAGCGCATAGAATTCGAGATGCTCGATCCGCGACAGATCGACCCCGCTGGGACCCAGGGACTGACTTATGGACCTCCATTCGCGCGCCGGGCCCGCCGGCGTAAGCCATCGGAACGTTGTGTCGGCGCGGCGCAGAAATCCGCCGATGCTCCTGGGATAGAGAATGTTCCAGAGCACCACTTCGGGCGTGCGGAATGCCTGCGAGCCGGTGAAAACGAACTGGGAATCAATCTGCTCGGAGAAAAACTGCAGTGCCATCGGCTGTCTCGTAACCGGGTCGATGGTAGTGCCGATGTTCTGCCACACAAGCGTCGTTGCGCTATCGAGCGCGAAGTCGAAAGGCACACCACCTAAGGGGACGGTCCCGGACGGTACAGCCGGTTGGCTGCCAAGGCGCCAAGCGCCTTCCTGAAGCGCGATTGAGATGCCACCTTCGCCCTCGAATGATTCGACGTACGCGACACCAGCGGCATTCGGCTGTGGCCTGCTCGTGGCGAACTCGCCCTGCACGTTGATGAGACTTGGCGTCGTAGTCTCTACGAACGGGATCGCGTTCAGCGCTCGCGTGAGCATGGCACTCTCGAACGTGAAGTTGCCGTTGACCCCAGCTATGAAGGCGGACGCAGGTTCAAACCCCAGCGGCGGCCGATTGAAAGTGGTCTTCTGAGACTGAGAGATCGCGGTAAAGTTCAGCTGGCCATTCTGCATCGGAAACTGCGTCGCAATTCCGAAGATGGATGTGGGTGCGGCGGCGAAGAGAGGATTCTCCTCGTACTGCACGGACACTTGTCTCGGTCGTGGAAACAACGTGTCCGGACGCAGAAAAACTACCCGCCCGATCTCGTAATCCACTGTGTAGTCCACGTCCCTGGTGAGCGGTACGCCATCCACTGCCAGCCTCTCGGAGCTCTGCCGAACCTGCACGGAGCCCAGCGTGAGCGAGCCGCTCTCACCTCCACCCTCGGCTGAGTATCGAGCGCGGATACGATACTGAGTTGGCGGTCTGCGCTGCGAGATTATGTCCTCATCCGGCGTACGGTAGAGGGAATCGTTCACAGGATTGGGCGGATGCGCGAGGCCGGAGTCGCTGAAGGGACGCAGCGACGGAAAGATGATGAAGTAGTCCTTGATGAGCCGAGCGTTTCCGCCGCCCGCATTGCTGGCCTGGTTCTGATCTCCAACACGCGGCCACAGGCGGTTCTCGACGTCGAACGACGAGCTGTTGGTGGCCTGTGCCAGTCCGAACAGCTGGAGATAAGTGTCTACCGTGCCGCCCGCAGGCTTCTCCTGGTCGCCTCCGCTGCCCACCACGATCTTCAGAGTCACGGTCCCACGCTGTATGTCGTCACCTCCAAGACGGTAAACCGAGCGAATCTCGCGATTGAAGGCCGTATCGCCGGGGAGAATCTCGTTGTCCCAGAGGAGGTTGACCGTGTCGGCGATGGCGTTTCGGGTTGTGGGAAACGTCCCGCCGACGCTTGGAGAAACAACCTGCGTGCCACCCGGCCCCGCTACAGTGTAGGAAACGCCGAGGCGCTCGCCCCGGTTGATCGGACTTACAAGCGCGACCCAGAGGTTGGATGGATCTATGTAGTAATCCACACCCTGCTGCAGCACTTCGTAAGGCCCGATGACATTCGTGTTCCGCGCGAAGCGCGCGACCGCGTACGGCCCATTGATATCGCGCGCGGCGCTGCCGAGTGTGCTCGGCGGGCGGTAGCGGTAGAGGAGTACGCTGATCGGACGCTCCGACGCAGGTATCTGTGCTGCGAGCGAGGGCAGGTTGCGATCCAGGATGTCGATGTTCGGGAACCGTCCAGCGAAAGTCTTCGCCGGATCCACGATCCAGAAGAAGCGCCTTCTCTCGATCTGGTAATCCTCGATCTCCCTGTCGATGGCTTGGACGGTGCGGTCACCCACTGTGAAGACGCGGTCTTTCACCACGTTGCCCTTCTGTTGCGCAAGGATCGTCCGGAACGACATTGGACCCAGCTGGCCGACCGCCTGCAAGCCGTAGTTGCCGGCCGGAATGCCGCCTGTGATGAAGCGAGATGCCGGCGGCGCGAAGGAGACGTTGCCGACCTCGAGACGGTGGATGATTTCGTCCGGCTTTCCCTCGTAGTAAACCGAGATGTTGTTGGACGCGTCGAACTCACGCTGCGAATCGTAGTCGACGTTCACGTGCACGCGATCGGCTACGACGCCCCCCGTGCGAACGCCGAACTGAAAATCGAACTGAGGCTGAAGGCTGCCCTTGCAGTTCGACAGTGG
Organism: Gemmatimonadaceae bacterium; assembly: GCA_046261975.1. Lineage (GTDB taxonomy): Bacteria > Gemmatimonadota > Gemmatimonadetes > Gemmatimonadales > Gemmatimonadaceae > JBHENQ01. Next base: position 21,860 of record JBHENQ010000030.1, on the reverse strand, counting down.
ATTCAGGGCGTCGCTTGCCACGCAGCGTTCGTTCTTGGTTCTCTCGGCCTTGGCTTCCAGGCGCGACTGCAGTTGAAGCGCCAGGTCAGCGTAGTCGCCGAAGATCTCGATCGGCTTGCCGGCACTGGGCCCTTGCCGGCCTGGCCCACGAGCTGAATCAGCCGCTCCCGGTGATGGCAGGGTGGGCGGCGCTGGCGCCGGAACGGAACCGGGCGCTGCAGGTACGGGCAGGGCCAGAGCAATGGCTGGCGCCGCGGCCGAATCGCCCGCGGTGACGCCGGGTGAAATGCCTGCAAACGAGGCGTGTGCCGTTTGACCCCAGAGAGCAGCGCGCTGGTCCGCGAGGATTTGCTGAAATGCAAGTGCGCGCGACTCTGCCACAAGGTCTCCGGGCCTGCGAACACGCGCCAGACGGCCGAATGGAAGCAGGGCTGCGGGTTGGCCGAAAAGAAGCGGCTCGCGCGACAAGTGCATGCGCAAACCGATCTCCGACTCCGGCACGCGCTGCACGGTTGTATCGGCCGGTGTTTCCTGCGCGCCAACGGAGTACGGCACAAACGCCAGACCGATAGCTGCGAAAAGCGCGCGCACGCCGGAGCCTCTCCGGACAAGGCTCACGCGTGTATGCGACACAGTTGGCGGAACTTGGGGTATACCAGTGGCGGTCGGCTGGCCGATTAGATTCCGCAGGTCGCCGCATGGCGTAGATGAACGTAGATTGACGGGACCTTCGCTCCAATATAGCGACCGCTCCATAGCCAACAACATAGTGTACGCCCCACAGCCAACAACCCGGCAATTCCGCACGACGCTGTCCTGCGCTGATACCCCGCGAGTCGCGTGAAGATTCTCACTCGCTACGTGCTCAAGGAGCACGTGGGGCCTCTCATATTCTCGCTCGCCACACTCACATCCGTCCTGTTGCTCAATCAGGTTGCGAAACAGTTCGGCAACCTCGTTGGCAAAGGCTTGCCATGGGGCGTGATAGTCGAGTTTTTCCTTCTGTCGATTCCGTTCATCATCGCCATGACGCTGCCTATGGCGGTGCTGATCGCGGTTCTCTACGCTTTCAGCCGACTAGCAGCTGAGAACGAAATCACGGCGCTCAAGGCGAGTGGTGTGAGCATTATCCGGCTCATGTACCCCGTGATGTGGGGAGGCGTCGCGATGGCCGCAGTCATGCTCGCCTTCAACGATCAGGTGCTGCCCCGCAGTAACCATCGACTCAGCACTCTACAGACCGACATCGCACGCAAGAAGCCCACGTTCGCGCTCCGCGAGCAGGTTATCAACGAGGTCTCACCCGGCAAACTTTTTCTCCGGGCTGGTCAGGTGGACGGCGCGACCAACCGTCTCCGCGAAGTGACGATCTACGACCTGGCCGATCCTCTCCGTCGCCGTACCATTTACGCCGACAGCGGTCTCATGGAAATGTCGGCCAACCGCAGGGACCTTCAGATGATGCTCTTCGACGGATACACGCAAGAGATTCCGCGTGAGAATCCCGGTGAGCTGCAGCGGTTGTACTACAGGGTGGACCTCATCCGTGTGAGGGGTGTTGGCAATCAGCTGGAACGCACTGAGGAAAACGCCTTCAAGGGTGACCGCGAGATGTCCATCTGTGAGATGCAGCGATCCTACGAGGAAAGCGCTCGCGAGTACGATGCGGCGCGCACCGATCTCGCGAGTGAGCTTGCTGCGTCCGTCAAACGGGTTCTTGCCGCGCCACAACCTGCAGATCGCCGGGACTCGGTCAGATCCCGAAGACTTGGATTGGGCTCAGCTTACTGCGGCCTCATGGCGTTGCTTCCGACGGATGACGATACGGTATCCAAACCAGACGCGGCTTCCGACGGCTCGTCCGCTGACCGGCTTCCCCCATCGGCGGGCATGCAGCAGGCAGTGCCGCACTCCGATTCTCGCCGTCCGGGGCCGTTGCCGGTAGATGATGCGCCGCTGTCCATGCGGGTTCCGACACACGTGGACTCTCAGCCTTTCCTTCCGCCCCAGCTCGTTGCGGGCTCCACCTCGCTCATCGTGCCCGATACACTGCTGTCAGCCTCGATCCCGCCTGCTGCCGAGTCCCAGCGCTTGTTCGCTGCAACGAGAGCGCAGCTGGATGTGATACGCGCGCGGATGTTGGACTCACAGTCGAGGGCCAGCCAGCTCGACACGGAAATCCAGAAGAAGTTCGCGCTGGCCGCGGCGTGCATCGTCTTCGTGCTCCTGGGCGCGCCGATAGCGCTCCGCTTTCCCCGCGGGGGCGTGGGCCTCGTGCTCGCCGTAAGCTTCAGCGTGTTCGCGCTCTATTACGTGGGCCTGATCGCTGGAGAGACTCTGGCGGACAAGCTCATCCTAAGTCCTTTCTGGGCGATGTGGATCGCGAATGTTGTTTTCACCCTAGTGGGCGTGGTCCTCCTGGTTAGAGTGCGAAAGGGTGGTGCAACAGCTCGCGGCGGCGATACCAGCGAGCTCGTGGATGCGTTGCGCGTCTGGATAGCTCGGCAAGCTCGACGCGTGGGAGTACCGCTCGACCGAAGGCGAAGGACCGCGTGAGTATTCCTTTCTTCCGGCCACTCGATCGGTATGTGCTCGGAGAGTTCTGGAAAATTTTCGCGGCGGCAGCGCTGGGCTTCCCGCTGCTCGTCATCGTGATCGACCTCACGGACAAGCTCGATAACTACCTCAACCGAAATCTCTCACAGTCGGCGATCGCGATGAGTTATCTGTATCGCATCCCGGACTCGATGTTCCTCGTTCTGCCGGCCGCCGTGTTGTTCGCAACGGTGTTCTCTATCGCCGCCTTCACCAGGCATTCGGAGATAACCGCGGCCAAAGCATCGGGCATGAGCTTCCATCGTGTCGTAGCCCCCATTTTCTTCGGCTCTGCCCTCGTGACCCTGTTCGCGTTCGCCCTTGGCGAGGTGGTGCCCATCACGAACGCCAGGAGCAGCGCCCTCCTCGAAGATCGCAAGTTCGCTAGCGGGTCAGACCGATTCAACTTTGCGTACGCGGCTGAAAAGGGACGCGTCTACAAGATCGCTTCGCTCAACGTGGACCGGAAAGCGATAGATGCCATCGAGATCGAGCGTAAAGGCAGTGGTCCCAGTTACCCCACTGTTCTGTTCACGGCGCGCTCCGCGGCGTGGGACACCGCGGCTGGCTGGTCCCTCAAGAGCGGTCACGTGCACATTCTCCCGGATTCGAGTACGGATATCGCCATATCATATGACAGCCTGCACGACAACAGTTTCGTCGAAACCCCGGCTGAGCTGCTCGCCACGCCGCGCAGCCCCCAGGAGATGCGCTACCGCGAGCTGGGCAGGTTCATCGCAGCCCTCGAGCGTTCGGGAGGCAATGCCAACGAACTCAAGGTGGAACGCGCTCTCAAGATCGCTATCCCGGTAACGTGCATCATTATTGCCGTCTTCGGCGCGCCCCTCGCAACGACTACTCAGCGCGGCGGCCGAGCCTATGGGATAGGCGTGAGCCTGGCAACAACTTTGATCTTCCTCATGATGATCCAGCTTACCAAGGCCGTCGGCAGCGGCGGGGTCATCCCGCCCAACGTGGCCGCGTGGATTCCCAACGTTCTCTTTGGGACGGCAGGCATGATTATGCTTGCTCGAACGAGAACGTGAGGCGAGATCGGGTGTGGGGTGTAGGGTGTGGGGTGTGGGGTGACACATCCGCATTGGCTCTCGGAACATGAAGTCTGGCGCCCGACTCCCGACACCCGACACCCGACACCCCAGGGTCTCGTGACCGAATACCCCCGGCACGCGGAACGCCACACAGCTTCCTACCCGATTCACCAGCGGGTAGGAATCGTGTTCTTCCGCCAGATGGCAAGGGCGGCGGGCGAGTTGTTCGGCGAGATAGGTTACCGGTTTCTCTTTCTTCGCGAGACAGTACGTGCGTTCTCGGAACCGCGAACTTATCTGCCTCTTACCATCAAGCAGATGCGCAACATCGGAGTTGATTCGCTGCCACTGATAGGCTTGGTGGCTGCGTTCATCGGGGCCGTCTCCGCCTATCAGACGCGCTATCAGTTGTTCCCGGGAGCGACGCTATCGGCTGTCGGGCTCATCGTTAGACAGGGCATTCTACTGGAGTTAGGTCCGCTGTTAACGGCGCTGGTTTTAGCCGGGCGCGTCGGCGCCCGCATGACCGCGGAAATCGGCACGATGCGGGTGACCGAGCAGATAGATGCTTTAGAGACACTGGCTTACAATCCAGTCGCCTACCTCGTGGTTCCGCGGCTGCTGGCGGCGGTGACGATGTTACCATTGTTAACATTGCTGGCCAACGCCATCGGCATTTCCGCCGGATTCGGCATGGCGGTGATCGCCACAGATATTACCGCCACCGACTTCAGTGAGGGACTTCGTCTGGCGTTCAACATGTTTCAGGTGTTCTACGGCCTGATCAAGGCAACGTTTTTTGGAGCCGCGATAGCCTTCGTTTCATCCTACGAGGGCTATGTCGCCGAGTCCGGCGCGGAAGGCGTTGGTACGGCGACAGCGCGCGCTGTCGTGATTACTTCTGTTGTCATACTGTTCCTGGATGCACTCACTGCGCTCTACCTGGCGCCTTTACTTCAAGTATGAGGTCGATGAGCCAAATTCCAGTGCGTGAGCCTGTATGAAGCGACGCAACGAGGTGCTGGTAGGAGTGTTCGTTACCGTCGCCGTGATCGTCGGCATCTTCGGATCACTATGGCTCGCCCGCCGCGGCTTGGGAGGATCGACCTACCCGCTGCACACGAGGTTTGCGTGGGGTGCGGCCCTCAAGAAAGGACAGCAAGTGCAGCTGGCGGGTGTTCAGGTTGGCGTCGTGGACAAGGTGGTGCTTCGTCGTGACGGCTACCTGGACGTAACCCTAAGCATCGACCAGGAGTACACAGTTCCGGAAGGGACCAGATCATCCGTCAGACAAATATCGCTCTTTGGAGACATGGCTGTCGCGCTTGAGCCGCCAAAGCCTCCGATACCGGAAGCCTCCGTGAGTCCCGGGGACACGATCCCCGCAGTAAAGGGAACGGTGGGCCTGGACGCCTTGCTTGCACGCGCGGATACGGTGACCACCTCGGTTGCGGACGTTGCCGAGTCTTTCGAGATCCAGATGGTGAAGGATGGTGGTATCCGCGATTTGCGGGCGGCTATCGGAGCTACAAACCGTCTGATCAACCAGCTCAATGCGATTGCTGCCGAGCAGTCCCGGGGAATCAGCGCTACGTTGGCTAGCTTGCGGCGCACCGCGAACGCCATCGATTCAGCGTCCGTGGACTCCACCGTGCGCAACATACAGAGCGCAACCCGAAACATGGATCAGATTACGACCGATCTTCGAGAGACGACCACGAAACTCAACGCTGTGCTTGCCAAGATCGAGACGGGCGAGGGAACCGCGGCCAAGTTGATCAACGATCCCGGTCTTTACAACGACATGCGCATGCTGCTGGGGCGCCTCGACTCCCTCACCGCTGACTTCAAGAAGAATCCGCGCAGATACATCAACCTGGAGATCTTTTAGAGGGGAGACTCGCCGTCGGGAGTCGGGAGTCGGGAGTCGGGAGTCGGAAGTCGGGAGTCGGGAATCGGGAATCGGGAATCGGGAATCGGGAATCGGGAATCGAGAAGCTAGTCCCTAGTCCCTAATCCCTAGTCCCTAGCTTCTAACGGCGATTCCGCCGGTCCCGCAAGAACTTCCCCATTTGGCCGGAACCTGGAGCCGTGACAGGGGCAATCCCAAGTCGCCTCCGCCTCGTTCCACTGTACAAGGCATCCCATATGGGTGCAGACCGGGGAGCGGAGCGTGACGCTGCCGCGCGAATCTCTGAACGCGGCCACACGTTCTCCCTTGATCTCGAGAATCTTGCCCTGGCCGCGCCTGAGCCCTCGAAGTGACTTTCCTTCAGGCCCTGCGAGACGGTCGCGCACCATGTAATACAGGTAGTCCTTGTTCTCCTTGAGATAGTCCCACGTGCCGCCGCGCACCTTCGTGCGGTTTACCTCGAAGAGATCCCGCCACGGATTTTCGCGACCCAGGGCGGCATCGCGCGCCATCATCCCCGCGAGTGTGCCGAAGGTCATGCCGTTACCGCTGAATCCGGTCGCCACGAACTGACGAGGGGACGTCTCGCCGATGAACGGAAGTCCATCGTTCGTTTCAATCACCTGGCCAGACCAGCGGTGGGTAATTTCGATATCGGGAACCATCCGGGAAAATGTCTGTTCGAGCGCTTTGAAGCAGGCATCAGTGTCGCTCGCCTGCCCGGTCTTGTGGTCCTCGCCCCCAAAGATTGCGTAGTCGAATCCCCGATGGCTGTCAACCCGGAGGTAGTGATAGGGGTCGGCCGTATCCCAGAAGAGAGCCTCGTCCAGCACACCGCGGGCGACTTTCGCGCCAATCGCATAAGTCGTGTACGGCGCGAGCTTGCTCTGAAGAAACGTGGCGCTGACGATGTTTGCTTTACCCATCAGCGGCGTGTGGGTTGCGATTACGACATAGTCGCAGCGTATTGTGTGATTCTTCGCCTTTGCCGCGAGGGGCTCGTCGGTGACTTCATCCACATTGGAGTTCTCGAATACATGACTCCCGTCACCGGGGATGGTCCTCGCGAGAGCCGACAGGTATTTCCTGGGATGGAACTTCGCCTGGCGATCAAATCTGATTCCTGGAACGGCGACTAGCGGTACGCTCGCGAGAAACTCCGCGTCAAAGCCGAGCTCCCTGGCTAGTTCGGCGTCATCGCGTAGCTGCTCGGACTCATCTTTTTCAGCACTATCAAGCCGCGAGTGCAGGTAGCCGTTCACCCACCCGAAGTCGCAATCAATCTCCTCGGCTTCGACATTGGCGGCGATCTGGTTCTGGGCCACGCGGCCCGCGTCCCACACCGCACGGGCTCCCTCGCGGCCGAAATGTTTGACCAGATCGGAAACTCTGGCATCGGTGACGTAAGCGAGATGAGCGGTGGTGTGGCCACTGTCCACGTTTGCACACCGATCTCGCTCGATCAGCGCCACGCTGAGCCCGGCCGACTTGAGGAGGTAGGCAGAGGTAATGCCGGTCAAGCCACCGCCGATCACCGCGACATCGACCGTGAGATCGCGGTCGACTGCGGCGAAGCGCGGCATCGAGGCTGATGCGCTCCAGTACGGAGTGGTGTCAGTCGTTGTCACCTGCTTCGATCCCGAATAGCGTTCGCGCCCTTCCTGAATAGTCCGCGCACCAGAAGGACGATGCCGACAATGACCAACACGTGCACGAAGACACTTACGATCTTGAAGCCGATCCATAGCACTGCCCATAACACGAGCAGGGCCAACCCCACCCATTTCAGCATGAAGTCCTCCCGGATGAACGCCTGCGAACGTTCACGTGGCAATCAAGAACTGTTCCAGCGGAGCATTAGTACGACTGGCGGGCCGAAAAAAGGGAGAGCAGGAAGCTGCTCTCCCTTCTTACTTTATGGCGAATTCAGATCAGAAGCTGTATCGCACCTGCAACTGGACCTGATAGTTGGAGCTAAGATTTGTCGAATCGAACTCCTTCAGCTTCGTGTCGAATTGGAAGATGCCTTGCGAGGTCGTTAGAGGGCCGGCAGTCTGGCCCACGTGTGTGAGTACCGGCTCCTGGCTGAAGCCACCGGCCGGAAACTCGATGGCCCCCCATTCCTTGTTCAACAGGTTGAGGAAATTAAATACGTCCAGCTGAAGCGACAGCGTGTGCCGCTGGAAACTCGGGAGGCTCTGCCTCAGCGAAACGTTCACGATGTTCTGCCAGGGTGTGCGGCAGCTGTTGCGTTCGAGAATCTTGCCACGCTGCTCGCTAAGGCACTCGGAGTTCTTGATAAACTGCTCGAAAGCCGTTGCCTGCTGCGCAGCGGTGACCAGGCCGGCACCAGTGCCAAAGTCGCGGAACTGAATCTGGGAAGCGTTCGTAGCGTCCGTGGGCACATAAATCAGGTCGTTCCCCTGCACGCCGTCGGCGTTGAGATCGCCGCTGCCGAAGGTTGGCCCGTTCCTGTAGATGTACTCGAACGGATTCCCTGAGATTCCGGCATATATGAGTGAGACGTCGGTCTTCCAGGTTGTCCAAGGAGCAGTGTAGGTGCCCGACAGCTGGACCTTGTGCGGCTGGTCGAAAGCGGATATCCCGACGCCCTGATCGAGGTGGTCGCCCGAGAGGCTGCGACCGAAACGCCAGTTGGAAATCGCGCGGCTGGAAGTAAGGCTTTGCACGTCCCGAGCGCGTGAGTAAGTGTACGAAGCGCGTGCCTCGAAGTTGTTCGCAAAACGCTTCTCGAGCTGGGCTGTGAGGTTGTAGGAGTAGTCTTCGGACTGGTTGGTGACGTCAATGACCTCGGAGAAGCGGCTGGAGACGAGTGCTGGCCTGCCGGCGCCGTTTGTCCTGATCGAATCGCCGTAGATCACGCGCCCGTTGCGGTCCGTGCCACGCGTGCCAACCAGGTTGCGGTTGATGTAGAAAAAGTTGTTGAGACCGAGAGTGTAGAGGCCCTCAAGCGTGGCGACCAGGCCCCACCATGGAAGCTCCCGGTCGTAAGCAAGGGAGCCTCGGAGAGTTTGCGGGAACTTGAGCTTGTCGTCCAGCAGATTAACTGGACCGACGACTCCCGTGCGGAGTCCCTGCCCATTTCTGCACGACACCGATTGGTTGTTGGGGTCGGGCTCGAACTGCGGTGCCGGGCCCGGATCAGCTGCGCCACCGCAGTTGAGGAACCCCAGGTTGCTGCCGGAATTCTGGAACGCGTTGCCGACCCAGACGAAGGCTGGCCGCCCCACGAAAACGCCGATTCCGCCACGCACCTGGCTGCGCACATCTTCGGTGGAGAGATCGTAGTTGACGCCAATGCGGGGCGACCACTGCAGATTGCCGGAAGGAACTTCATCGGTGCGACGGCCGTAGAGCGAGTCGACCACCGGCGTGTAGCGAGGCTTGTCGTGCAGCACTGGGACGTCGAGCCGCAGGCCGTAGTTGACGGACAGGCGCCCGCTGGGTCTCCATGCGTCCTGCGCGTAGACGCCGTACATGCCGGCGTCGAACTCCGCGACAACTCCGTTCCCGAGATCTTTCGCTACGCGATAGCTGCTGGGGTTGCCAGCGGCAAGCGAGTCGAGGTTCCTGAAACTGTAGACACCGAACGAGCTCTCCGTGAAAAGATTCCTGATGTGATAGCGATCGTTCTTGGTTCCGATAGTTATCCGGTGCGAGCCTATCGGAAACGTCAGATTATCGGAAAACTCGTAGATGTCCTGGTCGAGCGTGTTTCCCTGCGAGAACTGCTCGCTTCCCGCCCTGAGCGTGGCGTTGCCGCCGGCCGGATTCTGCACCGTCACGGAAACAGTCGGAAAATTCGACATTGGCGTTCGGGCGTCCCGAATCCGGTTATAGCCGACGATCAGCTCATTGTCCCAGCCATTCCTAAATGCGGTGAAGAGCTGGCCGACTGTGCCGTGCTTCACCGATTCGAAGAAGAACGCGTTGGATCCAAGCAGGTAGGTAGTGCCGCTGCGGCCGAAATTGTCGTCCTCGGCCTTTCCATAGTTGTGCCGCAGCACGAGCCGGCTGCTCCAGGGAAGCTGTGCGTCGACACGGCCGAAAATGTTCGTCAGAGGATTGTCGTTGTCGAGCCGTCCCGTTGAACCCGGGTCCAGATTGTATTGCGTCTGAAGAATGCTCACGAAACGGTCGACATCCGCCTGAGTAACAGGCACGGGAGTAGCTGTGACATCGATCTGACCCAGAAAGGGTCCCGAGGATGGCGCCGTGCGCTGCTGAAATTCAGAGGCGAAGAAGAAGTGCACCTTGTCGCGCCTGATAGGGCCGCCGATGGAGAAGCCGTACTGGCTCTGATCGAACTGCGACTTCCGGATGAACTCCACGTCTCGGGCCAGCTTCTCATTTCGAGTCACATAGAACGCCGTCGCGCGAAAGTCGTTGGTGCCGCTCTTCGTCACCGCGTTGACGAGAAGGCCGGAGAAGGTTCCCTGGCGTACGTCGTAAGGCGAGAGAAGCACCTGATATTCCTTGACTGCCTCGAGTGGCACTGATTTACCGCGTGCCTGTCCTCCGGGCTGGCCGGTGGCCCCGAGGCCAAATACGTCGACCTCGCTGGCACCGTCTATCTGTATCTGGTTGAAGCGGTTGTTGACGCCGCCGCCCGACAGCCCCGGACCGGCGGATGAGACTTGCGGCGCCGTCACGACGAAGTCGGTGAAATTTCTGTTGAGCGTGGGCAGCCTGCGCAGCGCGGAGTCGGAAACCAGAGCTCCGGTTCCCATGCGCGATGGCGCGAACAGGGGATCCTCTTCCGCCTCCACGCGAACACCGGCAAGCACCGCTGCTTGCGCGACGAGCTGGAAATCAACGGGAGTTAGCTGGCTGAGTGCAACGACGACCCCATCCTGGGTCTGCGACTGGAAGCCGATGCGTCGTACGGTGACCGAGTACGGTCCGCCCACCTCCAGCCCCTGCACGAAATACCGTCCGTTCGCCCGTGAAGAAGCGCCGCTGGTGAAGCCGCTGGATCTATTCACGACCTGGACCTGTGCGCCATCGATGGGCGCTCCGGACGTGTCGGTAACCACGCCTCCAATCGCGCCAGTAGTTACGCCCTGCGCGTGGAGCGCGGGAACAAACACGATAGCGTGGAGCCAGGCGCCGGCAGCCACGGCAACCAGTGCGAACGCGCAAGTGCGACAAAGCCTGAGCATGTTGCGTGACCCTCCGAAGACGGTTACAGAAGTTGGCTGGAAAACCCTTGCGGAAGACCCAGCCAAAGTTGGCGGATTCTGTGAGGAATGCGCATCAGAATACGTCACCGCGAGGCAAGTGGCCAGTGCGATCTGGATCGCTCCTGTCACGGTTTGGCAACGGCTCGCCCCACAGTCAAATAGTATATCGGTATTCCAGCAACCACGGCACCCAGCACGCCCAAGGTTGCCCACCGGCTGGAGGGATCGATAATGGCATTCACCAATAGATAGACAGTTGCGAGAACAAATAGCACCGGAACAACCGGATAGCCGGGCACGCGGAACGACGGATCGTAATCGCTGCGCTTCCGGAGCACGAATATAGCCGCAACACCCAGCGCGTAGAACGGCACTATCGCGATTACAAACGCGTCGGCGAGTTGGTTGAACGTTCGGTTCAGGACGAAGATTATTCCAAGCACGGCAGCCAAAATAATCGCAACGTAAGGAGTCTGAAACTTCGAATGAACTGACGCCACTTTTCGGAACAGGAGGCCGTCATCTGCCATCGCGAAGAAGATCCTGGGAGCGGTGAGCAATGACCCGTTCAGCGTCCCGAAGGTGGAGAGCATGACGGTGGCGGCTACGAAGATCACTCCGTGCGAGCCCACAATCCTCGCGGCGACGTCGGCGGCCACCAGAGGCGACCGTCGAATGTCTTCCACCGGCATCACCGCAAGATACGCCAGGTTCGCGAGAATATAGATCGCGATCACCGCGAGAGTTCCCGCGATGAGCGCACGTGGCAGGGTGCGCCGAGGATCCTTCACTTCGCCAGACACGAAGCTCAGATCCGCCCATCCATCGAAGGCCCACAGCACCGAAACCAGCGCCAGTCCGAAGGCCGCCATCCCGAAGCTGCCCGCAGGCGCAGCAGGCGTGTAATAGCCTCCGGTTAATGGTAGACCCAATGCGAAAGCAAGAATGATAATGAACAGCAGACCGCCATACTTCGCGACTGTCGTAAGATTCTGCACCAGCGAGCCCCATCGAATACCCACTATGTTGAACGTCGCCGTTATTGCGATCGCGGCGGCGGCAGTGTACTGCGCGTAAGTGGCGTAAGGCTCGACGACCGGATCGTAGCCCAGTACCCTCAGGAAATACTGTGCAAACGTCGCCGACACCGCCCCCAGCGAGGCAGCACGTATCACCACGAGCTCGCTCCAGCCGAACAGGAACGCTGCAAGCCGGCCCCAACCCTCGCGAATGAAAACGTAGAGTCCGCCCGTGCGCGGCAACGCGCCGGCAATCTCGGCGAGCGTCAAAGCTCCGCAAAGCGCGAAAAGACCGCCCGTAGCCCATACCGCCAGCATCGGTAGAGGCCCCGGCAAGCGGTCCGCGATTGCCGCCGGCGAACGGAAGATGCCAGAGCCGATCGTGGAGCCGACCAAAACCGCGATGGCGCTCCAGAGCCCTAGCCTGCGGGGGAGACGTCCGTCGTGCACGGAATGCATGGTAGATGGTATCGCCTTGTATCAGCCCGCGCCAATATCTTAGGGCATGCCTACACTCCGCCGGCTCGCCTACACCTCGCTCGTTCTCGCATTCGCTCACATCGTCTTCGGAGCCATCGTGCGAATCACCGGGTCCGGAATGGGATGCGGTGACAACTGGCCTAAATGCTATGGATACTGGTTTCCACCAATGAGCAGGCCCGATCTCGTTATCGAGGTCACGCATCGCTATCTGGCTGCGGCCCTCCTCGCCGCAATCGTGACACTGTTCTATGTGGCATGGACTACACGCCAGGAACTCGGCGTGTCAGGTCGCGGCGGTGTGCTCCGAGCAGCAGGTCTGGGAACCGCGCTGTGGTTCGCACCAGCGCTGCTCGGTGCGGTCACAGTGTTCCTGGGGAATACCGCGCTTGCAACGGCTGCGCACAAGCTGCTTGCAATGATGCTGCTCGCTGTTCTTGTGTCAGCGGTCGTTCGCACCGGAGGGTTCGGAGCCGGTGCGGCTGCCGCGAAGCCCGCATCGGACAGCACCAGGCGAGGGGCGATCGCCGCTGCCGCTCTGGCGCTGACCGTCGTGATGCTCGGAGGCCTTACCGCAAAAATCCCCGGCGCTGCAGTGGCGTGTCAGGGATTTCCGCTATGCGGCGCCTCGCCGCTTCCGCGCGGTGGCGCTCAGCATCTGCACATGGCCCACCGGATCCTGGCTTTCTTGCTAGCGCTTCACATGATCAGTCTCACTGCGGGTGCCCGCAGGCGGGGTGAGGCCTCCGCGATTACTCGAGCGGCTATTCTCTCTGTCATCATGATCATGGCGCAGATCGCGGTAGCGGCGGCGATGGTGCTCAACGCACTACCGCAAGAGCTTCGTTCTCTCCACCAGGCTATCGGCGTTTCAATCTGGATCGGTATCTTCTTGCTAGCCTATCTCTCAGCGGCTCGAAGCTGGCAACAAGCTAGACTCAGAACTGAATCTGTATCCTGAGGCTCTCCCCTGGCTTGACGTCCACATCTTGCTCGCTCCGTCCAAGACGCGCGTGCCAGGCAACGAGCCGGTATCTGCCGGAAGGAATTGAGTCGATCTCGAAGGAGCCAGTCCGGTCCGTCAACACAAAATACGGGTGCTCGTACACCATTATCCAACCTCGCGTCCAAGGATGGAGGTCGCACCTGATCTCTATAATTCCCGGGTGCTCCAGCACACCGGGGAGTGGCACTACCTGGCCTGCATCGGATTGACGCACGACAGCCCGTATAGACCTTCGGGCATCCAGAAACCGCGTGCGATGCTGCGTCCTGTCGGAGTTCTTTACGTTGAGCGTTCCTCCAACGATGGCACCTTGCATCACTGGCTCAAGCTCACAACCTCTATTCTCGACTGCATACAGCCTGGAACGCGGAAGCGGTTTACCTTGACGGACATCGGCAAGCCATACAAGAGTGTTCGCCGTCTCGCCGTCAATCCCCGCGATAGCCGACCCAAGACTGTCGCAGCCTGGATAGCCGGAGCGTGAAGGCTCTAATCTGGCGCGAGTGCCCGTGGGCGAGATCACCATTCCGGAAATCGCACCACCTTGATCGACCGCAACCTGGCTATACGTTCCCTGATCTCTCGTTCGGTTTTGGCCTGCCTTACCGCCTAGGGCAGGCTCGTCACTCGTGCGATCGCACCCGACCAGCAGAACAATCGCTAGCCCCGTAGCCGCTGACTCAATGAATCGAACGTGACAGAACATCCTTCCAATACTCCCTTCTCGTTTGCTGTCGCTACTTCCCAGCATTACCCGCCTCCCGGATGATGATGGCGCGGCGACGGTTTCTGCCAGGGATGCGTAAGGCTCTTAGCGCGCCGTTCGCGATCGTTCTCGTTCTATGGGCTTGCGCTTCCGTTCCGCTCATCGGCCGGCGCGCGCCCAATTTCTGGGGAATACTGGTCTCAACGGACACGTCGAGCGTCGCGAGCGCGACTACTCACTCATCGCTACTGGACGCCGTGATATCAGGCTTCATCCCACTCGACAGCTTGACGGGTATGCCAGCGTCCTCGTATCAGGGCCCGCATAGCAGCGAGCGAACGATCGGCACAAAGCGCCTGGCGATCGTTACTGTTGAGGCAGGCATCACGCATTCGATGACTATCCGCCGCCTAGCGTCCGATGCCGCCTCGCTTGCTCGCTCGTCAGAGGCGATCGCGGAGCGAGCCTCGTCTGACGGTTATGGCGGCCTTATCCTGGCGTTCGACGGATTGGAGCCATTGGACGGTGGAGCACTCGTCGCCGTTGCCGGCGCAATTCGTGCAGCCGCTCGCAAGTGGAAAATTGAGCCGGTCGCGGTGGCCGTTCCTGCCGGGGACACCGCGGCATATCCGGGAGCTCTTCTGGTTCGAGCCGCGGACATGCTGTTCGTGCGCCTGACCAACCAGCATTGGCTCACGTCCCCGCCCGGACCTCCCGCCTCGCCAGATTGGGTGCGACGCATGCTCGCCGCGAGGATTGCCGAGGTGGGGCCCAGTCGTATAGTCGCTGTTCTTCCGGTACATGGCCTGGTATGGCCGCAGGGCGAAGTGGCCGTGCCTATCTCGTTCACCGACGCTCAGCGTCTGGCCGCGGAAGGCGGCATCGCTCTCGTACGCGAGCCATCCTCGGCCACGCTTCACGCGACAAGACCGGGTCAATGGGAGATGTGGGTATCCGACGCGGTTCTGCTGGACACCCTCGTTAGCGAAGCTTCTCGCGCAGGCGTGCGTCGTTTCGCACTATGGCGTCTGGGCCTGGAAGATCCCTTGATCTGGAGCGAAGTCGTTGGACGTCGCTGAACGCGCCCTACTTTCGTCGCCTCCACTTCAGCATGAACAACAGCGCGCCCAGAACCAGAAGCAGCGCGCCACGCGCAGATGCAGCTGGCGACGCAGCCACTGCGCTAACCACCGCCGCTACCGCGGAAAGGACGAAGAATGCCGGGACGATCGGGTAGCCCAGAACGCGATAAGGCCGCGGCGCCCCGGGTTGAGTCCTTCTCAGCACCAGAGCGCTTGCAGCACCGAGACCGAAGAAGATCCAGTCCGCGAAAACCACTCCGCTCAACAGCTCCCCAATTTTTCCTCCCGCCAACCACAGAAGCGCGATGGACCACGCGCCTGTGAAAGCGATGGCAACGTGAGGAGTACCGAATCGAGGATGAATTTTCGCGCATGACGTGAGGAACGTGCCGTCCCTCGCCATCGCATAGAACACGCGCGGCGTTGCCAGCAGGATCACGTTCACGATCCCGAGAATGGAGAGCATCGCGGCCAGCGTGATCAGGGTCGCGCCCACTGGCCCGACCAGGCGGACGGCCGTGTCCGCGGCGACCGCCGTGCTGGCCGCCAGTCCATCACGGCCGAGGGCACGCAGATAGATCGCGTTGGCACCCAGGTAGCACGTGATCACGATGATTATCCCGATGGTTAGCGCACGCGGAAGAAGACGCGCCGGATCTCGTACCTCGCCGGCGACCATGTTCACGTTCTGCCAGCCGCCAATGGAGAACAGCACGGGCACGAACGCGGCCGCAAGCCCCGCGGCAATGTGCGGAGGGGTAGGCACGATAGCCGGTGCCGCGATCGCGTACGGCGCATCACCAAGCCTGCTCCAAACGGCTATTCCGCCGACGATGAGCGCCAGCAGTGCGAATATTTTCGATAGCGTGAGGCCGTTCTGGACCGCCGCTCCTGGCCGAAGTCCCACATAGTTCGTGACCGTGAGCACGGCAATGGTGACTGTGGCAAGCACTGACGAACCACCCAGTCGCGAGATGTCGGCGAATCTCCCAACGTACTCTGCGAACGCAACCGACACGGCGGCCGCGGCGCCGGTGGCGATACTCGCGAGGAGCATCCAGCCGTAGAGAAAAGCGGCTAGATGTCCAAAGGCCTCGCGTATGTAAACGTACGCTCCGCCAGAGCCGGGAAGCATGGCTCCCAATTCCGCATAGGTGAGTGCGCCTGCAAGAGCGACCAAGCCACCAAACATCCAGATCGCCAGTATCCAGCCGCCGCTGGGAAGAGCCTGAGCCACCACCGAGGGTGTGAAGAAGATCCCTCCTCCTATGATGCCGCCAAGCACGATCATGGTGGCTGAGAGAAGGCCGAGCCCGCGACGAAGCTCGGTCGCACCAGCTGGGAGACCTGTCACACTATAAGCAGATCGCGCTGATAATCCGCGGGCGTCACGATGGCACCATCACTGCCCATATAGACATTCACTTCGCTTCGCATTCCCAAGTCACCCGGGATGTAGATCCCGGGCTCAATCGAGAATCCGACGCCCGGAATGAGCTGGCGCTCTTCTCGTGTCTCGAAATTGTCGATGTGCGGGCCTGACCCGTGAAGCTCGCGCGAGTCTATTGAGTGGCCGGTCCGGTGTGTGAAGTACTCACCGAATCCGCGTGCGGAAATCACATTGCGCGCGGCGTCGTCAACTTCGGCGCCGGTCGACGGCTCCGCCGTGGGCGAGCCACCGCGGGAGCGCACTATGGCGATGGCGGCATCGCGCCCGTCTCGAACCGCGCTCCACACTTCGACTGCATGCGGTGACGGAGCGCCGAGACTGCCCATCCAGGTCTGGTCTGCATAAACGCCTGCCGGTTCTCGAGCCCAGAGGTCCACGAGCAGGATATCGCCCGCAACGATTTCGCGGGGCCGATCGGAGGACGGTTCGTAATGGGGGTTTGCCGCGTTCGCACCGGCAGCGACGATCGGGGGATGACTCGTAATGAGACCCTCGCGGGCAAAGCGGTCTGTAATCCACTCCCGCAAGTCATGCTCGCGGATAGGCTCACCGGCGGAACAGCGCTGACCGGCGAGTTCCATGGACTCGCGCCCGATGGCCGCAATAATGGTCGCCGCGCGTTTGTGCGAAGCGAGGTCATCCTCCGTCCACGTTGCATAGAAACGCGTCACCAGATCGGCCGACGACACAACCTCCGCACCCGCAGCCCGCACCATCTCGATGACGCCCGCCGGTACTCGGTCCAGGTACGGAACCGCGTCGCCAGGTGAGTATTCCATAGCCACGCGTTTCCCTCTCAGAATCTCGCGCAGGGTTTGTTCGAGCGTTTGCCATGTGCTGTAGCGCCTGCGATCCCAATCGGCTGGCCAGTGGCGCCACGGCCCTTGCTCGATGTTGTGCGTAATCGCCAGTGGATTGCCTCGCGCTGGAACGAAAGCGAAGATGCGGCGAGTGACCATTCCGTCCAATCCCAGAAACCCAGTCGCAACGGGATTGACACCATGGAAGTCAAAGAGCAGCCAGCCGTCCAGCTTGGCAGTCCTGAGCGCTTGCTGAACTGCCGGCAGCATTTCGCGCGTCAGCATACATCCCCTTGTGGGCCACGCGCAACGCCGTTAGAGTCGCCGCGGCACGAAGGATGAGGAATCAGAAACGGAGAATTGCGCATAGAGGTCATCGAGATCGTGTTGCTCGCGCTCCTGGGAGTGGCAGTGGGTGCGTACGGAACTCTGGTTGGCATAGGGGGAGGCTTTGTCGTTGTACCACTCCTGTTGCTCGTCTATAAGTTGCCGCCTCCGGCTGCCGCCGCAACCTCTCTCGTCGTCGTCGTGCTAAACGCCGCGAGTGCCACGACAGGATACCTGCGTGCCGGGAGAGTGGACGTGCGCACAGGACTCGTGCTTGCGCTCGCCACGGTGCCCGGCGCTCTAATCGGGCCATTCATTACTGAGCGACTACCGGGGCCTGCCTACAGGGCGATTCTGGGGGTGTTCCTCGCAATCATGTTCGTCTTCCTCATCCTCAGGCCCGAGCAGACGCCTCAGACGCCATCTCAGCCGGCGGCACGGGGAAAATGGTTGCGCGTTCACCGCACCTTCACCGACCGCGGCGGAGATAGCTTCAACTACAGTTACAGTGTTCCGCTTGCCCTCGTTATCTCGTTCCTCGTTGGAATTCTCTCCAGCACCCTGGGAATCGGGGGCGGAATTGTGCACGTGCCAGCCATGATCCACTTGATGTCTTTTCCCGTGCACGTGGCCACCGCGACCTCTCAATTCATTCTAGCCGTGACGGCTTCTGCCGGCGTGGCAGAGTACGCCGCTCGGGGCCATGTGGTGTGGTCCCTCGCCGTGCCGCTAGGCATTGGGGCCGTTGTTGGGGCTCAGTTGGGGGTTGCCATCTCGAAGCGCGTGCACGGCCGTCGTATCGTTCGACTTCTTGCCCTCGCTGTGCTGTTCCTCTCGCTTAGGCTTCTGTGGGATTCCGCAAACCGTTGAAATTGCTGGTTTAAGCGGGCCATTGCGTAGGGGTGTGCTTCCTGGGGGCGTCGCAGCCTGAGCGGCGGGGCGCGCGGCCTTCGTTTGCCGATCCGGCCTTCGCGATACCGGAGGCTTCACTGATCGTCAAGTGTGCGAGGCCATTAGGCCCCGTTCCCAGCACACCTGGGCTTGATCTCCAGGTTCGTCTTCCTCACGGAGCCAGCGGAAGGAGTGGCAGCCAGACAGCTCCCGAGCATGGAAAAATTCACTCTTGTTTAAGCCCCTACCCCGATGTACGGCGTAATTGCGCCAGGAGTCCGTAGGCTCGCCGCGTCGCTCGAAAAGCGAGTTCTGACCCGGCTGACGTTCCGCGAGAAGATTCTACTGCTTCCGGCGGTCACAGCTTCGGCGTTGCTGATCACTTCACTGATCATGCTGGCGAGCGGCATCTGGGGAAATCGCACGCTCAGGAAAATTGAGCACGGTGATTATCCGGCTGTGCAAACCGCGCGTGCGATGTTGAGCTCGCTTGGGACGCTTCAACGTACGCTGCAGGACGCGGTATCCTCGGCCGATGCCGACAAACTCGTGCAAGCGGATTCTCTGCGCGACCAGATCCTTTCACAGATCGCGATTGCCAAGGCTAATGCAAACGCGGAACCTGATGAGCTGGCCGACTTGTCCGCGGTTTTCAGCCAGTACTACCTCTTCGCGCGCGGAGTAACCGGGCGACTGATAGCCGGCGAGGCCGGCGAGGATCTTGTGACTGTGCTGCATCGGATGCGGTCGAGTTACAACAAGGTAAAGGGGCAGTTGGAGGCCAACGTTGCAGGCCATGAGGCCAGTATCGCACATGCATTCACGTCGGCCCGCAGGATTCAGCGAATCGGATGGATCCTGGTAGGGGCGGTCATCGTCCTCTGTGTCGCCGCGCTTGCGATGCTTTCCAGTCTGACAATCGCGGGTCTGACTAAGCCACTCGGCGACGCCGTGCACGTGGCGAATCGTTTGGCCGAGGGGGATATGTCGACCGACATTCCGGAAGGATCCAACGATGAAGTGGGGCAGCTCCTGCGAGCGATGCGGGAGATGCTCCGATATCTGCGCGATATGGCCAGAGTGGCAGAGGCCATCGCGGAGGGAGACCTGTCGATAAAGGTGAAGCCTCGTTCCGCGCACGATTCATTCGGCCAGGCTCTGGCAAAGATGAGCGGCTACCTGAACGAGACTTCCATCGTAGCGGCGAACATTGCCGCTGGAATACTTTCCAATAGCGTTGTTGTGCGATCGGAACGAGACAAGTTCGGCAACACCTTTGCCCAGATGCTGGATGGACTCTCGAGAGTCGTACTCGAGCTGCGTCTAGCTGCTGATGCGATCGCCGCCGCGAGCTCGCAGATAGCGGAATCTGCGCACCATCTTTCCGAGAGCGCCGCCGAGGAAGTCGCCAACGTCCAGTCGACCACTGCAAGTCTTCAGCTCATAGACTCTCTGATCGCTCAGAGCGCATCGAGCAGCCAGCAAATGGAGACGATGGCTGTACAGGGAGCTGGCGATGCAGAGAAAAGCGCGGATGCCGCTCATGATACGGTGCGCGCCCTCAAGGCAATTCTGGAGCGCAATGTTTTCATCGAGGAAATCGCGACTGAGACCAATCTGCTGGCATTGAACGCGGCAATAGAGGCCGCTCGCGCTGGTGACGCTGGACGTGGTTTCGGGGTGGTGGCTTCCGAGATTCGCAAGCTCGCCGAGAGAAGCAAGAGCTCGGCACGGGAGATCAGCGAGCTGGCCGCCACGAGCCGCGAGGTGGCCGAGCGTGCCGGTGAGCACCTGGCCACCCTGGTTCCGTCCATTCACCGGACAACCGCATTGGTCCACGAGGTCGCGGCCGCTGCCTCCGAGCAGTCGAAGGGCGTGAAGGACGTCAACTCCGCTATGTCAGTTCTCGACAAAGCTACTCAGGGCAACGCCGCTTCGGCGCAGGAGCTCGCCGCGATTGCGGAAGAAATGGCGGCCCAGGCAGAATCGCTGCAGCACCTGCTGAGCTTCTTCCGGCTTGCCGGGCAGGACAAAACCCCAGCGACGGACGGCGGTAGGGTCGCTCCCGCCACGCGCAAGCACCGGAGAACCACGGGCGCCTTCGAGCGATCGGGCATAAACGTCGCTTGAGAGAGGGCGCTCGTAGTTGGTTTATGACGGTGACCATGTAACTCCCCCAGATGCTGTTCGTCATCCGCATAGGGGAAATGTGCCCTGGTTCGGGTGAGCAAACTTAGCGATGCCTGAGCCAAGACAGCGACAGCCAGAGTTGAGTTACGCGCTATTCCAACAACCATGATCACGCTATTCAAGACCACGCTATTCAAGCCTAAAATGCCAATACCGACGCTGACCTGGGCAGCAGCCTTGCTCATGGGCGCGTCAGGGCAGCGTGCAGAGGCGCAGGTCAGCGAGCCCTTCAAGATAGTCGTGCACGCGTCCAACCCGGTTCATGCATTGAAGAAGGAACAGGTGTCGAAGCTGTTTCTCAAGAAGGTCACCGAATGGGACGGTGGGCAGACTGTGGCAGCAGTGGATCTCACAGAGAACTCGGCGTTGCGCGAGCACTTCAGTAAGTCTGTGATCGGAAAGCCTGTTGCGGCCGTCAAGGCGTATTGGCAGCAGCAGATTTTTTCGGGGCGTGAGGTGCCGCCGCCGGAGAAACCATCCGATAGTCAGGTACTCGCATACGTGCGATCGAACCCCAATGCTATCGGCTACGTATCCGCTGCAACGCCGCTGATCGAGGGCGTCAAGGTGGTGCAGGTAACGGCTCTACCTGAAGCCGCCGGGGTAGCGGCAACTTCGTCATCGTCTCGCGGTCGTGACTCCTACAGCAATTCGGGAGCCGCGCCATTCACCATTATGTCCGATCGTCCCGCGATAGCTCTTCCAGGCTCGCCTCAGCCCCGGTATCCGCAGATGCTGCGCTCCTCGGGCATCGAGGGGCGTGTGATCGCGGAATTCATGGTGGACACAACTGGCCGCGCTGAAATGTCCACATTTCGCGCTCTGACCTCATCTCATTCGCTCTTCACTTCAGCGGTCCGAGATGCCATATCGCGCACGCGCTTCGCTTCAGCCGAAGAAGATGGCAAGCCGATTCGACTGCTCGCTCGACAGGAGTTTACTTTCGAGCTGGCCCGATAATCGCAAGACGGCTGGGCTTCAGTAGCGGGTCAGTTTGGGAGCGGAAGGTCAACCAAGAACGACGCAGACGCGAGTCGCCAGAAGTATAGACCTCAGGGTCGAGGATGAAACCAACACTTAAGCCTGTTTGCTGTCCTTTGACTGAGAAGCCAGATAACGACGGAGACCATAGAGCATTTTGCTGACTTT